>DIDN01000046.1 GCA_002418185.1 Deltaproteobacteria bacterium UBA5799
GGGAACGTGCTCCGCGACTACCTTACCGACCTTTTCCCCATACTCGAGCTCGGCACGTCCGCGAAGATGCTCTCCATAGTCCCGCTCATGGACGGCGGAGGCCTTTTCGAGACCGGCGCGGGCGGCTCGGCCCCCAAGCACGTTCAGCAGTTCCTCGAGGAAGGGTATCTCCGGTGGGACTCCCTCGGCGAGTTCCTTGCGCTCGGCGTCTCGCTTGAGCACCTTGCCAATACGCAGAAGAACGCCAGGGCCCAGGTCCTGGCCGACACGCTCGACCAGGCCATAGGGAAGATACTGGACAATAACAAGTCGCCCGCGAGGAAGATCGGCGAGCTCGACAACCGCGGCAGCCACTTCTACCTCGCCCTCTACTGGGCCCAGGCACTGGCAGAGCAGGCAAAGGACAATGACCTCAAGGCGCGCTTCGCCGGGCCCGCCAAAGAGCTTGCCGCCAATGAGGCCAGGATAGTGGCTGAGCTGAACGGCGCGCAGGGCAAGCCCCAGGACATAGGCGGCTACTACCGCCCGGACCCGGAGAAGGCATCCAGGGCGATGCGCCCGAGCGCCACGCTTAACGCGATAATCGACTCGATCTAGATACCGGGCCGCCCCCCGGGTCTTATTCCATTCGGGGCGGCCATCAACCTAAGCGGCAAAGAACGGAGGTAGTTATGCAGCTCACAGGCCTTTACTGGGGCCACAAGCTCCTTGGGAGGGTCGAGTACCCGCACGCCGAGGTCCTCGGGCCCGAGGCGAGCGTGGACGAGATAAAGGACCTCATCAAGAAGTGCGGTCAGGTCTTCATAAAGCCCATCTTCAAGGGCGGGGTCGGCAAGAAGGGCAAGTCCGGCCTCATAGGAAAGGCCAGGGACATAGCGACCGCGCTCAAGGAAAAGGAGCGGCTCTACTTCATAGAGCACACCTTCGGTACCACCTCGGTAAAGGCCGACGGGGTGACCTTCGAGGGAGGCGTGCCCGCCGAGCACGAGGTCTATTTTTCAATCACCGACTCGACCGTCTACCGCGCCCCGATGATGACCATAACGCACCACGGCGGAATGGACATAGAGGAGCTCCCAAAGGACAAGATACGGGAGATACCCTTTGACCCGCTTACGGGCCTGAAGAGCTTCCACATATCCAACGCCCTTACAGAGCTGGGCGCGCCGGGCGAGATAATAAGCCCGCTCGTGCAGAACCTTCCCAAGCTCTGGACGCTCTACAACAACTACGGCCTGAGCACCCTGGAGCTCAACCCCATAAGGATGATGCCAAACGGCAAGGGCAGGCTCTCGCCGGTCGCCTGCGATTTCAAGTGCTCCTTCGACATAGACAACCCGTCCTGGAAGAGGCTCGACCTCCCGGCCCACCTCTTCGCCTCGGACTACTCCGAGTTCGAGCAGGAGATAAACCAGCTCCGGACCTACCAGGGGCAGAGCGACGTATTCGTCATGAACCCCAAGGGCACGATAACCGCGCCGACCTTCGGCGGCGGCGCGAACGCGCTCGTAACCGAGCTCCTCGGCGAGAGGGCCACCATATCCTCGGACTTCGGCGGCAACCCGCCGTACGACAAGATGTTCCAGATATCGAGGATAGTATTCAAGTACTGGCTCAGGCAGTCGAACGTCCTCTTCATCATAGGCGGCAAGGCCAACAACACCGACATATACGAGACCTTCAGGGCCATGGCCGACGCGCTCCGCGACTACTTCAACACGAAGGGCGCAACCCCCCTCTATGTCGTCATAGGCAGGGGGGGGCCGAACCTCATCCGCGGCATGGCGTACATGAGGGACACCCTTGAGAACCTGAAGATCCCGTACAGGATATTCGGCCACGACAGCGCCATGAGCGAGGTCGTGAACTACGCCCTCAACGTCGACAAGTGGATGGAGGGGGAAGGCAGGGCGCTCGTAGCCGGGGCCCTCGGCCTGGAGACGGCGAAGGCCGGAGCAGCGAAGACGACGGCAGCGGCGAGGTAACTGAAGCAGAAGCTACCTCTAAAAATCAGATACTTTTTTCTGAAATCAAGGAAGGGCGGAAATAAAAGGCGGATCATATATACGAATATGTGAACATTTTTATTTACGCCAGCAACAAAGAGGTCAGGAAAAAGAGCGATTTTTAAAAAACAGGACAAGGTGAGCGACATGCACAAGCAAGGCGTTAAGGACTTCCCGTATTATGTCGGAATCAAGTCGCNNTCGCTTGGCGAGATAGCCACGCGCGAGGACCGCGTTTGCGTGCTCAACATACTCGGCAACGAAAGCCGGACGGTAACGCCGGTGAGCCACGTCTACTCCGGCGGGAACGTGGTCTTCGGGACCATGCCCGGGAGATCCGGCCAGACGCTCGAGACAAAACTCGGCAACATACCGGTCTATAACTCCGTCAAGGAAGGGCTCAAGGCAGGGCACAAGTTCAATACCGCCGTCATATACCTCCCGCCCTCCGGCGTGAAGGACGGGGTCGCCGAGGCCGTAAAGCACAACCCTGGCCTCAAAAAGGTCGTGATACTCACGGAAAAGGTCTCGGTCGCGGACGCCAGGGTCATAAGGGCAATCTGCCAGGCGAACGGCGTGGACGTATTCGGCGGCAACTGCCTGGGTGTTGCCGACGCGTGGAGCCAGGTGAGGATAGGCGGCGCGCTCGGCGGAAACAAGCCCGAGGAGTCGCTCGTAAAGGGCTCCATAGCGATCTTCTCCAACTCCGGCAACTTCACTACCACCATCGCGGTCTACCTCCTTACAAAGGGCTGGGGCACGACCACTTCCATATCGAGCGGCAAGGACGTTTACATCCATTACTCGCCGAGGGAGTTCTTCCACGCCCTGCATAACGACGAAAGGTCCAAGGGCGCGGTCATTTACACGGAGCCGGGCGGTTACTACGAGCACGGCCTGGACATCAAGAAGCCCACGGTCGCGTGCGTGGTGGGCCGCTGGAAGGCCAGGCTCACCAAGGCCTGCGGACACGCAGGGAGCCTCGCGGGCTCGGGCGACGACGCGATGGCCAAGGAGAAGTGGTTCATGGAGTATTTCGGCGTCGACGGCATATACACGCCAGAGACCCCGCACTTTTCCAGGAAGGGCGCGATCGTCACGAACATCGCGCACATTCCGGAGGCGCTCACCAGGGTGATGGAGAAGAACGGCCTTAAGTCGGATTTCGAGCCCAAGGGCAACCTGTCATTGAAATGCTGGTTCGGGAGCGACGCATCCGTCCAGGTCCCCAAAGAGCTTGACATACAGGCGGTCAGGGCCGTTTCGCCGTATGACGAGCAGATAGAACACATCAACAGGCAGATCGGGGCGCAGTTCCCGAGGCAGGCCATGAAGGACGCCTCCGGCGCCTCGATGATGGACCCGGCTACCCAGGTGACCAAGGTCCACAACGTCTCCATACTCGACTCCTCCAAGCGCTCCCTCGAGGAGAACCTGGTCTTCTCGCTCATAAAAAGGTACCCGGACGCATACGGCGTCGAGCTTGCGAACGCCGCGTTCAACGCGCACCTCAACCACGACGGCGACCCTGCGCTCGCCGCAGCCCAGGCGGCCAGGGAGGCGGAGAGCTCGCCGAACAGCGTACTTTCGGCCTCGATATCCATCATCGGAAAAGGCAGGGTGAAGGGGGCGCTCCGCGCATCGAACATACTCCTTGAGGCGTTCCAGTCATCGGGGCTGCAGTCCGGTTACGGGGATTTCGATTTCTCGGCGGCGCTAAAGGCGCTCTCAGCCGACGACAAGGCAGCGCTCACTGCCGGAAAGGACGACAAATCGTCAAAGGCCGTCCTCAATAGGATTGAAAGCGCGGACGGCAAGTCCGTCTTCGTAGAATTCGTAAAGGAGGCGACGAAAGGCAAGCCCTCGACCGACGCGCTCGTCGCTGCCGTATGGACTACCCTCGGGTGGGAGTCCCTTGTAAAGAGGAACATATCAAGGGTCACGATTGCGGCGCTTCCCTGGTACTCGAGGCTTTTCTCCTCGTTCGTCGGGTGCAGCGTGGACGTAGCCAGGCACAAGAAGGACAGCTTCTGCGGCATAAAGAACGACGAGCTTGTCGAGAAGTGGTCCTTTACGGACGCCGCCTTCCTCGCCCTCATAGGCAGGAAGCCCACTGAGACCGAGAGGTTCGAGTTCTCGATGCTCCTCGGCCTCATCATCTCCAACGGCCCCGGCACCATCTCGGCCCAGGGCGCGAAGGGCGCGGTGAGCGCGGACGGCCCCGAGGACCCGGCCAGGGTGCAGATAAACAAGGGTTTCGTGGGCTTCCTCACCCACACCGGGTTCGCGCACGGCGGGAACGGCTACGAGGCCATCGCTTTCCTCATCGAGAGGTTCTCGGGCAAGGGACTGAAGGACCCGTCGAGCAGGAAGCACGGGCTCGACTTGAAGGCCATAGCCGACGAATACTCTAAAGGCTACGCAAAATACAAGGCGGACCAGAAGGCGCTCGGGAATATAGAATACTTGAAGATACCCTGCGTGAACCACCCGGTCTTCAAGGGCAAGGACGTGAACTACGACCCGAGGGAGAGGTTCGTAGCAGCGCTATTCGAGGAGAAGGGCGTATACAACGTCTTCCTCGATTTCTACCACAACCTCGTAAAGTCTCTTTTCGAGTGGAAGGTCAGCAAGAACGTCTACTGCGTCAACATAGACGCGGTCATAGCGGTCATCCTCTTGAAGATAGTATGGGAGGCATACAGCGCGGGGAAGATGCCGGACAGGGAAGTGGAGAGCGCGGCCTTCACCACCTTCCTCTTCGGCAGGATGATAGGCTCGGCGGCGGAGATAGACGACCACCTGAACAGGGGCCGCAACATGGACACCCGTACGGCCGCTTCCAAGTGCTCCTTTGTAGGGTGATGCCCATGCAGGTTTCCTAACGCGAGGGCCCGGCAGCTGCCGGGCCCTTTTTTCATGATTTCGGCCTGAAAACCCCGGGCTTTCAAGCCCAGGGATAACGACCGCCTGGAACGAGCCGGTTTTTTCGGCGAGTGGAGGCATATTGCCTTTGCAACCCAGTTCTCCGGATACTCCGGACTTCAGTCCAGGGTAGTCATTTTCGCGGCGGCATGTCCGGAAATGCCTGTTGATATGGGCAGCGCTCGTGTTATATACTTCCGACCTGAGAAGGCCTGCTTAAGAAGGAGGTATCGCATTGAAGGACAGGAAGGTAATCATAGTAGGGGCGGTTGCGATAGTGGTCGTTATCGCGCTTATACTCATTTCCATGCCCTCGGGCCAGAAGACCGAAGGCGAGTACGAGGTCATATCAAAGAGGGCCAAGCTGACTGAAGAGACCGTCGGCGAGGCGCCTCCGGCGCCATTTGCCGAGCCGGTCCAGGCAATGTCGCCGCAAGAGCCGGTGGAACCGGTTGCCCCTTTCAAGGAGACCCTGGTCGTGCCTCCGCCGCCCGTGAAGGAAGCGCCTTTTGCGCCCCTGGCTGAAAAGAAGGGGCCTGTCAAGACGGCGGAGACGAGCGGGCCGACCAAGGACGTAAAGGCCGAAAAGGAACGCAAGCCGGCCGGGACCGTGAAGGCCGCAAAGCCCAAAAGGCCCGAGGAGAAGACGTGGGCCATAAACGTAGGCTCTTTCGCAAGCCTCCCCGATGCCCAGAACCTTGCGATTTCATTGCGGAAAGCCGGATATAGATCTTACGTTGCCGAATTCACCAGGGATTCGGTCAAATGGCACAGGGTCAGGGTGGGCTTTTACAGCACAAGGGCTGAAGCAGAGGAAACCGGCAGGGGCATACAGTCCAGGTTCCGGGTTGATACGCCCTGGATAGTAAAGCCGGACAGGGCCGAACTTGAATCACACCGCTGATTGAGCGCCATCAAATCATTTTCGACCGTCAAATGCCCTGCCGCAAAAAAGCGGCCGGGCATTTTTTTCGTGCGCCCGCGGCCTAATCGCGGCCACTCTAAGACAGTCCAGGCTGGATGCTGCCATACAGCCAGCACACGCTTTGAAGTTGCGACTTGACTGCGGCCTCCCAAAAACTTAAAATGTTTCTGGGCTTTTTAACAATTTGCGGGGTTTGGTTTCCATGGCTGCAGCGCTTCATGACAGGGAAAAGCTCGTATTCCTGGAGACCTTCGGGTGCCAGATGAACGAGAACGACTCCGAGCGGATGCTGGGGGTCCTGAAGGGCTTGAGCTACGCCCGGACCAAAGACCCTTCGGAGGCGGACCTTATACTCATAAATACTTGTTCCATAAGGGATAAAGCAGAGCAGAAGGTCTACTCAACGCTCGGGAGGTTCAAGTCCCTTAAAAAGGAGCGCCCCGGGCTTGTAATAGGGGTCGCGGGCTGTGTAGCCCAGCAGGAGGGGGAGAAGCTCCTTAAGAGGGCGCCCCATCTCGATATAGTCTTCGGCCCGCACAACGTCCATAAGCTGAAGGAACTCCTCCTCAAGGCCGATAGCGGCGCAAAGGTGGTCGTGACCGGGCAGACCGAGGAAATAAGCCCGGAGGAGTACGGGACAGAGCCCGTAGAGATCGAGGAGAAGGCCTTCGTGAGCATAATGCGGGGGTGCAACAACTTCTGTTCCTACTGCATTGTCCCGTACACGAGGGGCAGGGAGGTAAGCAGGCTCAGCCGTGATATATTGAATGAGATAGAGGGGCTTGTAGCCAGGGGCGTGAAGGAGGTAACGCTCCTCGGCCAGAACGTCAACTCCTACGGGACCGGCGGAGGAGGGGACGTCTCTTTTCCGGAGCTCCTCGTTAAGGTCTGCCGCGTGGAGGGGCTTTCAAGGGTGCGCTTCATCACCTCCCACCCCAAGGACATATCAGACGAGCTCATCCACCTTTTCGGGGAGGAGCACAAGCTCTGCCGCCACGTGCACCTCCCGGTGCAGTCCGGCTCAGACAGGGTCCTTGCGGCCATGGGCCGCGGTTATACGGTTGAGGGTTATCTCGCGAAGGCCGGGCTTCTTAAAAGGCTCTATCCCGACATGGCGATAACCAGCGATATCATAGTAGGCTTCCCCGGGGAGACCGCGGTCGACCACGAGGCCACTATGGGCCTTCTCCGGACGGTACGGTTCGACAACATATTTTCCTTCATGTACTCGCCGAGGCCCGGCACCAGGGCGGCAGGCCTTCCGGACCAGGTCCCGCCGGAGGCGAGGTCAGAGAGGCTTCAGCGCCTCCAGGAGGAACAAAAGGAGATTACAGGCGAGAGGATGAGGGCCCTGGTCGGGAAGACGGTCGAGGTGTTGGTGGAAGGGGGCAGCAAAATCGACCCGACCGAGCTTTCGGGCAGGACCCCTTGCAACAGGATAGTTAACTTCCCGGCGCCGGCAAGGCTTCTGGCCGGGCCGGGCCGCCTCACGGATGTTACAATAACCGAGGCATACCAGAACTCGCTCCGGGGGGAGGTCCGGGCGGCTGGCCAATGACAGGCCCTGAAAGGGTCCACGAGCCACAGCCGGGCTGGAGCGAGTTTCATTTTTAAAGCGCAGCCCGCCAAGCAAGGAAGGAAGGAGATAGTCATGTTCATGAAGATGAAGGTCTTCGGACTTACGATAGATCCCCTCACCAACGTCCCCATAGTCATACTCAAGGACGACGAGGAGAAGAACGCGCTGCCGGTCTGGATAGGCGTCCTTGAGGCGAGCGCCATAGCCTCAGAGCTCGAAAAGGTGCAGTTCACGAGGCCGATGACGCACGACCTCCTCCGGGACGTCCTGAAGCAGGTCGGCGCGACCGTCGAAAAGGTCGAGGTGACGGACTTGAAAGACAACGTCTACTACGCGTCCATCCACATGACCGGCAAGGAAGGGGAGTTCACCATCGATTCGAGGCCGAGCGACGCGATAGCCCTGGCCCTCAGGACCAACGCCCCGATCTTCGTGGAGTCGGGCGTTCTGGACAAGTCCAGGAGCATGGAGCTCAAGGGCGAGGGCAGGGACAAATCGAAGGAAGCTACCGGGTCGCTTGAGGACCTCCCGATGGGAGACTTCGGCAAGTACAAGATGTAGACCCCTGAATCCGACCCCCCTGGAGCCTCTTTTGAAGACTGAAAGCGCACCGGCCCTTGCAAAGGGGCTGAATGTAGACAGGTTCTATGACGGTTTTTTCCTGGCCGAATACGGCCGCCTTGAGGCCGCGCGCGCGAAGAGATACAGCTCTCCTTTCTCGACAGTGCTCATAGACCTCGGGGAAGGTGCGACAGAGCCCGCTGTCCTCGAGGGGCTCGCCTCCGGCATAGTCGCCGCCACGAGGGACTGCGACGTGGCGGGCCTGTACGACGGCAGCCGCGTAATGGTAATACTCCCCGAGACCGACTATTTCGGCGCGGCCTCGACCGTAAGGAAGCTTGCGAAGGAGCTTGAGGGGAACGAGAACGGACGCAAGGCCGTCTTTTCGCACGCCACATTCCCGCGGGACGGCAGGAGCTTCGGCGAGCTTGCGGGCTCCGCCATCCGGAAGGCGGACCAGAGAAAGGCCTCCGTCTGGGAAAAAGAGGGTTTCGGGGGCAGGCTCTTCTGGGAGATACTCGGGGAGCTTACGTCCAGGAACTACAAGGGCTTCGACTATGCGAGCTTCGATGCGGGCGCAGGCCAGGACATCTCGGAGTTCTTCTTCGACCAGGTGAACGAGCTCATCGTCCGGGAGATAACCAGGGAACCGGGCAGGCGCGGCATAATGTACTACGCCGCCAAGAACCTGTCCTCGTCCCTGCCTGTCGTCAAGAACCTCGGCTCTGCCGGGGCGGTAGCCGCGAAGGTCTTCCTCGTAGGCGAGGGCGAGGGCAGCATATGGGAGGTCGGCAACGCCATGCCGCTAATGATTGACGACCCGAGGCTCCGCGAGACGTTCTTCACCTTCTTCCTCAACGATGAGACGGCTTACGCCATAATCTGCAAGGAGAACTGGGGGGCTACCTTCTCCTGTTTCCATACCTCCGACTTCGGGCTGGTAGAGGGGCTTATTACGAAGTTCCAGCAGGAATACTCTCTCCAGGAGCAGCTCGGGTAAAATGAAAAAGACCAGGGTCCTTATCGGCCTCGGGGACGAGGAGGAGGCGAACGCGCTCGCGGCATTCCTCTACGGCATGGGCATGGAGACCATCACCGCGCCCGACGGGGCCCGCGCCCTCGAACTCGCAATCGAGGAGGGGCCTTCGTTCATAGCCGTCGATATGGCGCTGCCGGTCATAGGCGGCGAGCGGCTTTTCCACACCCTGAGGAAAAACCCGCACACCTCGCGCGTGCCGTTCCTTTTCGTGTCCGACGCGCCGGCGGAAATAAGGGGTTTCAGGGCCGGGGTGGACATATTCCTCAAGCGTCCGCTCAACTTCGATGAGACGTACGCCAGGATGCGGCAGTCGCTCTTTACCGCCGGGAGCGAGGGCACAAAGGAGATAGAGGGCACTCTTAGCCACATGTCCCTTGCGGACCTCCTCCAGTTCCTGCACCTCAACAGGAAGGAAGGGGAGCTCAAGGTAACCTCGGACGGAAGGACAGGGAGCGTCTTCATCAAGGAAGGTAACATATACAACGCGCTACTGGACAACGCCGAGCGCGAAAAGGCGCTCTTCAGGATGTTCCACTGGGCAGAGGGCAGGTTCGAGTTCATGCCCAAGTCCGTGACCGCGCCCAAGAGGATAAAGGCCTCGACCGGGAACCTCCTGATGGAGGGGATGAGGCAGGTAGACGAGTTCAGGAGCAAAAAGGACCAGCTGCCTTCGCCTGATTCGGTGGTCAGGCTAAACCCGGCCGCCGGGTCCGTGCCAAAGGGGCTCCAGCCCATAATCTACGATATCGTCCAGCTCGTAAAGGCAGGTGCAAGGGTCAAGGACGTGGTCGAGCGCTCGTCATATCCGGATTACGAGGTATACCAGACGATCTCGGCCCTTGCGGCAAAAGGCATAATAACAGAGGCCGAGGGCGAAGGGGAGCAGACGGGATGGGAATTCCTGAGCGCCGCCGAGTTGCTGGGCATCCGCGAGAAGATATCGGGCGGGTCCGGCGGCCAGGGGCACGGGAAGATACTCCTGCTTTCAACGTCCGCGCCGGTCGTTGCGGAATTTATCAGGGAGTGCAGGGGCCTGCCTGGCTTCAGCCTCAATACCAAGTCGGCCTTTCCCGAGCTTTCCATGGTGAACCCGCTGGGCGAGGTTGGCGTTTTCAGGCTGAGCGGCGGCATGGACCTGTCCCTCTTCTCGGTGCCTACTGTAAGGAACACCGGCCCGCTCTGGCGGGCCTTTTCCGGCAACCTCGTCGGAATTGTGCTCCTTATCGACGAGGAAGGAACGGCTCAAATAAAGGAGCTTGAAGCCGCAAAGCGGGATATACTGCTCAGTAAGCGCGCGCCGTCGGTCTATGTCGTTAAGGGCGTCGTTGACGAGGGCGCGTGCAGGAAAGGGCTCGCGCTTTCGGACACTGAGCGGCTTTTCAGGCTCGGCAAGGGCGAGGAGACCGCCGCAAAGGCCTTCCATTCGCTCTTTGCTGGCCTTCACATGGAGGAGAAGTCGGTATGAAGGACGAGGGGTGTACAGGCATGAATGAAAGGACTGCCCGATGATAGACTTCCACATGCACAGCATGCTGAGCGACGGGGCCCTCATACCTTCCGAGCTTGTGCGCAGGGCAAGGGTGGCCGGCTATACGGCGATGGCCATAACCGACCATGTAGACGACTCCAATATCGAGGGCGTCGTCAAGCAGGTCTTGAGGGCGGCCCGGCAATTTAATAGCGGTGGCGGCTTCAGGCTCCTGCCCGGAGTGGAGCTTACGCACATACCCCCGGCGCATATACCCAGGCTCGTAAAAAGGGCGAGGGCCCTCGGCGCGCTCATCGTGGTCGGCCACGGAGAGACGCTCGCCGAGCCGGTGGAGCCCGGCACCAACATGGCCTATATAAAGGCCGGGGTGGACATACTCGCCCATCCCGGGCTCATTACCGAAGAGGAGTGCAGGGCCGCCGTCAAAAAAACGGTTCACATAGAGGTCACCTGCAGGGCCGGGCACAGCATATCGAACGGGCACGTCGCGGCGCTCGCCAAAAAGGCCGGGGCGCGCATACTCGTAAACACCGACACCCACGCGCCGGGCGACCTCGCAACCGACGAAAGGGCCGGAAGGGTCGCCCT
Organism: Deltaproteobacteria bacterium UBA5799; assembly: GCA_002418185.1. Classification (GTDB taxonomy): domain Bacteria; phylum Desulfobacterota; class GWC2-55-46; order GWC2-55-46; family GWC2-55-46; genus UBA5799. The sequence goes on from DIDN01000046.1 coordinate 11,113, forward strand.
CGGCGCTGGACTCGACCTAAAAGACTTCAGGAGAATACAGGACAATGCAAGGGAACTCGTCAGGAAGAAGCTGGGCTGAGGCCGGGGCGGTCATCATTGCCGCCATGATGCTCGGGGGCTGCGCAGCCAAGCCGCTTACGGACACTCCGCCATGGAGCACCCATTTGTTCAGCGAGTCGAGGTCGAACATCTCACCCGGCGAGCTGAGCCTCCCGCTCGCTGTCTCATGGGAAAAGGACGTCTCGGATTTCAGGTTGCTACGCCCCTTTCCGAAAGAGCAGCTGTCCTCGCCGGCGCTCCACGACGGCCTTCTATACGTCGGCTCCACAAACGACAGGTTCTACGCGGTGGACCTCTCTACCGGCAAGGTGAAATGGAGGTACCACGCGATGCAGCCGATAGAGGCATCGCCGACGGTAACCGGCGATATGGTCTGTTTCGGCTCGGCAGACGGGGTCATGCGCTGCCTCGACCACGCAGGGAAGGTGCTGTGGGAGTACCAGGCGCGCTCCGAGATACTCTCGTCCCCGGCGGTAAGCGGCGGGAGGCTCTTTTTCAACTCCCAGGACGACCGCGTCCACGCCCTTGATGCGAAGACCGGCGAGCGCGCCTGGACGTACAGCAGGGCGACATACACCGTCGTGAGCCCCAGGATATACGGCTCTCCTGCGCGCTCCGGCGACGGCTCGCTCTTCTTCCTCTTTTCGGACGGCCATATCGTTTCGCTGGACGAGGAGACCGGCACTGAGGCATGGTCAAGGCAGGTGATAGGCAGCTTCGAGAGGGCCGGAAAGTGGCGGAGGTCGCCCCTTTACCGCGACGGGGTGGTCTACGTAATCGACGGGAACGACGCCGTACAGGCGCTGGATGCGGCCACCGGCGAGGTGAGGGGGGTTTACAGCGTCACAAAGGCGCGCGATTTCGTCATCCCGGACAGGAGGAGCGTAGTCCTTGTCGGGGAGACCGCGCTCGTAGCCCTCGACAGGCTTTCCGGGGCTATACTCTGGAAAAAAGAGCTTTCGACCGGCGCCACTTCGAGCGTCTTCGCCGCCGGGGGGCAGCTGTTCGTGCTTTCGAGCTTCAAGAAGGCCTTCCTGGGTCTCGATTTCCTTTCCAGGGACAAGGGACGCATGGAGGCCGTAAGCTTGAGGGACGGCTCGACCTCCTGGACTACAACGCTCGGTTCCGACGCCGCGGCAAACGCCTCCGCAGCCTACTCAAGGGTCGCCGTCCTTACAAACAAGGGAAAGCTTACCGTATTCGAACCCAGGTAGGGATGGAATGGACAAGAGACTCAATGTGGCCTTCCTCTGGCACATGCACCAGCCTTTATATAAAGACCCGTTGAGCGGCGAGTACACGCTCCCCTGGGTCCTCTTCCACGCCACCAAGGACTATTACGACATGGCGGCGATACTGGAGGAGTTCCCGGACGTGCACCAGACGTTCAACCTGGTGCCCTGCCTTATCGAGCAGATAAACGAGTACGCCTCGGGCAAGGCCAGGGACAAGTACAGGCGCATAAGCGCGAAAAATGCCGGGGAGCTGGAGGCCGAGGAAAAGGTCTTCATGCTCCGGTTCTTCTTCCAGGCCAATTGGGAGCACATGATAAGGCCGCTCCCGAGGTACTGGGAACTCTTGAGGAAACGGGGCGTCTCGAACGACAGGGACGAGGTCCTCCAGGCCCTCAGGTATTTCACCGACCAGGACTTCCTCGACCTCCAGGTCCTCTATAATATCGTCTGGATAGACCCGTCCATAAGGGAAAAGGACCGGCCCCTCAAGGCCCTTTACGCAAAGGGAGGGGGTTTTACCGAGCAGGAGAAGTCGGCCCTTTTGATGAAACAGACGGAGATCGCGGGCACGGTCATACCCAAGTACGCGGAGCTAAGGGAGAGGGGCATAATAGAGGTCTCGACCTCCCCGTATTACCACCCCATACTGCCGCTCCTTTGCGACAGCGACTCCGCCAGGGAGGCCATGCCCGGTGCGACCCTTCCGAGGGTGCGCTTCAGGCACCCGGAGGACGCGAGGGAGCAGGTAAGGAGGGGGCTTGAGCTTTTCAAGCGCACCTTTGGCTCGATGCCCAGGGGCATGTGGCCCTCGGAGGGTTCGGTGAGCATGGACGTCCTGCCGATAGCGGCGTCCGAAGGCGTGGAGTGGCTCGCGACCGACGAGGAGATACTCTCGAATACGCTAAGGCGCCCCATAAGGCGCGACCAAACGGGACATTGCCACGACACGTTCCTGTACAGGCCCTACGAGCTGGAGTCGGACAGCGGAAAGGTGGCTGTCTTCTTCAGGGACCACGTCCTATCCGACCTTATCGGCTTCGACTACTCCAGGATGGACTCGGAGCAGGCGGCCTCGGACATGCTCTCAAGGCTTACGCGCATACACGGTATGATCGAGAACCCGGGCGAGCACGTCGTCTCGATAATACTCGACGGCGAGAACGCGTGGGAGCACTTCAAAAACGACGGCAGGGATTTCCTCACGGCCCTCTACTCGAAGCTTTCGGGCCACCCGGCCTTGAGGTGCGTGACCATAAGCGAGTTCCTCGACATGAAGACCAGGAGGGAAAAGCTCGATTGGATCTTCCCCGGCTCGTGGATAAGCCACAATTTCAAGATTTGGATCGGCCATGTCGAGGACAACACAGCCTGGGACTTCATATCCGAGGCGCGGGACGCGCTCGTGAAATACGAAGAGTCCCTCGGCGGGACCGCCGAGGAGAGGCGCGCGAGGGAGAACGTCCGCGAGGCGTGGGAGGAGGTCTACGCAGCCGAGGGGAGCGACTGGTTCTGGTGGTACGGAGAAGAGCATTCCTCCATGGGCGACGAGGACTTCGACGCCCTTTTCAGGCGGCGCATAAAGAGGATCTACCAGCTTATCGGGAAAGAGCCGCCCGATTACCTGGAGATGCCCATCTCCTCCGAGATAAAGGGGTACAGGCCGCCTTCCGAGCCGAGGGCGCTCGTCTCGCCCGAGGTCGACGGCCTTGTCTCCGACTACTTCGAGTGGCTCTCGTGCGGCAAGCTCGAGCGCACCTACTTCGGGAGCGCGATGCACAAGGAGCTGCAGGGCGGCCTCGTCGACTCGATATCCTACGGCTTCTCGAAGGAATCCCTCTTTTTCCGTTTCGATTACATCGAGGAACTCGCGAGCTTCGCGGGCCCCTGGAGCTTCACCATAACCTTCATGCATCCCAGGCAGGTGAAGGCCGCCGCAAAAATTAAGGGAAAGGGAGCCGAAGGGGAGATATCAGTCAGGTACGGGGACAGATGGGGAGACTCGACCCCGCTCCGCATAGCGGCGGATTCGGTCGTAGAGGCTGAGGTCCCGCTGTCCTTGCTTGGCGCAGGCAAGGGAGAAGAGCTCAGGCTCTACATAAACATAAACGCGGAGGAGAAGGGAATCGAGCGCTGGCCGGTAAAGGGCTACCTCATCTTCACCGTGCCGCCGGAAGACTTCGAGCAGCAGGACTGGATTGTCTGAAAAGATTCGATGGATCGCCGATTACGGGCCTGAACTATTCACGTTGCGGATTTGTACATGACCAAAAGCGCCACTACCCCGGCCATGCGCCAGTACCTCGAGATAAAGGCCCTGCACCCGGACTCCGTCCTCTTCTTCAGGATGGGGGACTTCTACGAGATGTTCTTCGAGGACGCGAGGCTCGCCTCGTCGGTCCTCGGGATCGCGCTGACCTCGCGCGACCGCGACCGGGAGATACCCATGTGCGGTGTCCCGCACCACGCGGCGGCAGGGTACATAGCCAGGCTCGTCCGCGAGGGGCACAAGGTCGCCGTATGCGAGCAGACGACCGACCCGGCTGAATCCAGGGGCATTGTCGAGAGGGCCGTTACCAGGGTGATAACCCCGGGCATAGCCCTCGACGACGAGCTCCTCGACCCAAAGTCCAACAACTTCATAGCCGCCGTGTACGCCGACCGGAAGGCCTCGGGCTTCGCGTACATGGACGTATCCACTGGCGAGTTCCGGCTGACTTCGCTCGACGGTACGCATTCGCTCATAGAGGAGATAAGGCGATTAAGGCCCCTCGAGCTCATAGTCCCCGCTGACCTCGCCGCCTCTTTAGCCTTTCCCGATTCGCCGGTAAAGAAGGTGACTGCGATGGAGGCCGGGAGGTTTTCCCTCGACAGGGCCGAATCGCGCCTTAACGCGCATTTCGCTACGGCCACGCTCGACGGCTTCGGATGCGCCGACATGCCGCAGGCGGTCATTGCCGCCGGGGCGCTCCTTGAGTACATACGCTCGAACCAGAAGTCCGAGATCAGCCATGCAAGGAAGCCGGCGCCCTATTTCCCCGACGACTTCCTGGTCCTCGATTCCTCTACGAGGAGGAACCTTGAGATAATACAGAACATGAGGACCGGCGGGCGCGAGGACACGCTCCTTTCCGTGCTCGACAGGACCCGTACGGCAATGGGCGGAAGGAGGCTCAAGAGCTGGCTTCTGCACCCGCTTAAGGACGCCGGCGCGATAAGGGAACGCCACGACGCGCTGGAGGAGCTTATCCGGGACCGCGGCGTCCGGGCGGACCTCCGGGAGTCGCTTTCCCGCGTGCACGACCTTGAAAGGCTCACCGCGCGGCTCTCGCTCGGGGCCGCCGGGCCGAGGGACCTCGCTTCGCTCAGGGAGTCCCTTCGCGCCATACCCGGCGTCAGGGAAGCTCTTGCGCCTTTTTCAGCCCCGTTGCTCAGGGGACTGCGCCTTGACGACGTAGCCGAGGCCTCGGAGGAGATAGGGCGGGCGGTCTCCGATAGCCCGCCGCACTCGGTAAAGGACGGGGGAGTCATACGCGAGGGGTACTCGGCGGAGCTCGACGAGCTCCGGGGGATCGGCTCCGGCGGCAAGGACTGGATAGCTGCCCTCGAAGCGAAGGAGAGGGCGAGGACCGGCATAAGCTCCCTGAAGGTGGGATACAACAGGGTCTTCGGATATTACATCGAGTTGACGAGGTCGAACCTTTCGAGCGCGCCTCCCGAGTACATCCGGAAGCAGACCCTTGTGAACGCGGAGAGGTTCATAACGCCGGAGCTCAAGGAATGGGAGGAGAGGATACTCGGCGCCGAGGAGAAGGCGCTGAAGCTCGAAGCGGCCCTCTTCGCCTCGCTCGTCGAGGCCCTTAAGCGCTTTACCGACAGGGTGCTTGCGACCGCTGATTCCATTGCCACTCTCGACTGCATCTTGTCGTTCGCCGGGGCGTCCGAAGAGCAAGGGTATTCGAGGCCCGAGATAGACGAGGGCTACTCGCTCGAAATAGAGGGCGGCAGGCACCCTGTGGTCGAGGCAGGCACCAGCGACTTCGTCTCGAACGACCTCGCCCTCGCCCCTGACGAGAGGATAATCATCCTTACCGGCCCGAACATGGCCGGGAAATCGACCTACCTGAGGCAGAACGCCCTCATAGTCCTCATGGCGCAGGCCGGCTCCTTTGTCCCGGCAGCGCGCGCATCCATCGGGGTGGTGGACAGGATATTCACCCGCGTCGGCGCGTCGGACGACCTCTCGCGCGGGCATTCGACCTTCATGGTCGAGATGAGCGAGACCGCCAACATACTCAATAACGCTTCTCCCAGGAGCTTCATCGTGCTTGACGAGATCGGGCGCGGCACCTCCACCTTCGACGGCCTTTCCATCGCGTGGGCAGTGGTCGAGCACATCCACGACAGCCCGTCTCTCGGCGCAAAGACGCTCTTCGCCACGCATTACCACGAGCTGACCGAGCTTTCCTTGACAAAGGAAAGGGTCAAAAATTATAATATGGCGGTCAAGGAGTGGAACGAAAGGATAATTTTCCTCAGGAAGGTCCTTCCCGGCGGCGCGAACAGGAGCTACGGCATACAGGTGGCCAGGCTCGCAGGCGTCCCTGACGAGGTCATATCGAGGGCCAGGGAGATACTGAGGAACCTGGAGACCGGAGAGCTTACCGAATCAGGCGTGCCGCGGCTCGCCGCCCGCGACGAGCGCCCCGACGGGACGGGGCAGATGAGCTTGCTCGGCTCCAGGGACGCGCTCAGGGAGGAACTGAGGCGCGTCGACGTCGACACGATGACCCCCATCGAGGCCATCACCGCTCTCCATAAACTAAAGGAGATGCTTGATTGAAAAGCCCCGTTGCCAGGCCTGCCCTCTTGTCTTTACTTACGCTGGCCCTGCTCTTCATATCGGCTGGAATGTCTCAAGCCGCGTACAAGGCCGTCACCGAGATCCGTCACTGGTCCAACCCCAGTTACACGAGGGTCGTTGTAAACGTCAACGGCCCGGCTCGGTTCACGCACCGGCTCCTGAGGAAAGACCCTTCCATAAGCGTCGAATGGCGGCGGCTCTATATCGACATATCCGGCGCCATGCTTTCGCCTGACCTCGCGCGCTCCATACCCATAAACGACGGGCTTCTGAAGGCCGCCCGCGCGGGCCAGTACGACCCTGACACGGTCAGGGTCGTACTGGACATCGAGTCCATAAAGGACTTCAAGATATTCTACCTTACCGACCCGTACAGGATAGTAATCGACGTTACCGGCGAGCCCGCCCTGGGCAAAGAGGTCATCAGGCAGGCGAGGGACGCCACAGGCAGGCCCATACCCGAGATAAGAAAGGACCCCTCGGGCCGGACGCTACCCGACCCCAGCCTTACGCAGCAGCTCGGATTGAAGGTAAGAAAGATTGTCATAGACCCCGGGCACGGCGGCAAGGACCCGGGCGCCATCGGCAAGTCGGGCCTTATGGAGAAGGATATAAACCTCAAGCTCGGGCTCATGCTCAAGGAAAAGCTCGAGCGCGAGGCCGGAGCAAAGGTTGTCATGACCAGGGACAGGGACGTTTTCATACCCCTGGAGGAGAGGACCGCCATAGCCAACAGGGAGGAAGCCGACCTCTTCATATCCATCCACGTGAACGCGGCCCCGAGGCGGTCGGCGTCCGGCGTAGAGACGTACATCCTCGGCATATCCAATGACGAAGAGGCCAAGAGGGTGGCCGCCAGGGAGAACGCGACGTCTACGAGGTCGGTAAGCGACCTTGAGTTCATCCTGAACGACCTCATAAAGACCGCAAAGACGAACGACTCGGCAAGGCTCGCGGGCGTCGTTCAGGACAACATGGTCAACAGGCTCCGCGCAAGCTACAGGAACGTCAGGAGCAACGGCATAAAGGGCGCGCCGTTCTACGTGCTTATCGGCACGAAAATGCCAGCCGTTCTCGTCGAGGTCTCCTTTATCAGCAACCCCATGGAAGAGAAGCGTCTCAAGGACCCGAAATACCTTGAAGGGGCCGTTGACGGCATAGCGGACGGGGTATTGAGTTATATGAACGGCTCGGGCGAGACCTGATAAAACTCATGCCGCACGGGCCCATCCCAGAATCCATCATCAAGGCCAGTGGGCCGCTCGCCCCGGTCGCCAAGGAATACCTGTCGAGGCGCGAGTCCGAAATCAGGAGGACCCACCTCGCGGGCGCTACCGGTCGCGAGGTCTGCCGCGAGTACACGGACGCGGTGGACGGCCTCCTGAGGGCCCTTTTTGCGCGCAGTTCCGGACGCCTCGGCCATAAGGACAAAGTCGCCCTGGTCGCCCTGGGCGGCTATGGCCGCGGCGAGCTTAATATCCGTTCCGACATAGACCTCATGCTCGTCCACAGGGGCCGCCTCACGAAGCCGGTCGAGGACCTCACCCAGGAGATGCTCTACGTCCTCTGGGACACGGGCCTCGACATGGGCTTCGCCATCCGCTCGGTCCCCGAGTGCATTACCCTTGCGAGAGACGACCTCAAGACCATGACCGCTCTGCTTGACCTGCGCTTCATTACCGGCGACGGAGCACTGTTCGACACGCTACGCAAAAGCGTCAGAAAAAACCTCTTCAGCAGGGCGAGGTCCGCTTCCTTCATAAACGAAAAGCTCGAGGAGACGAGGCAGCGCCACGCCAGGTTCGGCGGTTCCGTATACATTCTCGAGCCCAACGTCAAGGAGGGGGAAGGAGGGCTGCGCGACCTCCACACCGCCGTCTGGGCCTTGAAGGCCAGGCACGGAAAAGAGGTGGAGCCCTTCTCTCTCGGGCTCCTGAGCGAGCGCGACAGGAAGGCCCTGGAGGCCTCGCTCGATTTCATCCTCTGGATAAGGAACGAGATGCACTTCTCGACGGGCAGGAAGTCCGACCAGCTCACCTTTGACCAGCAGGAGAGGATAGCGAAGCTTTTGGGGTTCGAGAGCACCGAAAAGTCGCTCGCCGTCGAGTCGTTCATGCAGCGCTACTACCGGCACGCCTCCGACATAAGCCATTATTCGGGCCTGATGCTCTCCCGGGCGCTCCACAGGGAGAGGAAGTCGCTCGGCTGGCCGAAGAAAAAGGCGCGTATAGACAGGAACTTCCATGTCTCCGGCGGGCTTCTCTTCGCAAAGGCCGACGACACGATCCGGCGCGAGCCTGCCTCGGCCCTCAAGGCTTTCGAGTATGCCCAGGCCTTCGGCGTGGAGCTCGACCAGTCCGCCAGGGACCAGATACTGGAGGGGCTCGTGGCCGCAGGCGAGGACTTCCGCACCTCGAAGGACGCCTCCGAGTCCTTCTTCAAGATACTCAGGGGCAAGGACGTATACAGGACGCTCAGGGAGATGCACCGGTTGAGGCTCCTCGACAGGTACATCCCCGAGTTCGAGGAGATAAGCTGCAGGGTGCAGCACGACCTCTATCACGTCTACACCGTAGACGCCCACACGCTCTTCGCGGTGAGGGAAATCGAGAGGCTCCGCGGGCAGTACAAACCCGTTTTCCCGCTCCTTTCGAACATCTTCGAGGAGATGCCGAACCCGGAGGTCCTTTACCTCGCGGTCCTCTTCCACGACATCGGGAAGGCGCACGGCAAGGGACACGCTGAAAAGGGCGCGGCCATGATGCCGGAGATATGCAGGCGCCTGAACCTCGCGGAAGAGGACTCGAACCTCGCGAGGTTCCTGGTGAAGAACCACCTCCTCCTTGCCAACACCGCCCAGTACAGGGACCTGCACGACGAGAAGCTCATTATAGAGTTCGCGAGGAAGGTAGGCGACATCGAGAGGCTCAACCTCCTGTACCTTCTTACCTTCGCGGACGTGCGCGCCGTGGGGCCGGACGTGTGGAGCCAGTGGAAGGGCGCCCTTTTCCAGGAGCTCTATTTCAAGGCGCTTACCGTCCTCGACCGCGGCACCTTCGAGCCGGAGGAATCGGAGGCCAGGATCAGGAAGGTGCAGGAGAGGGTGGCCGCGCTACTCGGGCCCGAGGGTCTGGGGAGGGCGGCGGTAGAGGACTGGTGCCAGCTTTTCCCCAACAACTATTTCCTCTCGACCAGCCCCGAGTTCATCGCCGAGCACCTGAAGATACTCAGGGACTTCGCGAACAAGACCCATGTCCTGAGAGTCAGGCAGGACACCTTCAGGGAGTATACCGAGCTGATCATATGCACGCACGACGTCCACGGGCTCTTTTCGATGATAACCGGCGTCATGGCCGCAAACGGGGTAAACATACTCGGGGCGCAGATAAACACGCTCCGTAACGGCGTTGCGCTCGACATACTCCAGGTGACCGGCCCCGTCGGAGGGCTCATTACCGACGAGGCGAAGCTCGCCAGGATAGAAAGCGACATCGCCGACGTCCTCTCGGGCCGGGTAAAGGTCCAGTCGCTCGTAAGTAAAAGGAAGCCGTCGATACTCGACAGCAAGGCCCGGCCCATGGTCAAGACGACCGTCGAGATAGACAACGAGGTCTCGGAGGCGTACACGGTCCTTGACATACATACCCAGAACAGGATCGGCCTCCTCTATGACATAACCAGCACGCTCGCCGCTCTCGGCCTTTACATATACGTGGCGAAGATAGCGACAAAGGGCGACCAGGCGGCGGACATCTTCTACGTGAAGGACATTTTCGGCCAGAAGATATTCTTCAAGGACCGCCTGAACGAGATAGCGGACAGGTTGTACAAAGTCCTTACCGGGCCCGCAGCCGCGGAGGGGGCATGACGGGCCCCGGGAGCGACCCCATGCGCGTTTTCCTCGACTATATTGTCGTGGAAAAGGGCCTTTCCGAGAATACCCGCCTGAGCTACAAGAAAGACCTCTCTCATTTCCACGAATACATGCTCGGAATTGACAGGGGCGGCCTGCTTGAGGCGACTCCCGGAGACATATCCGGGTTCCTCAGGCACCTGAGCGAAAGGGGCCTGTCCGCGAGGTCGTATGCCAGGGCGCTCGTGACGCTGAGGGGGTTTTACAGGTTTCTTGCCGCAAAGGGGTTTGTCGGGGAATCTCCGTGCCTGAAGGTGGACATGCCCAGGGTGCGCAAGAGGCTCCCTGAGTTCCTCTCGATATCCGAGGTCGAAAGGCTCCTTTCAGCGCCTCCTGCGCAGACCGTCCTGGGGCTTCGCGACAAGGCGATGCTCGAGACGCTTTACGCTACCGGCCTCCGGGTATCCGAGCTTACGAGCCTCAGGACGAACAGCATAAGCCTCCAGGGGGGGTATCTCACGGCCTTCGGCAAGGGTTCCAGGGAGAGGATGGTGCCGCTCGGGGACGCGGCCATGCACTGGCTCAAAAGGTACATGGACGAGGGCCGGCCTTCTTTCTGCGGCGAACGGAGGACCGGGACGCTCTTCCTTACCTCAAGAGGCGCGGGCATGACCCGCCAGAACTTCTGGAGCATGATAAAGAAGTACGCCATCCTGGCCGGGATAAGCCGGGCCAGGTGCAAGCCCCATATTATACGCCACTCGTTCGCCACACACCTCCTCGAAAGGGGAGCAGACCTCCGGATGGTCCAGGCCATGCTCGGGCACGCTGACATATCCACAACCCAGATATATACCCACATAACAAATGAACGGCTTAAGAACCTGCACAGGATTAAGCACCCGAGAGGTTAGTCTCTCAAGAGAGCTTGTAGCAGCAGGTTTCCTCGTCCAGGGGTGGGGTGAGCGTCACTGCATTTTTAGTGACATCAGGGCGACAATAAGCGTGCCAGTCACCAGGGCCGCATACACGGGCAGGAAATTTTTTGTGGTACGCCGTATCAGGTATTCCATGAAAAACAGCAACAACATTAGAAAAACCTGACCGGAGAAGAAGCCTATTGCCGAATAATAAAGCATAAAGCGCCTCCAGCTCCTTATTATCTTAAGACGGGGCACTTTGGATACTGTACCGTAGTACAGGGAAGAAAAGGAAACAGGATATTTGACATAATATCCATTATGCGACATAAGCCCGAGTGTCGGAGCCTTGCTTAAACGGTAGTCCTTTCCGGCTTTCTTGACGTGCTCTCTATTAACTGTTCGCTTGGGACCTTGCCATAGACCATTTGATTCTGTATGAAGAAAGTACGCTAATCCTTTGCAACCATTGTACTTTCATTCAGATTCCTACGTCGATACTATCTTGTTAAAGCGGCTTTCCTCTCCTAATGCGTGCTTACGTTTTTCGAACTGCTCGAAGGAACTCCTCCAGGTGATGTCCTCAGAGACGGCCTTATGATAGTTTTTTCCCGCTACTGCCATTGCGCCCTCCCTTATGCCTATCATCCATAGCTATCGCGTTTCAGACATATGGAGTTCAGGCCGCCTGATTTTATTATTGACCTTACCTTTTCAGCCGGAGCCGCCTTCAGTATAAGCACCGGGCCTCGGCGTTAAAAAATGTTTAATTTCAAAAGCTTACGCTCGAAGGTTTATTTTGCTGCGTCCCCGTTTTTATGCTCAAGTTATCCGGTTCCGTATCCGATAAAAATGATACAGAGAAACTATGGGTAATACTCTAAAAGAAATCCATTCCGGGAAGAACGGAAAGGCGAAGAGGGAAACTCTACGCTCAAAGGTCCTCGAGGTACTCAAGATATCCACCGTACCTTCCGTGCTTAAACGGATAATCGAGGTGACCGACGACCCGAAGTCCGGGATTTCCGACCTGGAGAATATCATCGAGCGCGACCAGGCCATCGCAACCCGGGTCGTCGCGGTCTCGAATGCGGTATTCTACGGTTTTCCGAGAAAGATAAGCACCATAGACCAGGCCATCCTCGTATTGGGGTTCGAGATGGTCAAGGGGTTGGCAATATCGACGACCCTTTTCAGCTTCGTCAGGAACAGCAAGACCAACTCCGTCATAGCTTCCCTCTGGGGCCATTCCTTCGAGGTGGCGATGGCCGCCGGCATGCTCGCACGGCGGACCGGCATGTTCAGCAAGGAAACCGCTTTCCTGGCCGGGCTCATCCACGACGTAGGACGGCCCATACTCCTCCAGATACTGAACAAGGAGTACCTGGAAGTGTGCTCGTTCGACCGGAACTGCGTTGAAATGGAGGCCGAGGTCTTCGGGGCCGACCACGCCGAGGTCGGCGATTGGTTCGTTGAGAAATGCAAGCTCCCCCAGGACTGCGCGCTGGCCGTGAAATACCACCACAAGCCCGAGAAATGCTTCGAGGAGATGGAGACCATCCCCCCACTCGTGCAGATAGTCTATCTCGCGAACCTCATCGTCACCGAGCCGCGTGAAAAGTACGCCTACTGCTCGCCTGTGCACGCCCACATACTCGCTTCGCTCAAGATCACCGGAGAGGAGCTTCTGGGCTTTTCCGAGAAGATCGCGGCGAAAAGGGACGAGATCCGGGCCTTTTACGACTAAGCCGCCGCCTTCCTCTCCCTATCCCTGAACAAACTCACCGCCTCGGGAAGCTGAAGCCCTATTATGTCGATGGCTGAGAGGTCGGCTGTGCCAACTCCGAGCCGCTCGGCCTCGATTATGTGCCCCACCCTGTCGTGCCCGAGTATATGCGCGCCCACCGAGTCGGCGGCGACGCAGTCCTTGCTCGCTATCACCATGCCGCTCTCAAAGGCGAGGCCGCCTATGGGCCCCGTGCCAGTCATGGCCGGGTGCCCGGCGATTATGCCCAGACCGATCGGGAACCTCTTGCACATGGCGGCTATAAAGGAGTGTATGTCGTCGAACATGCCGTGCGGGTGGAGGCTCTTCGCCCTCGGGTGCCCGTAAAAATCGGCTGCCGGGTACGAGAGGGCTATGTTCTTCATGGTGAGCGTGACTGCCGCGAGGTGGTGTTCCTTGTGGGCGGCCAAAGAGATGACCGTGTCGTAGTCGAATACGTGCCCGTTGACCATCACCTCCCTGTGGGGCCCGGTCTCAAGCTGGACCGGCCTGAAGGGCGGCCTGTTGTGGTCGAAAAACTCGACCCCCTCCTCCCTAATCACCCTGTCGATGCCCAGGAGCCTGAAGATCTCGTCCGTCTCCCCCGCCCCCGCCCCGCCGGATACGGTTATCTTTCCGGGGAAGTACCCTTTGACGTACCTTATCACGGCCCGCACCGTGTCGGCCTGCACGCAGGCGGTCAGGTCTTCGCGCGAGGCCCAGGTATCGTTCGGCTTTATGGCCACGTGCTTTCCGACGAATAGCTCGGAGAGCCCGTCCAGCACGTCGAGGGCGCCCCTTACGGCCGTCTCTATTTCGTGGTTGTGCGATATCGAGACCCTGTTTCTCATATGGAAAGTATAGCACACGGGGCCTTCTGACGGGCTGGACATGAAAGGGAGGGTTCAGTCGATTATGACGTTGGTGAGGGTCCTCTTAACGTACTGGACGGATTGTATCTTTGAGATTACTACGTCCCCGAGGACCTTGAAATTGGAGGCTGCGACCAGGGCTATCAGGTCGTAGGGGCCGGTGACAATCCTGGCCTCCTTGACCCCGCCGATCTGGAGCACCTTGTCAAGCACCTCTTTGGACCTGGCGTGTTCGCATTCTATGAAGACATAGGCCTCTACCGACATCCCTTCCCTCCCTGGTGGTATTGAAATCCGAAGAGCAGGCGCTCAACGGTCCAAGATGCGCACGGCCTCGTTCCTTACCGTTTCAGCGCGCGGCGGCCTCCTCAAATGCCTGATACCCCTTCGGACCAGGAAATCGCGGTCCCGCCCGGTTAGCGGTTCGCACATGAAAAGGAAGCGCTCTTCCATGCCGGGGTATTTCCGGGAAGCAGAGAGAGTCGAGGAAGGTCTTGATCCCGCTGTCTTTGCCGAAAGACATTGCAGCACCGCGGTAGGCTTTCGAAACGTGCGTGCAGAACGAGCCCAGCCACAGAGCATCCCGCGCAAACCGCCTCCCGTAAGACTAATCACATTATCCTTCCTGCCGCGAGATGTGTCAAGAGCGCTCAGGAACGACCGGGAAAGGCTGACAGATTCAAAGCGCGTGCCTGAACCTCTTGAGGCGTAGCGAGTTGCTCACGACGCTAACCGAGGAGAGCCCCATGGCCGCCGCCGCGAACATCGGGTCGAGGAGGACGCCGAAGAACGGGTAAAGCGCCCCTGCGGCTACCGGTATGAGCAGCACGTTATAGAAAAAGGCCCAGAAGAGGTTCTGCCTGATGTTCCTTATGGTGGCCCTGCTCAATGCTATGGCAGCGGCTATTGCCCTGAGGTCTCCGCCGATGATGGTTATGTCCGACGCCTCCATTGCCACGTCCGCGCCCGTGCCGATGGCGATCCCCACGTCGGCCCTGGCAAGCGCAGGCGCGTCGTTTATCCCGTCGCCCACCATGGCGACTACCCTGCCCTCGTCCTGAAGCCTCCGTATCTCGTCTGCCTTGTCCTGGGGAAGCACCTCGGCGAGGACCTCCTGGATTCCAAGCTCCGCTGCTATGCTCCCGGCCGCCTTCCGGTTGTCTCCTGTAAGGATAACGACCCTGAGCCCCATGCCAATGAGCGCCCGGACGGCCTCCCTCGAACCCTCCTTAAGGGTATCGGCAATGCCTATGACGCCCGCGGCCCTGCCGTCAAGCGCAACGTATGCGGGGGTCATGCCCCGGAGGGAGAGCCTTTCTGCCTCTTGGAGCGCGCCTGACGCATCGACGCCGCGCTCCGCCATGAGCCTCTCGCTGCCGACCAGCACCGCCCTGCCGTTTACTTCCGCGCTTATTCCGCGGCCCGGGAGCGCCTCGAACCTTTCCGGCGCTGCTGCCTCTATCCCGAGCTCCACGGCCTTTCTCACCACGGCCTCAGCAAGCGGGTGCTCGGATTTGACTTCGGTCGAGGCCGCGTAGAAAAGGACGTCGGATTCGCTGAACCCCGGGAGCGCCGCTATCTCCCTTACCGCGGGCTTGCCGCTCGTAAGGGTCCCGGTCTTGTCGAGGACGACGGTGTCGAGCTTGTGGGCGGTCTCAAGCGACTCGCCGCCCCTTATGAGGATGCCGTTCTCCGCGCCCTTTCCGGTGCCGACCATTATCGAAGTGGGGGTTGCGAGCCCGAGCGCGCACGGACACGCGATTATGAGTACGGCTATGAAGTTCATGAGCGCGAGCGTAAGCGCGGGCTCCGGGCCGAAGACGGCCCAGACGATGAACGTTATTACCGCAATCCCAATAACTGCCGGAACGAAATATCCGGCTATCACGTCCGCCATGCGGGCTATCGGCGGCTTTGCCGCCTGCGCCTCCTCGACGAGCCTTACTATCCTCGAAAGGGCGGTGTCCTTCCCCACCTTCGTCGCCATGAAGCTGAACGAGCCTGTGGTGTTCATGGTCGCGCCCATGACCTGGTCGCCAGGCTTTTTGTCCACGGGCATGCTCTCGCCGCTTATCATGGATTCGTCGACGGACGAGTACCCTTCGAGCACCACCCCGTCGACCGGGACCTTCTCGCCGGGCCTTACCGCCACGGTGTCGCCCGGGAGCACGTCCTCGACTGGGATAGCTATCTCGACGCCTTCCCTTAAGACGCGGGCGGTCTTTGCCCCGAGCCCGATGAGCTTTCTTATGGCCTCGCCGGTCTGCCCGCGCGCCCTTAGTTCGAGCGCCCTGCCGAGGAGTATCAGGGCTATTATCATTACGGCTGTCTCGAAGTAGACGCCGCCTGCAAGCCCCCTTTCAGCGAAGGACCCCGGGAAAAGGGTCACGGCGGCGCTGAAGAAGAACGCCGCAGAGGTGCCGACGGCTATGAGCGTGTTCATGTCCGCGTAGCCGCGCCTCAAGGCGGCCCACGCGCCCTTGTAGAACCTGCCGCCGCTCAGGAACTGGACCGGCGCGGCCAGGAAAAGCTGCACGAAGTGGTTTCCCAAAATCGAAGGCACCCAGGGTAGCATCTCCCTCATGGAGCCGAGCATCAGGGGAAGAGCTACCGCGGCAGCCAGAAGAAACCTTGCGAGCAGGCCTTTCATCTCGGCCTTTTTCATGCGGGCGTCGCGTTCGAGGAGGTCTTCCTCCCTTGCCGGGGCCTCGGCCCCGTACCCCGCCTCCCTTATGGCCCGCACAAGTTTTTCGACGGAAGTCGTTTCCGGCAGATAGCTCACCTCGGCCCTGCCCGAGGCGAAGTTCACGGAAGCGCCGACCACCCCTTCAATGCCTTCAAGCACGCCTGTGACTTTCCTTACGCAGGAAGCGCAGCTCATGCCCTGTACGGGTATCGAGACGCGTGCTGCCCCGGTGCCGTAGCCGAGCTTTTTGATGGCCTCGATTATGTCGCCAGGGCGCAAGCCGGCGGGGTCGTAAGAGACGCTCACCATTGCGGAGGCGAAGTTCACGGAGGCGGACACGACCCCTTCGAGGCCCCTCAAACCCTTCTCTATCTTGGCGGCGCAGGAAGCGCAGCTCATGCCGGTTACCGGGATGCTCACGCTCCTGGTCGCGCCCTCGGCCGTGGCGGGTTTTGCGCTCACTTTTTCACCGGACATCCTTTTCTCCGTATAAAGCCTTGAAATATACGATATTATATCACAGGCGGATGTGTGATTTCTAAGGGAGGGAGGGGCGCCCGCATACATTGTCGGGATTTTGCCGTTGTCCGGCCTGTTGGCCTGTGTTAATTTCATCCGGCCTGCAGTGAGTGCGGCGGACCGGCACTTTTTTTACGGAACGGCCCGGGGGTCCGGAATGACCGTGTATAATCAGGGAAGGCCTGGTTAATTTAGTTTTCTGTCATTCTGAGGGAGCGCAAGCGACCGACAATTTTTGCAGGACAGCAAAAATTAAATGCCGAGCCTTAGGGCGAGGCAGCACGAAGGGTCGAGCCCAGGATGGGGCGAGATAAGTATTTGCAACCATTTGCTTTTTCAAATACGAGATTTTTCGCTCCGCTCAGAATGACAACGTTTGCGAATCAATGACCTTTGTTGGATTGAATCATCCAATGCCGGTTCAAAAAGGAGAGAAATGAGACCGAGAGACCACGTAATAGGCGGTATGGCGGGCGCGGCAGTACTATACCCTTTCATCGGAAAAGACAGCGTTATCTTCTTCGTGGCCTCGATACTCATAGACCTGGACCACTACCTGGACTTCCTCTGGCATAACCGCTTCACGGACTTCAGCATCAAAAGGATGTTCGCCTACCACGAGTGGCTCGGTAAACACCTTAAAACGCCGGGCATGCTGAGCCTCGCCATATTCCACACGGCGGAAGTCATTATCCCTCTTTTCCTTGTCTCATACTGGGCCGGCTCCGGCGCGCTCTTCGCGGTCTGGCTCGGGTTCGTCTTCCACATACTCATGGACGTATATTACCTCGCGGCGCAGGGCGTGCCGTTCCTCAGGGCGCACTCGTTCGTAGAGTTCTTTATAAGGAAAAGGATGCTGGTAAGAAAGGGGCTGGACCCGGCAGGGCTTTGCAGGGAGGCGTTGAGGAATATTTAGAAATAACCGATGTGTTCGTCATTTCGAGCGGGGCTAACAATCTCTCTTTTGAAATGCAGGCCCTTTGAGGCTGCTTCGTCGTTTCACTCCTCGCAATGAGCGCAATACATTATAATCCCCCTTCGTCCCCCTTTAGCAAAGGGGGAAAGTTTCATTTTGCCAGTCGTCAGCAGGAAGAGCCGTCAGCCCAGGTGCACTCTCCGTCCATGGTCCTGGTAAGCGGGGATTTCCCTGCACCCGCCTTCGGGTTTGAGACCGTGACTACGAACGAAGAGTCTATCCCGGTCGCGCCTCCTGCGATGGAAAGGGTATTGCCGCTACTGACGAGTATCCTCCCGGTGCCTATGGCGACCGAAGCAGGCCCGGTGGTGTCGCCTATGGCAAGGTAGGTCTGGTTGTCGATGAAATACGCTTCCTCGTGGTTGCCGGCGTTCTTGGCGTCCGAGACCATGCCTGCCCTCGCGGCCCTCTGTGAGTAGGCCGACATCTGCGGCAGCGCGATTGCCGCGAGTATCGCTATTATCGCGACCACTATGAGGAGCTCGACCAGCGTGAACCCGCTGTCAGTTTCGCGTGTGGCCGTCATCTCGGTTTTATTGCCCGCAAGTGTCATTCGTTTGCCCGACCTGTAAAGCTTTTTTGATGTTTTAGGGGTCAAAAAAAGAGGGCCCTCTTTTTCAAGAAAGGCCCTCTTTTTGTCAAACAAGCTGCTTCACCTCTGGGAAGCCGTTAGGGAGCGGCCTTGGTCAGCTCGCCGTCATCGCCGACTGCGGCCTCGTTGGTGTTGAGGCCCCAGGAAGCGTCGCCGGTTATGGTTATATCGAAGTCGTCGATAGCGGTGAAGACAACGCCGCAGGTCGTGCCGGCCGAGGGGTTGTAGCCCGCATTCTCAAGGTCGTCGCAGTCCATCCCGGCCACGGCCGGGTTGTCAGCTATCACCGCCATGGCAGCCGAGTAGGCGTTCTTGGCGTCAGAGTTGAGCGTCGCCGCGTAGCCCCTCATCCTGTAAGCGGAGAACTGCGGGATTGCTATGGCCGCCAGGATGGCGATGATGGCCACGACTATCAGCAGCTCGACCAGCGTGAAGCCTTCCTCCCTTTTGATCCTGTTTGAAAATTTCTGCAGCATTTTACTTCCTCCTTTCACTTGTTAAGTGACGTGTTTTTTACCTTTTCGGAACAAACCTGCCGGAACTTGAGCCGTTCTTCTTGATTAGTCTTGCACTGCACATGGCGTGCCAAAGAGAGAAACATTTAAAAATCAACTACTTGCAAAATACGCGTTATGCTGTGGCGAGCATGAGGTAACAATTTTCGTCACTGGCGCTGACGTTTTTTGTCAGGTTTTCAGTTCCACCACTCTTTCAAGAAGGGGACAGGGGAGATTATCTCGAAGGAATTTTTAAGAGCTACGGGTTGAATTTCCCCGACGCTTGTGCGTTCATCTAACTCCTCCCCCTTTGATGGGGGAGGCTGGGAGGGGGTGAGTGAAGATATCTTCACCCTCCCCTCTTATCCCCTCCCATCAAGGGAGGGGGGGTCGAAAGCTGCGCCGCTGCTTGCGGCTGCGTCATATTTCATTCATCCAGTCTCGTAGGGCGGGCAATGCCCGCCAGACGATGGTGGGCGGTGCCTACCCTACCCTGCTAACCCAGCCTGCAATCTGCGCGAGTCGTATTTGACCCCTCCCCCTTGATGGGGGAGGCTGGGAGGGGGTGAGTGAAGATATTTTCACCCTCCCTTCTTATCCCCTCCCATTAAGGGAGGGGGGGGCGAAAGCTGCGCCGCTGCTTGCGGCTGCATCATGTTTCATTCATCCAGAATCCCTGAAATTTTGAAAGGAGCATCACTCCTCCTTGCCGTCGCCTATCGCGTATTTGTCGAGCTTGTACCTCATTGACCTGAACGAGAGCCCGAGGAGGCCGGCGGCCTTTTTCTTTACACCCCCCGCCTTTTTAAGGGCGTCCGCTATGATGGCCCTCTCGAAGTCCTCGACCGTCTTTTCAAGGTCCATGCCGTTCTCAGGCACGAGCGCCTGCCCTTCCCGGGGAGGCATAAGTGACTCAATCCCCGGCCTCTCGGCCATCACGTGCGCTGGAAGGCTTTCCACGCGTATCTCAGCGCCCTCCTCGAGGGTGACGGCCCGCTCGACGATATTCTCGAGCTCCCTCACGTTCCCTGAATAGTCGTAGTCCATTAGCGCGCGCATGGCGTCGGCGGAAAAGCCCTTTACCTCTCTTCCGAGCGCCTTGTTGTATTTTTCCATGAAATGCCGCGCAAGGTGAGGTATGTCCTCTTTCCGCTCACGGAGCGGCGGGGTGGATATCCTTATCACGTTGAGCCTGTAAAAGAGGTCTTCCCTGAACCGTCCCTCCCTCACCTCGGCCTCCACGTCCCTGTTCGAGGCGGCTATGAGGCGTATGTCGACGGTCCTGTCGGACGGGCCGCCGACAGGCCTGAAGCGCCTCTCCTGTATGAAGCGCAGGAGCTTGACCTGGAGATGGAGCGGGAGCTCCGTAATCTCGTCAAGGAACAGCGTCCCCCCGTCCGCCTGGCCGGCGAGCCCCTCCCTGTTGGCAACCGCCCCGGTAAAGGCTCCCTTCACGTGCCCGAATATCTCGCTTTCGAGGAGGTTCTCGGGGATAGCCCCGCAGTTCACCGCCACGAAAGGCCGGTCCTTCCTGTCGCTCTCCTCGTGTATGCCCCTTGCGACAAGCTCCTTGCCGGTGCCGCTCTCGCCGGTTATGAATACGTTTGCCCTGGTCCTGGCGACACTCATTATGAGAGAGTATATCTCGGCCATCCTGGTGCTCGTGCCGACGAGCTTTGAAAACCCGAGGCGCGTCTTGAGCTCGTTCTTCAGGATCCTGTTCTCGCGGGCGAGCTTCTTAAGCTCAAGCGCCTTCCTTATCGTGAGCTTCACCTCGTCTATGTTGAAGGGCTTTATGAAATAGTCGTGCGCCCCGGCCTTCATGGCCTCTATGGCGGTCTCCACAGACGCGTAGGCCGTTATCATTATTACGAGCGCCTCGGGGTCCATCTCCTTCAATGCCCTCAGGAAATCCACCCCGCCCATGCCCGGCATCCTCACGTCCGAGATGACGAGGTCCGCCCCGCGCTCGCGTATCTCATCGAGCGCGAGGGCGGCGGAATCGGCCCCGACCGCGTCATACCCTTCCTTGCCGAGCATTATCTCGAGGAACTCCCTCATGCTCTTCTCGTCGTCAACGATTACTATCCGGTGCCTGCCCATAACCCGTCCTGCGTCTCGTAGTCAAAAGGGGCGCTCAGAGCCGATCACTCGCCCCTTCCCCCTTTCCAAAGGGGGATTCATAAATGACCCTGATATAATTTCCCCTGCTCCTCTTTAGAAAAGAGTGGAAAAACTTTTCGGCAAAGTCCTCGGAGCGCCGCCCTAAACCCCCATCCCTTCCCTCTCAAGCGGCAGGAGTATCCTGAAGCTTGCGCCCCCGTTCTCTCCGCTTGATACTTCTATGGTGCCGTTATGGCTCTCTATTATCCTGTGCACTATGGCGAGGCCCAGCCCGGTGCCCCTTTCCCTTGTAGAGAAGAAGGGGTCGAATATCCTGGCGGCGTCCTCTGGCCTTATGCCCCTGCCGGTGTCCGAAACGTTTATCTCGACGAAACCCGCGCCGCTCTCGTCCTGAAGCGCGCCCTCCGGCCATCGCCTTGCGGTCACGGTAAGCGTGCCGCCGCCCTCCATGGCGTGGAGCGCGTTGAGGAAGAGGTTCCAGAAGACCTGGCCGAGCTGCCTGTGGTCGCCAATGATGCTGAAGCGCCCGCTTATCATCGGTTCAATCGTTACGTTCGAGGCCTCCGGGCAGTTACGGACGAGCCTCAACGTCTCGTCGATTACGGTCGAGAGGTCGACGGCATCCCTTTCAGCCTCCCTTGCGGGCCTGGCGAAGAGGAGGTAGTCGGTTATGAGGCTGTTGAGCCTGTCCGTCTCGGAGAGGATTATGTCCATGAGACGCCTGTTCTCGTTTTCCGCCGACTCGGCCCTGAGGAGCTGTATGGAGCCGCTTATCGAGGCGAGCGGGTTCCTTATCTCGTGTGCTATGCCTATCGAGACCTCTCCCAAGGCCTTCATGCGCTCGTCCCTCCTGAGCGCCTCTTCCATGTGCTTGAGCCTCGTAAGGTCCTGGAAGATGATTATCCTTTCGACCTCCCCGCCCTGCCCCTGCGAGATGGAGAAGCCCAGGTATATCTCCTCCCCGGTCTTTTTCCTGAACCTCTCCTCGAACCTCCTCCCGCCCTGCGCGGCAAGGTGGCCTTTTCTTATCATGCCGGGGAACACCTCCTCGACGTCCCTGTAATAGACGTCGCGGAGCGTATAGCCGGTGACGCTCTCCGCCTCGCGGTTGAAGGAGGTGATCCTCATCCTGTCGTCGAGCGTCATTATGCCGCTGGTTATGTTCTCTATTATCTGCCTGTTAAGCGCCTCGAGCCTCTCGTAGTCTATCTCCTTTTCCTCGAGCTCCCTTTCCACCCTGGCCGCCCTCTCGGCGAGATAGCCCGTCAGGTAGGCCACGGTGAAAAAAGCCAGTATGTTCGTCGAGACCGTGACGAAGACGTACTTCCAGGGCGGGGCGAACGCGGGGGCCACGAGCTTATAGCCGGCCGGGAGCATACCGTAGAAGTCGAGGTCGATGAGCACGCCGTAGGCTATGCTCGATACCGATGCCGCGTAGAACCCCGCGCGCTTCCCGAGGAGTATGGCGGCCCCGATGACGATAAGCGGATAGAGCGCGTGCATGTAGCTCTCGGTGCCGCCGGTTATGTAGACGACGAGCGTCGCGAGGGCCGTGTCGACCGTGAGCTGGGCGTAGGTGAAGAGCTTGAGGTTCCGGACCCGCCCCACGAGGAGCGCGTAGAGGATCGTAAGGATCCCGACCGTTGCCGCGACGAAGTATAGCGGATAGAAGTTGAGGAGCGCGAAGGACGAGCCCCTGAGCTGAAACCAGGCGGTGACGCCCAGGAAGGCGAGCGCGAGCACCACCCTCAAGACCATCATGGCCAGGAGCCTGGCCCTCAGCGCTTCCCTCGGGTATTGCTGCGGCTGCATCGCCCCGCCCGCTTAACTTCCCGCCGCGCCTGCTATCTGGAATATCGGCAGGTACAGCGCTATGACCAGGCCGCCGACCACTATACCGAGGAAGGCCATCAGGATCGGCTCGATGAGCGACGTAAGCGCCTCCACGGCCTGGTCCACCTCTTCCTCGTAGAAGTCCGCTATCTTCGAGAGCATGGCGTCGAGCGCGCCGGTGGACTCGCCGACGGCTATCATCTGCGTGACCATCCCCGGGAAGACCTTCGTCTCCATGAGGGGCTCGGCGAGCGTCTTGCCCTGGCTGAGGCTCGTCCTGGCCTTCATGACCGCCTCCTCGATTATCACGTTCCCGGCGGTCTTGGAGACTATGTCGAGGCTTTCAAGTATGGGCACGCCGCTTGAGAGCATGGTGCCGAGCGTCCTCGTGAACCTCGCGACCGCGGTCTTCCTTATGAGGTCGCCTATTACGGGGGCCTTGAGGAAGGCATGGTCCATGACCCTCCGGCCCCTGGGGGTCTTGTAGAGCCTGTTGAGCCCGAAGATTACGCCGCCTATCGCGCCGAGTATGATGTACCACGAGGACTGGAGCGACTTGCTCATCGCAACGACCATCTGCGTCGGAGCGGGCAGGGCCTGCCCGAAGCCGGCGAACATCTCCTCGAATATGGGGACGACCCACAGGAGGAGGCCGGCTACGACGAGGCAGGCGATGATGATGACCGCGACCGGGTACGTCATGGCGCCCTTGATCTTGCCCTTGAGCTTCTCGGACTTCTCCATGAAGCCGGAGAGCCTGTTGAGTATGGTGTCGAGTATGCCGCCGACCTCGCCGGCGGCTATGAGGTTTACGTAGAGGTCGTCAAAGACCTTGGGGTGCTTCCTGAGCGCGTCGGCGAAGGTGGAGCCGCCCTCTACGGAGGACTTGACCTCGAGGAGTATCTTCTTGAACTCGTCGTTCTCCTGCTGGCTGGCGAGGATGTCGAGGCACTGCACCAGCGGCAGGCCCGCGTCTATCATTGTCGCGAACTGCCTGCTGAATATGACGATGTCCTTCGTCTTGATGCCGCCGCCGAGGCCCGGGATCTTTATCTCCGAAAGCGAGCGCCTGGCCTTCTTGGGACCTACCGATGCCGGCACGATCTGCTGGCGCCTGAGCGTTGCGGTCGCCTGCGCCACGCTGGCGGCCTCTATCTCGCCTTTTCTCGGCTCTCCTGCGAGCGTCTTTCCTGTGTAGACGAAAGTAGGCATGGCTTACATTGTCCTCCCTGCCGGCGCTCCCGGCCTCAGGACCCCGGCGTTCGCGAGCATCTGGCGGAGCTCGTCCGGCTCGGAGCTCCTTCCGAGGGCCTCTTCGAGGGTTATGAGCCTCCTCGAATACAGGTTCATGAGGCTCTGGTTCATGGTCTGCATGCCGAACTTGGTCTGGCCGACCTGCATCTGCGAGTAGATCTGGTGTACCTTGTCCTCCCTTATGAGGTTCCTTATGGCCGCGTTGGGGACCATCACCTCTACCGCAATGACCCTCCCCTTTCCGTCGGCGCTCGGGATAAGGAGCTGCGAGAGGACCCCCTCCAGTACGAACGAGAGCTGGGCCCTTATCTGCGGCTGCTGGCTGGAGGGGAAGACGTCCACAATCCTGTTTATGGTCTGGACGCAGGAGTTCGTGTGGAGCGTGGCGAAGCACAGGTGCCCAGTCTCGGCGATAGTGAGGGCGGTCTCTATCGTGTCCATGTCGCGGAGCTCCCCAAGGAGGACGACGTCAGGGTCCTGCCTGAGCACGTATTTGAGCGCCTTTTTGAACGCGAAGGTGTCGTAACCGATTTCCCTCTGGTTTACAAGGGCCATCTTCGATGCGTGCAGGTATTCTATCGGGTCCTCTATGGTGATTATGTGCTCGGCCCTCTCGGAGTTTATCTTGTCTATGATTGAGGCGAGCGTCGTCGATTTTCCGCTCCCGGTGGGGCCCGTGACGAGCACCAGGCCGCGCGGCTTTTTCGAGAGGTCGTCCATTATCGGCGGCAGCCCGAGTTCCTGGAACGACTTTATCTTGAAGGGGATGGTCCTGAAGACCCCTGCAACACTCCCCCTCTGGACGAAGAGGTTCCCCCTGAAGCGGCTCAGGCCCTTGAGGCCGAAGGAGAAGTCGAGCTCGTTCTCCTCCTCGAACCTGTGCTTCTGCACGTCGGTGAGGATGGAGTAGCAGAGCTGCTTGGACTCGATTCCGGTCATGACGGGCATGTTCATGGGGGAGAGCTTGCCGTGCAGCCTCACCCTCGGGGGCGAGCCGGCCGTTATGTGCAGGTCGCTGCCGCCCTGCTCTAACATCACGCGCAGGAGCTCCTGCATGCTGTACTTATTGCCTTCTACCGCCATGTTCGGAATCTCCCTCTCCTGGATATGGACGTTAAGGTTGAACTCGCCGGGGTCCCTGCCCGCCCGCTGCGGGCCCGCGGCCCTTCCGCGCCGCATGCGCCTTCCATGCCGGGAAAAGATTCTATAACCGGGCGCGGCCCCGTGGTAAGGACAAAAGTTACACTCCCCGGGGCAGGCGTCAGTCCGCCATGGTCACCCGGAGGACCTCTTCGATGGTGGTGACGCCCTCTGCAACCTTCGTGATGCCGCTCATGCGGAGCGACTTCATTCCTTCCTTTATGGCCGTCCTCTTTATCTCGGCTGAAGAGGCGCCGTTCAGCACCATGTCCTTGATGCCCTCGGTGAACGGCATGACCTCGTAGAGGGCTATCCTGCCCTTGTAGCCGGTGCCGCCGCAGGTTGCGCAGCCGTTCCCCTTGAAGACGTCCATGCTCCTGGCATCCTCGGGGGCGGCGCCGAGGTCGAGGAGCACCTTCTCGGCAATCTGCACCTTGGTCTTGCAGTCCTTGCATATCTTCCTCGCAAGCCTCTGGGCGAGTATGAGGTTGCACGCGGACGAGACCAGGAACGGCTCGATGCCCATGTTGAGGAGCCTGTTGACGGTAGAGGGCGCGTCGTTGGTATGGAGCGTAGAGAGGACGAGGTGCCCGGTGAGCGCCGCCTTCACGGCGATCTCCGCCGTCTCGTAGTCCCTTATCTCTCCGACCATGATTATGTCGGGGTCCTGCCTGAGGAAGCTCCTCAGGGCCGCTGCAAAGTTCAAGCCGATGTCCTCGTGCATCTGCACCTGGTTGATGCCCATGAGGTTGAACTCGACAGGGTCCTCGGCTGTCGAGATGTTCTCGCTCACCTTGTTCAGCTCGGAGAGAGCGGAATAAAGGGTGGTCGTCTTTCCGCTCCCCGTGGGGCCCGTCACGAGCACTATGCCCCACGGCTTGTGTATCGCTCCCATGAAGTCCTTGAGCGCCTTTTCCTCGAAGCCCAGCTTGGTCATGTCGAGCTGGAGGTTGCTCTTGTCGAGGAGCCTCAGGCAGACCTTCTCGCCGAAGAGGGTCGGGAGGACCGAGACCCTGTAGTCCATCTCCTTGTTCTTGGAGAGCTTGAGCTTTATCCTGCCGTCCTGCGGAAGCCTCCTCTCGGCTATGTCCAGGTTGCTGATTATCTTGAGCCTCGAGACTATGGCGTTCTTGAGCTTCATCGGGGGCTTCATCATCTCCTGGAGGACGCCGTCGACCCTGTACCTCACGCGGAAGTGCTTCTCGTACGGCTCGATGTGGATGTCGCTCGCGCCCCTCTTTATGGCGTCGGTGAGTATGAGGTTGACGAGCTTCACGACCGGGGCGTCTTCGACGGCCTTCTTGAGGTCGGAAAGGTCGACTTCCTCCTCCTCCTTGACGACCTCCATCTCGCTCTCGTCGAACTCGGTAAGGACGTCTCCGAGCCCCATCTCCGGGGTCTCGTAATACCTCTCTATCGCGCTCTTTATGGCTGCGTCTGAGGCGATGAGCGGCTCGACGTTGTAGCCGGTGAGGAACTTTATGTCGTCTATTGCGAAGATGTTCGACGGGTCCGCCATCGCGACGACCAGGGTCGAGCCGGTCCTGCTGACCGGCACCACCTGGTATTTCGTCGCCACGTCCTCGGGTATGAGCTTTATTATCTCGTGGTCGACCTCCTGGGCGGAAAGGTCTATGGTGGGTATCCCGTATTGCCTGCTCAGGAACGAGGTCAGGTCCTTCTCGGAAATGAACCCGAGCTTGGAGAGGTTGTAGCCGAGCCTCCCGCCGTTTTTTTTCTGCTCATCTATAGCCTTATTGAGCTGGTCCGGCGTTATGAGTTTCTCCCTTAACAGGAGCTCTCCTATTCTGTCTGTCATCTTCCCCGGTCGCAGGTGACAAAAATTGTCAGCCCATGTTAGTAGATTGAAAAAACGATGTCAAGGTAAATAGCCTTTGCGGATAAGTCGTAACTGCTTGAAAATCAAAGCTTTTCAAGACAGCCATATTCCTTGTAGGCATGTCCGCATCGCCCCCCGGTGCAAGGCTCAGGCATACTTCATTGCGGTGCTCACTATCTCCTCGGAAAAAAATGGCTTTCTTATGTAAACGTCGATCATTCCTTCCTTTACGCCTTCAAAAATTGCCTTCTCAGCGTCCATGAAATATCCGGTAAAGAGCACAATGGTTGTCCCGGGCCGAAGCTTTTTAATTTCCCTGAAGGCATCAAGTCCGTTCATGCCCGGCATCACCATATCCAGGAAAACCAGTGAATAATCGGAGGTTTTAAGCTCATCTATTGCTTGTGCGGCGCTGGTCGCATAACTGGCCTCGAACCCAGCGTCCTTGAGCATCTCCGTCATCCCTATGCCGACGGTCTCCTCGTCGTCGACGACGAGGACCCGCTTCGACTCACCGTCCATACGCGGCCCTCCTTATATATCGGCTCCATGCTGAAATCCTTGAAACCCCTTTTTGATTTTCCCGAGCGCGGGGCCCTTGAACAGGGCGCCCGGCCCGCGTCAAGTCTATATCCTTGTTTTCCCGACGAAAACCGGAAGAAAAATCCTGAGTACAGCGCCGCCGTCCGGATGGTTGTCCACCTCTATCCAGCCGTCGTGCTCCTTCAATATGCTCTGTGATATTGATAGTCCCAGGCCGATGTTATTACCGCCCCCTTTCTCCTTGGTGGTGAAGAAGGGGTCGAAAACATTGTCTTTGATCTCCTCCGGCACCCCGGGGCCTGTATCCCTGAACTCGGCAAGCGAATACGCCCTGCCTTCGGATTCCACGGTCCTGGTGGATATGAAGATGCTGCCCTTGCCGTCCATCGCGTCCCTTGCGTTTTTGAGTATATTGAGCACCACCTCCATTACCTGCCCCTTGTTGCCGTGCACCTTCGGGAGAACCGGGTCGAAATCCTCTATTATCTCTATCGACCTCGTCTTTATCTCGGATATGAAGATGGTGAGGGTCGCTCTTATGGCCTCGTTCAGGAACATCGGCGCATGCCCGTCCCTCCGGGGCCTCGAATAGGTGAGTACGTCCATTATGATGTATTTCGAGCGCACGGCGGCGTCCCGTATCTTTTCAAGGAGGAAGTATTTCGGGTCGTCCTTTCCGGTCCTCTTCATGAGGACCTCGGTTATGCTCAGTATCCCGGCAAGGGGGCTGTTGAGCTCGTGCGCTATTCCTGCGCCCATCTCGCCCATGCTTATGAGCTTGGCCGACTGGATGAACTTCTGCTCCGAGCTCTTGAGCTTCGCATAGGCTTCCTTAAGCTCCTCGAGGGAGCGGTCGAGCTCGAAAGTGCGGCTCCGTACGGTTTCCTCGAGCTCGTGTACGTGCATCCTGATAGTCTCCTCCAGCGCCTTCCTTTTGGATATGTCCCTCCATATCTCCTGGATGCACCTCCTGCCGTTCAGTTCGAGAACGGAGGCAGCCACCTCCACGGGGACCAGGCCCCCGTCCTTCCGCCTTACGAGCAGCTCTTCAAAAAGCCCCCCTCCCCCGCCCGTCCCGCCGCAGCAGGGCCTCAGGTAGGCCCGCATGTCCTCTGGCTGGAAAAGGTCTTCCGGCGTCATCTCCAGCAGTTCATCCTTCGAGTACCCCAAGAGGGCCGAAGCCGCCGGGTTCGCGTCGATGTACTTCCCGGCGCCCGGGTCGCGGAGCACAATCGTATCGGCGGCGGTGCTCACGAGCCTCGAATACTTCTCTCCAAGGTCCCTCAGGTCGGCTGTCGCCTTAATGAGCGTCACCGCCATGCAGTCGAAGGCCTCGGCGACCTGCTCCATCTCGTCCCCGGTCCTCAGGCCGACCCTGAAGTCGAGCCTGCCGCTGGATATGGCCTCCGCTCCCTCCCTGAGCCTCGCAAGCGGCATAAGGAGCCGCCTCCTGACGAGCGCGAGGACCGCAAGCGTTGCGGCGAGCAATATCCCCGCGCCCCATACGAGGAAAGCGCTCCTGTGAGATGCGATCGCCAGCTCATGGTCCCTGAGCGATACGGCTACAGAGACCGCGCCCGTGACGGCGCCGGCATGCCATGCGGCGTGGCAGGCCGTGCATTCGCCTGTCACAATGACGGGCGTCACATGCCTGGCCGACCTGTGCCCTTCCGACGAGACCTCGATACTGTCCGAGGCAGTACCGGCCAGGGCCAGCCTGTCGAGCCCGTCCCGGGGTCTTCCGCCCGGAGCATCAACCAGGCGGGCCGAGTCGTCCGCGCGCATGACGCGAATCTCCTCGATGCCGGGAATTCGCCTGAACCTCTCAAGCACGGCGCTATTCTCGCCGTCACCGCCGCCGAGCTTCATGGACGTGTGGAGCTGCTCGAAGACGGCCGTCGATAGCTTCCTGGCCTCTCTGGCGCCCATCTCCTCGATAAGGCCGCTATGCGTCCGCCTCTCCATGTGCTGAAAGGCCGAGATGCCTGCGAGCAGTATGCCGCAGATGTAAAGCGTGAACCGCCTTGAAAGGTTGATGCGCATAAGGCAAAGGGCCCGCGGCAATAGGGAGAGAGGCTCGGAACGGAGCGTTCCCTCTGCGCAGGTGGAAGCGCGCGAGGTCATGTCCGTGCAGACCGCCCTCGGGGCCGCTGCATGTCTTCTTTAGTATCTCGGGATTAAAATGGGGTCGAAGGGGTAAGCCTGGATGATTGCGTCTGCTGCAATTCTATCGGCCTCGGGGCCGGTTGTCAATTTCCGGCCTGGCGCCCTGACCTGAAGAATGCGATGAAATAATCGAGGCCCGACCACATCGTGAGCAGGAAGGCCGCGACCAGCAGGACAGAACCGACCAGGTGGAAGTCCAAGCCGAAATAGGGGTAATGGATCATAAGCGGGACGATGGAGACGATCTGCACAACCGTCTTCCACTTCCCGAGGCGGCTAGCCGCGATGACAACGCCTGCATCGGCGGCCACGGCCCGGAGGCCCGTAACGGCCATCTCCCGCCCTATCATGAGCGCGACGACCCAGGCCGGGACCCTGCCGAGCGGTATGAGCATTATGAACGCGGTCGTTATCAGCAGCTTGTCGGCGAGAGGGTCCAGGAACTTGCCCAGCGACGTCACTAAGCCGCGTTTCCTGGCAAAGTACCCGTCCAGCCAGTCGGTAAGGCAGACGAGCGTAAAGAACGCCGCGGCAGCGAGGCTCATGCCCTTTCCAGGAGAGATGAGCATGAGTACCAGGACCGGGGCGGCCCCGATCCTTATCAGGGATATGCTGTTAGGTAGGTTCAAGCCTTCGCGTCGTCCCGCGCCCATTCTCGACCCGCCTACCGCGGCGCGGAACTGTACAGGTTATGGTAATGGAGGACCCTCTTCACGTAGGTCCGGGTCTCGGAATAAGGAGGTATGTCGCCGTACCTAAGGACGGCGTTCTCGCCCGCGTTGTAGGCGGCCACCGCAAGCGGGACCTGCCAATTGAACATCTGGAGGAGACTGGAAAGGTATTTAATCCCGCCCTCGACGTTGTCGGCCGGGTCGTGTATGTCCTTTACGCCCATCCTTGACGCCGTCGCGGGCATGAGCTGCATGAGGCCGGTCGCCCCCTTCTTCGAGACTGCCGCAGGGTCGAAGTCGGATTCGGCCTTCACAATGGCCTTCACGAGCGTCGGGTCCACCCCGTACTTGACCGCAGTGCTCCTTATCATCTCCTCGAACCTGCCCTCGGAAAGCCCCTTGTAGGCCGGGTTTGACGGGGAGAGGACCGACGGGACCCGCTCTTTCATCATCCACTTGTATTGGGCGGTGGTCGGCACGTTGGTGATGTGGACGACTCCGTTTTCATCGGTATACTGGTAGAAATCAGCCAGGGCCGCGGAAGGCGAGCCGAGGAACAGTGCGGTCGACAGGATGACAAGGTATGGTCTTTTCATAAGGGCCTCTTGCCTTGCTGGTCTTGCCTACGGGGCATGCACAAGCCGGAAAGGGCCGGTCTGCCTCGGAAAAAACGGCATTTCCGCCCTGAACAGTCTACAATGCAGGTCTGAAAAGGGCAAGTTTTTTTTAAGGCGGCCTGGCCGCGCCCATTTAAATTTGACAAAAAATCCGTCTTGCCTTAATCTGAAAATCGTCCTGT
>DIDN01000002.1:0-5824 GCA_002418185.1 Deltaproteobacteria bacterium UBA5799
CTCGCCGTGGAGCCTCTGGAACGGGTCGAAGAGCCTTTCCGCGTACTTCATCTCGAAACCGGCGCCGTTGTCACTGACGAAAAAGACCGTTTTCCCGTCCTTCTCCCCGTATGAGCCGAACTCTATCCGGGCGGCCTTCTTTTTAGACGTGAACTTCCAGGCATTGCCCAGGAGGTTCTCCATGACGGTCTTGAGGAGGCCGGGGTCGCCGTCAACGGCCAGGTTCTCCTGGATTACGACCTCGGCCTCCCTCTCGGGCTGGGCCTTTTTGAGGTCCGAGGCTACGGCCCTCGCCACGCCGCTGAGATAGACCCTTTCAACGGATATCTCCGCCCTCATCACGCGCGAAAGCTTCAAGAGCGCGTCTATGAGCTCGCCCATGCGCCTGCTCGCGGCAACGAGCCTCTCGATGTACTCCCTGCCCGAGGGCCCGAGCGCCTCCGCGCTGTCCCGCATGAGTATCCTGGCGAAGCCGTCGATGGTCCTGAGCGGTGTCTTCAAGTCGTGCGCAACGCTGTAGCTGAAGGCCTCGAGCTCGCTGTTCGCCGCCTCCAGCTCTGCCGTCCTCTCGGCAACGCGCTCCTCGAGCTCGACGTTCAACTTCCGTATCTCGTCCTCCGCCTTCTTCCTCTCGGTTATGTCCTGGACGGTGCCAGACATCCTGAGCGGCCTTCCGTCGTCATAGACGACCTCGGCCTCCTCGTGCACTATCTTCTCGGTCCCGTCGCGCAAAACGACCCTGTGGTCTATGGAGTAGTATTTTTTGTCATAAAGCGCCCCATCGACCGCCGTTATCACCTTGTCCCTGTCCTCGGGGTGCACGTAGCCGAGGAAGGCATCGTAAGTCGCCCCGAACTCCCTGGGCGCGACCCCGAATATCCTGTATATCTCGTCGGACCAATGGAGCTCGTTTGTAACGATGTCCCAGTCCCAGTTCCCGAGGCTCGCCAGTCTCTGCGCGTTGGCGAGCCTCGATTCGCTCACCCTCAAGGCGTTTTCCGCCGCCTTCCTCTCGGTTATGTCCCTGTCGATGCCGCGGTAGCCCCGGAAGGCCCCTTTCGAATCGAAGATTGGCGAGGCGTTTGTCTCAAGCACCACTATCGAGCCGTCCCTTCTGATATTCGTGTTCTCGTATGCGTTGAAAGGCTCTCTTTTTCCCATTGCCTCAGCGACGTCTTTCTTGACCCTTTCGGCCTCTTCGGGAGGCATCAGCACCCACGGGGTCTTGCCGATTATCTCCTCGGGCTCGTATCCGAGTATGCTCCTGACCCGAGGGCTTACGTACGTATACACGAGGTCCTCGTCCACTTCCCACACCCAGTCGTTTATGGCCTCGACAAGGCCCCTGTACTTCTCCTCGCTCTCCGAGAGTGCCCGGCTCCGCTCCTCGACCTCGCCGGCCATCCTGTTGAACGACCCGGCGAGCGCCCCTATTTCATCCTCGCTCCTCAATGGCACGCGCGCCCCGTAGTTCCCGTCGGCTATCTCTTTCGACGCGGACGCTATGGTCCTCAGCTGCCTGGCCACCCTGAAAAAATATGCGGCGAATGCCGATAGCAGAAGCAGGACAACGACGCCGGTCAATATGCCGTAGTTCACGAGACGCCTGACAGGCGCGAAGGCCTCTTTTTTGTCCACCTCGACCAGGAGGACCCAGCCGAAATCCGGCATGCAGACGGAAGAGCCGACCACCGGTACACCCCTGTAATCCTCGTAGGCCCCCAGGTGGTCTCTTCCCTCGTCCAGGCACGCCCGCACCGCCTCCGTGTCGGCAACGGTCATGGAAGCGGGTCCCCCGATAAGCCATGAGGGCGTTATCATCACCTTTTCGCTGTCCACGAGGTACGCATCAAGGGTCGCATAGCCTTCGAGTGCAAGGCGGGAGACGCCGATTTCAGCCCCCCTTCCGCGCTCGAGTATTTCCACCAGGCGCTTATGTGGAACAGAGGACGCAAGCACTCCGAGAAGCTCGCCGTCTACCATCGAATAGAGCGGGGCTGAGACCGCGAGCTCGGGAAGGCCCCTCGGCCCCTCGGGCCTTACGGTTACCGAAGGGCCTTCAAGCCCCCTCCGGAAAAACGCCTCGTCCGCCTGGTCGTCGCCGACGACGTCCCGGTCCGTGGACGCGATGACGACCCCGTCCATGCGGAGGAGCGATAGCCTTGAGGCCTCTCCGAGGACCGGAAGCTTGTTCTCGGCCATGTACGCGCCGAGTGCCTGGGCTTCGGGAACACCCTCGTCAATAGCTTCCTCGAAACCCTCCCTTATAACCCCGTCAGTGGATACGTCAATGACCCTGAGCCTCAGCGTCTCCAGGAAAAAGAGCAACTCGCCGGCCCTGGCCTCTGAGGCGGCCCTTAGGTTTTCGCCCACCATGGCCCCGGTGTTTCTGTATATGGTGTGCAGGCTTAAAAGGAAGATGAAAAGCAGGGGGAGGAGGACCGACAGGAAGGCAAGGACTACTTTATATGCGAGGGGGAAGGGCCTTTTCATCGCTCTCCGGATTAACCGGTCCCTGGGTGATTCGGGGCCCCGACCATACCGCCCCTTACATGCGCCATGCAAGAGGCCGAACCGGGTCTTTCGCCGGCCCCGCGCCCCGGCCCGCCGCGGACTTTACGGGCCGCGAAAACGGGCCCTCGCCTCGGCTATGACCTTTTCTGCGGTTTCGCGCCCTGACCAGCCCTCGACCCCGGTCTTCTTTTCTTCAAGGTCCTTGTATATCTCGAAAAAATGGCCTATCTCCTTGAGGAGATGCGGCGGGACGTCCTTAATCTCTTCTATATAGTTCCACAGCGGGTCCTTCAACGGCACGCAGAGTATCTTCTCGTCAGGCCCCTTCTCGTCCACCATCTTGAATACGCCCACAGCCTTCGCTTCTATGTGGCATCCGGGAAAGGTCGGCTCCCAGACGAGGACAAGGGCGTCGAGGGCGTCGCCGTCCCCGGCGAGGGTATCTGGTATGAAGCCGTAGTCGCTCGGGTAATGGACTGCCGAGAAGAGCATCCGGTCGAACCGGATGACCTTTTCAACGGGGTCGTACTCGTACTTGTTGCGGCACCCTTTCGGTATCTCGACGACTACAGTGACGGCCTTGTCCTTCAAAGGCCCTCCCGGCTGACGGTTGTGGGCCGCGGCAGATGGTCCTGACGGCCTTGCATATCGGGGGCTTGCACGGGGGCTGACAGGCGCGCACTGTGGCGGGTCCGGAGGGAAGCCTCGCCTCAAGTCCGGACAGCTGACGTACCGCCTTGAAAGGATTCTATATCATGGACCTCCGGGTGTCAAACGCCTCTGTACATATGGACAGGCGGCGGGCCGGAGGGACGCTTTATGCGGCGGCGCTGCGTCCGGGCCCGGTCCTCAGGCGCTCCCGGCAACGTGCCGCTCGTCCTGGTTCCTGAGGGCGAAGGTTATGAGCTGGGGCCTGTTCTGGATGTCGAGCTTGTGGAATATCCTCTGGAGGTGGGTCTTGACGGTCGGCTCGCTTATGCAGAGCTTCATGGCTATTTCCTTGTTCCTGAACCCCTGCCCCACGAGGCTAACCACTTCCCATTCCCTTTCGGAAAGCGACGGCCTTGCGGACTTCTTGAGGGCGTGCAGCCCCGTGAGGATGTTTTTCACCTCTATCTTGTCCAGCCATATCTCGCCGCAGGCAACGGCCCTTATGGCCTTCTTGAGAAGGAGCGGGGTCGAGCATGCGACCAGCACCCCCTTGAGCCCTTTTGTGAGGACGGCGGAGACTATGTTGTCCTCGCCGCATTTTGTGTCCAGAAGTATGAGCCTGCCCGAGGCGGGGCCGTGCTCCCCGAACCCGTTGAAGAGGGTGGTGAAATCCACCAGGACGCAGTCGGGCCCGAGGGACTCCATCGCTGCGCCGGGGCTTGCGCCGGGCGCTACCACGCCGACGACCTTTATGTCGCCCGTCCCCTCAAGGAGCTTCCTTATGCCTTCCGAGAAAAGGAGGTTGCTGAAGGCAATGAGGACCTTTATTGTCATTCCCGCCTCCTTTCTTGCGTGCCGCCTCAAGCGCCGGGGGCAGGAGCCCCCGGTATCCACCGCGGCCCGCCTGGGCGGGAAACCCAGCGCCAGGGCCGGGCGGGCCGTCCTCAGACCGAATCGAAGGAGAGTATGTCGGACTGGCGTATTATCTTCTTGAGCTTGTCGAGGGCCTTGACCTCTATCTGCCGCACGCGCTCCCTGGTCACGCCGAACGACTTGCCTATGGCCTCGAGCGTCTGGGGCTCGTCCTCCTCGAGGCCGAACCTGAGCTTCAGGATGGTCCTCTCGTTGTCGTCGAGCATCCCCAGCCAGGAGTTGATCCTCTCCACCCTCCTGGAATCGTCGATGACTTCCATCGGGGTCGGGAACCTGTCGTCCTCCAGCCTGTCGAGGAGCGACTGGTCGGTGTCGTCCGGGAAGCTCGCCTCGAGGGAATAGCTCTTTTTGCTTATGGTGTTGAGCTTCTTCACGTACCTCCCGGAGAGGCCGGTCTTTTCCGAGAGCTCTACGAGGCTCGGCTCCCTCTTGAGGGCCCTCGTAAGCTCCCTGTTTGCCCGGGTGAGCTTTGATATGTCCGCGGTCACGTGTATGGGAAGCCTTACGATCGACGACTGGTTGGCTATGGCGCGTTCTATCGCCTGCTTTATCCAGTACGTGGCGTAGGTCGAGAACTTGCACCCCTTCGTCGCCTTGAAGCGTTCCACCGACTTGATAAGCCCGATATTCCCTTCCTCTATGAGGTCCTGGAGCGGGAGCCCCCTGTTGAGGTATCTTTTCGCTATGTTGACCACGAGCCGGAGGTTCGCCTCTATCATCTTCCTCCTGGCCTGGGTATCGCCTCTCGCTATCTTCCGGGCGAGCGTTTTCTCCTCGTCCGATGTAAGGAGCGAAAACTTCTTTATGCCGCTGAAATAGACCTTTACCGAGTCGGTCGCGGTCGCTTCCCTCTCCCTGTCCTCTTTCCTGCCGCGCCTTTTACCCGCGGACTTTGACGGGGCTTCCGGGTTGGCCGCCGCATCCTCCTTCACGCGGTCGAGAGCGCGCTCCTCGCCGCCCGGGACGGCCCTGCCGCCGTCCTCGGAAGCCTTGTTCTTCCGGTACGGGAGCGGCCACTTCTGCCGGCCCCTGGCAGGCGCCCCTTCCGATAGCTTCTTCATGGGCACGAACGGCTTGTCCTCGCCGTTTTCTCCGAAGCCCACGTATTTCCTGTTCTTGCCTTTGTCCTTGAACATTTGCTCCTCCTTGGCGCTGATTTTCAAAGATGCTTCTGAGGAAGACCCCCTTGCGGGCGGAACCTTTCCTGTTCGAGCCCCGCCCGCCGGGCCGCCGCGTTCACCAGCGAGGACACCGGCACCGGCTCATCCAGCCTGAGCCCCGAGAAGATGAAGCCGTCCGACGCTGCCGACCACGCCACAACGGCCTTTTTCCCGGTCTCGACGCCGTGGCCGATGCAGAGACGGACGTCCAAAAGCGACCCTTCCTCAAGGCGGTCCGCTCCCGCATGCCTGACCTTCACGCCGTGCTGCGAAACATCCACCGTGCGGGCCGCGAACTTCCCGCTTCCGGTCCTGAGAGAACAGTCGAGGGAAAGGTCGAGCCTGCCCTCGCCTCTTTTGCCCCCGGCCTGCCCCAGGACGCCCGCAAGGGACTTCTCCATGAGCCTTTCCACCCTCCCTATGAGCTCGGATATCCTGAACGGCTTGGGAAGCCGTGGAAGCGCGCCCTCCTCCGCGCGCCCGTGGGCCCCGCCGGGGTCGCCGGTCACGAAAAGGAACCTGTCCTTGAGCCCCGGGCTGTCCTCGACTGCCGCCCTGTAAAATTC
>DIDN01000002.1:5841-20195 GCA_002418185.1 Deltaproteobacteria bacterium UBA5799
ATGCCGCCAAGCTCCGGCATGTTCATGTCGGAGATGACCAGGTCGTAGCGGAAGCTCGAATCCCTGAGCCTTTCGAGTCCTTCGAGCCCGTGCCTTGCCGTGTCCACATGGTAGCCGGCAACGCGCAGCACCTCCGAGCAGAGGTCCCGTATGTTCTCGTCGTCGTCGACGACGAGTATCTTCCTCGATCCGAGCATGAACTCATCCACGGGTTGAATTTAATCTCGCCCACCCGGGAGCGCCGGGTACCGCATGGAGCCTGCGAATCTCCTGAAAGCGTTCTGTCTGGGAGGTCCGGCCTTCAGAGGTATCCTTAAGGGAATCCTGAAAGGGCACTCACATATGCGCTTGGCCGCGTTTCTCAGTACGAGGGATGTTTTGCAGAAAGCGTGCCAAGGCGCGGACGCCGGTTTTTGCCAACGATACGGGACGCCGGACGCGGAAGGCCCCTTCCTCATGGGTGCGACGGTTGTTCAAAGCTTATGTGGCCGGGGATTGAAATGGACTGCGGGGGCAAGGGTTTCGGCCCGGTGCAAAAAAAATCGCAGGAGCAAAAAATGTCTCAGGGGTGTTTTAAGGGCTCCATCGGGCAATGCCGTGCCCGGAAGAGAACGAGACGGATAATGGACGGAGCCGGTGAGGCCGGCTTTCCGGAACGACTGGCGGGCGAGGACGCGAATGGGCAGGCGGCCCTTAGGACTTCCGGGGTGCCTTCCTCTTGAGCCTTTTATTCAGCGCCTGGCGGGTTATGCCAAGGAGGTTTGCCGCGATGCCCTGGTTCCCGTGGGACAGCTCCAGGGCCCTGGCAATTAGGGCCTCTTCCGATTCCTTCAGGGTGGGGAAGTTCTCGGCGGACGCGGGCGTGCCGGGCTTAAGCCCCTTCGGCGGCGCCGCAGCGGTCCGCTCCCGGCCTATTATGTCCCTGAAGCTTTCCATGGAGAGCACGCCGCCCTTGTGCCTTGCCACGGCGTCGTAGACCATTGCCTGGAGCTCCCTTACGTTGCCCGGGAAGTGGTAGGTGGACATGAGGGTGGCGAGCTCGGGCGGCGGGGTGGGCTTCTTCTTTTTCATGGCCGCCGCAGACTCGTCGAGGAAATGGTTCAGGAGCACCGGTATGTCCTCTGTGCGATCCCGGAGCGGGGGGATATGGACCTGGTGGGCCCGGAGCCTGTAATAGAGGTCCTTCCTGAAACCCCCCTCGGAGATGAGCTTCTGGAAATCGTGGTTCGTGGCGACGACTATCCTGACGTCGCTCTTTTTGGGAACGTCCGAGCCCAGGGGGTAGTATTTCTGGTCCTGCAGGAGCCGGAGGAGCTTCACCTGGGAGGACTCGTTCGTATCGCCTATCTCGTCGAGGAAAAGCGTGCCGCCCGCGGCATGGGCGATAAGGCCCTCCCTCGCCTCGTCGGCCCCGGTATACGCGCCTTTCTTGTGGCCGAAGAGCGTGTCCGAGAACATGGTGTCGTCGAGCCCCGCCACGTTCACCGCAACGAACTCCCCCTTCCTGCCGCTTATGTCGTGGACCGCCCTGGCTATGAGTTCCTTGCCGACCCCGGTCTCGCCGGTTATGAGGACTGGCTGCTGGGTCGCGGCTATGACCTCCACGTACTGGAAGACGGCCCGCATCTTCTTGTTTATGGTGATTATGGAGGAGAAGGCGTCCTCGTTCTCGAGGTCGCCCATGAGGAGGCTCCGCTTGAGCGACAGCACCTCTATGCGCAGCGAGTGGAAGTCCAGGGCCCTTCTGACGCTCGCCTCGAACCTGCTCCGCTCCACCGGCTTAACGAGGTAGTCGAAGGCGCCGGCCTTCATGCATTCGACGGCGGTCTCTATGTCGTTGACGGCGGTGAGTATGATGACAGGGACCACGGGGTGGTTCGTGGCTATTTCGTTGAGGAGCCTGGCCCCCGGGACGTGCGGCATGGAAAGGTCGAGGACTATGGCGGCGACTTCCTGCTTATCGAGGAGCGGCAGCACCTGCCTGCTGTCGTCCACGGTAATGACCTGCTTTATGCCTGCTGTCCGGAGCATGACGCTGTAGCTCTTTAGTATCTGCGCCTCGTCGTCCACAAGGAGGACCGGCACCGGCGTCTTGCCCGCTTTTACCGACATTCGCGTCCCTTTCCTCGAGCGTTTTGCCGCATGTCGCAAAGTGCCGACAAAACATCATTACTCTCAACAGGCGGCTCCGTCAAGGGGAAAACCACTCCGGCCTGCGGCCTTTATGGACGGGGTGCCGTCTCCGTGCGACGAATAAACGGAGCACAGGCGCCCAGGAGCCCGGTCCCGGCGCTTTTCCAGGATATTCAGGAAGGGCAAGCGCGGGACGCTCGTCAGGTCACGACCCGGGAGACGACGCTACTCAGCTCGTCTATGGTGAAAGGCTTCTTGATGGAAGGCGCGCCCACCTTGGAGAGGAATGCCTGCGTTTCAGGGTTTATGCTGTCGCCCGAGATGAATACCATCCTTTTCAGGGCCTCTGGCCGGAGGACCTGCACCTCGCTGTAGAAGCCCCTTCCGCCGAGCCCGGGCATCTTGATGTCGCTTATTATGAGGTCGTACTCGGAGCTTGACACCCTGGCCAGCGCTTCCTCCGCGGAGGAGCACCTTTCCACCGCGAAACCGAACCCGGTGAGAGAGTCCATGAGGAGGTCCAGGACAATCGGCTCGTCGTCCACCACGAGGGCCTTCTTCCCGTCGACCCTTATCTTCTCCGAGCGCTCCTTGCCGCAGTAAAAGAGCCCCTCGGAGCCGGCGCCGACGACCGGGAGCTCCACTATGAAGGTCGTGCCGCTTCTTTTGCGGCTCGACGCGTAGATATTGCCGCCGTGCTCGTGGACTATGCCGTACGAGATGGAAAGGCCGAGCCCGGTGCCCTTGCCGACCTCCTTGGTGGTGAAGAACGGGTCGAATATCCTGTTCGCTATCTCCTCCGAGATGCCCTTGCCGGAGTCCTCGACGCTTACGACTATCTTGCCGTTGCCCTGCCTGCTCGTTATCCTTATGGTGCCGCCGGAGCCGCCCTCCTTGATGGCGTCGCTTGCGTTGTTTATGAGGTTCAGGAACACCTGCTGGATCTGGTTCGAGTCCAGCATGGTCCCGGGCACCGTGTCGTCGAGGTCGAGGTCCGCCTTTATGTTGTCGGTCCTCAGCTGGTAAGCCCTGAAGTCCAGGCAGTCCCTTATGATGCGGTTGACGTCGCCGTATTTCTTCTCCGGCCTCTTCCACCTGGCGAAGGTGAGGAGGTTCTCGATAATCTTCTTGCAGCGGTGCGAGGCCTCGTTTATCTTCCTTATCTTCGAGGCGGCGCTCTCGCCGAGCCCGTCCTCAAGGAGGAGCTCCGAGAAGCACATTATCCCGGTGAGCGGGTTATTCAGCTCGTGTGCCACTCCCGAGACCAGCTCGCCGAGGGAAGAGAGCTTGTCCGACTGCAGGAGCTTCTGCGTAAGGAGCCGTTTCTCGGTCACGTCGTGGACGTAGACCACGGCGCTCCCGGGCTCGCCGCCGTCAAGCACCGGGTAGGACTGCCAGACGAACACCTTTCCGTCCGGCGTAGTGAACTCCATCTCCGAGGGGGCGGCGTTCTCGATCGACTTCCTGACCGGGCAGTCCATTGCCGGGGGCTCAAGCCCGAACGCCGCGTACACGTTCCGTCCGACCGCGGCGCGCTCCGTGAGCCCTGTCATGTCGAGAAACGACCTGTTCGCCTCCACTATCTTGTAGTCGCCGTCGACGAGCAGGATGAAGTCCCTTATGCCGTCATAGATGAGCCGGAGCTTGTTCTTCGCCCTCTTCAGCTCCTCCTCCTCCTTGAGTATAGTCCTGTTCGCCTTCTGGAGTTCCGTGTTCTTCCTGTCCAGGTCCTCGTTAAGGAGCTTCAATTCCTCGTTTATGGCATGGAGCTCCTCTGTCTGGCTCTGCGTTTCCTCGTAAGCTATCTCGAGCTCCTCGTTGGATATGCGGAGCTCTTCGTTCAGGTGCGCAAGCTCGGTGTTCTTGGCCTCTATCTCGGCAAGGTACCTGGCCTTCTCCGTCTCCCTGCCGCCCGCCTCGTCCGCCATTCCGTTGAATACCTTCGCGAGCACGGCTATCTCGTCCACCGCCTCGGCGTCCTCGACGGCTATCCTCACGCCCATGTCGCCCCTGCCGTACGCAAGGAGCTTCTCCTTTACCTCCTTCAAGGGCCTGGTTATCCTGTTGGTCGACACGAACGCGGCGAAGAGGGCGAAACTGAAGCCAATGAGTGTTATAACCGCTATGACCAGCTGGTTTTCCCTCTGGACCGCCCACAGCCTCTCCTTGGATATGCCCACGTGGAGGGCGCCGACGACATTGCCCATCGAGTCCCTTATCGGCTCGGAGACGCTTATCAGCGCAAGGCCGCCGAGCCTAAGCTCGCCGAGGAAGGGCTTCCCTTCCGCAAGCTCGGAGTAAGCCGCGCCGTTTACGCGCGTTCCGCGCATGTTCCTTCCGTTCTCGTCAGCGATGTTGGTCGAGATGCGGAGCCCTCCGGCCGATATCGTCGTAAAGAACCCCGGGAGCTTCCTCGATACCATGTCCGGGACGAAGCTGTCGTTATTAAGCACGTCCCCGGTGATTATCGTCCCCACGACCGCGCCCTTGCCGTCCAGCACCGGCGTGACCACCAACAGGGCCAGCACGCCCGGGGCTTCGTCTCCCGAGGGCCCGTTCGCGTCCGGGAAGGCGTTACGGGCAAGCTCCGGGCCCTCGGTCCTGAGGGCCGCCCGGTCGATGATCTCAGTAGAGGTCCTTGCCTCCCCGGACTCCACGGCCTCCATGGTGAGTCCCCCCAGGAGGAGCCGGTCGCCGCCGGACAAGCTGTTGAGCCTCGCTATCACCCTGCCTTCGGCGTCCGTTACGGCCCAGATGTCCACATAAGGCCTCGCCTTTTTCCACAAGGCCATGCTGTCCCTGAGATAGTCCGAGTCGCTTGCCGCGACAGCGTCCTGTATCTCGCGCATCGCAGCCGCCTGGAGCATGCCGTAGCGCATCTGCTCGCCTCGCGCATAATACTCGGTCCACGCGGCCTTTATGCCGGTCGAGACCTGCTCGACCGCGTGCTCCATGAGCCTCGTGTCTATCACCCTGTACGAGATATAGGCCAGGAGGAACATCGGGGCAAGGACAACGGAGAGGAAGACGACCGTGAACTTGAACCCCATCGGCCGTCCGTAGAAGTACCTGAGCGGTCTCATCGGCATTTCCTGAAGATGTTGAGGCCGCGCCCGAGCGGCTCGTACCTTGCGGAATACGGGTGCGGCAGCACCTCGGCCTTTCCCATTACCAGTATGCCGCCGGGCCTGAGCGCATAGTCGAGCTTCCCGAAGACCGTATTCTGGAGGTGCTTGTTGAAGTATATGAAGAGGTTCCTGCAGAGGAGAACGTTCACCCCCCTTATGGAAGGGCTCTGGACTATGTCGAGGGTGCCGAACCTTACGAGCCCCCTGAGCTCCATGCTCACCTTGTAGAAACCGTCCGCCGGCACGAAGTACTTCTCCCGGAGCGACGGCGAGACGTTTGCTATCGCGTCCTCCCTGTAGACGGCCCTCCTGGCCTGGTCGAGCGCATCGCAGTCGATGTCGGTGGCGAATATCCGCGAGCCGGCGAACGCCTCGGGGCTCATCGCCTCGGCAAAGACGGCGCCGAGCGAATAGGCCTCCTCGCCGTAGGCGCACCCGCAGCACCACGATTTCAGGGGAGCACCGCTGAACTCGCGCCTGACTATCCCCTCGAGGGCCGAGAAGACCTCTGGCTCCCTGAAGAACTCGCTCACCTTTATCGTCAGCGTGGAGAAGAGCCTGTGGTACTCGTAAGGGTCTTTCCTGAGGACCTGGAGGTAGTCTTCGCAGGAACGCGCCCTGGCCGATTGCAGGAGCTTGGATATCCTGCGCGAGAGAGTGGACCTCTTGTAATTGCGGAAGTCCCAGCCCCGCTCCTCGTAGACCTTCTCCAGAAGGGAGGAAAGTCCGTCTGAGGAACCGCTCAGGCCGTGCCTATGGAGGGTCCCGTGGACAAGGTTCATCGCTGTGTACCAGGAAGAGTAAGGGCGCGCCGTCTGAGAGCGGGGTAGAGGTTTTTCGGGCGCCCTCCAGGTACAAGAGATAGCATAAAGGCGACTTTTTCGCAATATTTTGTTTATGCTGACGGCATCTCCGCCGTGTTTCCGCGCCCCAGGGCGAACATGCCGGGTATGCCGGAGGCGGACGCGTTTTCATTGAAAGACCTTGAACGAAACGCGCTTTCCGGGGTATCATGGCCTCATGGAAAACGTCATGCCTGCAAGGCCGGAAGAGCGCGGCAAGAGCGTAACGATAGTCCTTTTCAGCGGGGACCTCGACAAGGCGATAGCAGCCTTCGTCATAGCAACGGCGGCGGCGTCCATGGGCATGAAGGTGAACATCTTTTTCACCTTCTGGGGTCTTAACGCCATAAAGAAAAAGGGCGGGCTCATAAAAGGCCGGAACTGGATGCAGAAGATGCTGAACATAGTGAACTACGGCCACGCCAGGAAGCTCGCCCTCTCGAAGCTCAATATGATGGGCATGGGCCCGGCAATGCTTAAATCCATGATGTCGGAAAAGAGGGTGCCGAGCCTCGAGGAGTTCATAAAGACCGCTTCAGCCATGGGGGTCAAATTCCATCCGTGCGAGATGAGCATGACCGTGATGGGCCTCGGGAAAGAGGACTTCGTAGACGAGTGCGGCGAGGTCATCGGGGCGGTAAGCTATCTCTCGATAGCCAGGGACTCGAACGTCAACCTGTTTATCTGAGACCCGGCAAACGCCCGCCCCCGGGTCGGCGCGCGTCGGGCTTTTCCACCTAATTCGCAAAGAGAGGCTATATGGAAGCGTTCGCTCCGGATAAGACGCTGGACGCAAGGGGCTTGAGCTGCCCCATGCCTTCGGTAAAGACGGCCCTTGCGCTTGAAGAGATGCACTCGGGGCAGGTGCTCCTCGTCCTTACGGACGACCCCGTGTCCAGGAAGGAGCTGCCTCTCTGGGCGGAAGCGACCGGCAACAAGCTCCTGGCTATCGACCGGGAGGACAAGACCATCAGGATATTCCTCAAGAAGGGATGAGCCCCGGCATGGCAAAGGTCTACCACCTCGACCTCGACAGGAAATCGACAATGGGCGCTGCCGTCGCCCTTCTGCCGGGCGACCCCGGGAGGGCCCTGCCCATTGCCGAGGCGGTCTCCACGGCCTACGGCACGGGCTTTTCCCTCATAGCCTCAAAACGCGAGTTCACCACCTGCCTCACCGAGGCAATGGGCAGGAAGGTGCTCGTTACCTCCACGGGCATAGGCGGCCCGTCCACATCGATCGCCGTTGACGAGCTCGCGCAGCTGGGCGTTACGCATTTCATCCGCGTCGGGACGACCGGGGCCATACAGGACCACATAAAGAACGGGGACTGCGTCATTACGACGGGCTCGGTCCGCC
The DNA here is from genome assembly GCA_002418185.1 of Deltaproteobacteria bacterium UBA5799. Taxonomy (GTDB): domain Bacteria; phylum Desulfobacterota; class GWC2-55-46; order GWC2-55-46; family GWC2-55-46; genus UBA5799. Next base: position 13,304 of record DIDN01000002.1, read on the forward strand.
TTGACGGCGCGTCCACGCACTATGCGCCTATCGAGTACCCGGCGGTAGCGGATTTTTCAATCGTCGCGTCCCTCGTACTCGGCGCTGGAGAGGCCGGGGTCAGGTTCCATGTGGGAGTGACCGCCTCGTCCGACACCTTCTACCCCGGGGAGGAGAGGACCGACTCCTTCATGAAGTACAAGCTCCGGAGGTTCAGGGGCGCGACAAGGGAATGGAAGGCCTTGAACGTGCTGAACTACGAGATGGAGTCCTCGACGCTGCTCACCGTCACCTCGGCCCTGGGGCTCAAGGGCGGCTGTATCACCGGCGTGGTCAACAAGGGTAGCACCGGGAAGATTACGGCCAACGCGCTCCGGGCAGGCACCGAGAACGCCGTCAGGGCCGCGGTCGCCGCATTAGGATTCCTCCTCGGCGACTGGGACGGCCTTCAGTAGGGGCAAAGGACTCAAGCTCCTCGGACATGGCTTTTTCAAGCGACTCGGCCCGGGAGGGGGCTCAAGCGCCCCTCGGCCCGAGCTTCATAAGCAGCCAGTTCTTCTCCATGAAGCGTACAAGTGCGTATCTGCCCGAAAGCCTTTTCCCGGCAAGCTCGACGGTTATCCTGTCTCCACCCCAGGCCTCCTCGACGCAGGTCCCGCTGTCCCAGACCTCTACCTTGCCCGCCCCGTACCGCCCTTCCGGTATCGTGCCTTCGAAGCCGATGTAGTCGAGCGGGTGGTCCTCCACTGCCACCGCGAGCCTTTTGACGCCTGTACTCTCGGGCATCCCCTTTGGAACGGCCCAGCTCTTCAGGACGCCTCCGTGCTCGATGCGGAGGTCGTAATGCAGATGCCTGGCCTCGTGCCTGTGCACGACGAACCTACCCTTTGCCTTCATTCCGCGCCCCTGGTTGACAGTTGCCATTAACCTGCTATTTTCAATTATAGTGGCCTCACCCGGTTTTCACAACCAGAAGGGAATACGCCCATGTCCAAGAGGTCCCTTTTTCTTACAGCCCTCGCGCTTATCCTCGCATCCGGCTGCGCCCCGGTCATATCGAAAGACACGCTCGGGACCGTCGACCGCGGCCTCGAGTTCAGCGAAGTCGCCGGGAGGCCGGCCGACTACATAGGGAAGTCGGTCGTCTTCGGGGGGACGATCCTCGAGACCCGTAACGAAGAAGGACGGACGGTCGTGGAGGTACTGCAGGAGGGGCTCGATTCGAGGCTCCGGCCTGCCGAGCGCGACGAATCGGCCGGCAGGTTCCTCGTCGAGTTCCAGGGCTTCAGGGACCCGGCCATATACTCGAGGGGCAAGAGGATAACGGTCGCGGGCGAGATAACCGGCACCGAGAGGCTCCGCATCGGGAGGATCACTTACGACTACCCGGTTATCCAGCCCAGGGAGCACTCTCTCCTCGACCCGCCCTCCTACGACCCGGGGCCGCGCATCGGCATAGGCATAGGGCTCGGCTACACCCGCGTGAGGTGATCGGCGCCCCCGTCCCCGGCTGCCGACTTGAGGAAAGCCTTTACGACATCCGGGTCGAACTGCGTGCCAGAGCACCTTTTAAGCTCGCGGACGATGTTCTCCATGGGCAGGCCCTTCCTGTACGGCCTGTCGGCGCTCATCGCGTCCACGGTGTCCGCGACGGCCAGTATGCGCGCCATGAGCGGGATCTCGCTCCCCTTGGAGCCCCCCGGATAACCCGACCCGTCGTATGATTCGTGATGGTGCATTATGGCGGGCACTATCCTCTTCATCTGCCTTATGGGCGAGAGTATGTCCGCGCCCTTCTGCGGGTGCCTCCTTATGACGGCTATCTCCTCTTCGGTGAGCCTGCCGGGCTTGTCCAATATGGACTCGTAGGTCCCGAGCTTCCCTATGTCGTGAAGGAGGCCGGCGAGTTCCATGTCCTTTAGCTCCCCGGCTGAAAAAGACATCTCGCGGGCTATGTCCATGGCGTATTTCGTGACCCTGTCCGAGTGGCCCTTGGTCCACGGGCTCTTGGCGTCGATCGCCTCGGAAAGGGTCTTCACTATGCCGAGGAAGAGCTCGCTCAAGTCGCTTACGAGCCTCGCGTTCTCCAGCGCGACCCCTATCTGCGAGGCGAGCTTCTCCACCACCGAATAGTCGTCCGAGGTGAAGGCGGCCTTCCTCCTGGCCCCCACGGTAAGCACCCCCACGACCTCCCCCTTCACCGCGAGGGGGACCCTCAGGTGGGATAGGAAACCGTCCCTGAATAGGGCCTCCTCGAGGCCGAGCCGCGCGGACCCGGATATGTCGGATACGAACTGGGGCCTCCCGGCGATCAATATCTCGGTCGTGGTCGTGTCCGCGAAGGGGATTAGGCTCCCTTTTTCAATGGATATGCCGAAGCCGGCCTGGTACACGAAGCCGCCCTTTTCCCTGTCGACGAGGGCGACGGTGGCCCTGTCGCATGAGACTACCTTCGAGACCATCCTGGCCGTGATCTCGAGTATCTCGCCGGGCTCGAGGGTCGAGAGTATGGACTTGTCTATCTCGTGCATTATGCTTATGGTCTCGACCTTCCTCGAAAGGTCGAGCGCCCTGTTTATCGAGTCCTGGTAGAGCTTGGCCTCGTCCAGGGCCGTCGAGACCTGGTAGGAGATGCCGCCGAGCACCTCCCTGTCCCTGCGGTCGAGCCCTCCGCTGTACTTGCCCGGAGGGCAGGTGTACAGACACAGCAGCACGCCCAGCCACTCGCTTTTGCGGGCAAGGGGCAGGACTATCGCGGCCTCGGTCCCGACCGCCCATTCGAGCGACTCTTTCCCGGAGCCGTCCCCGAAGACCTCGATGAGCGGCCCCGACTCCATAGCCCTCTTTACGAAAGGCAGGTCGGGTTTAAGCTGGTCTGTCCTGAAAAGCGGCGCCAGCTCGGCCGGGAGCCCTTTCTGGGTCGAGGGCTCGAAGACTCCCTTCTCCCTCTTCCAGAGGTACGAGAGGCAGGAGTCCGCCTCCATCACGGAGGCAAGGCTTTCGACCACGTGCCCCATGAGCTTGTCGATGTCCGTCGTGTGCTCGGTCGCGAAGGCTATGGCCAGGAGGTGCCTGGAGATCTCCATCTCCTCCCTCATCCTACGGGAGGCGTCCTTCAGCTCGCTGAAGAGCTTCGCGTTCCTTATGCAAAGCGCAGCCTGGTTGGCAAGTGTCTGGAGGAACGAGACCTCGTTATAAGGGAACTCCTTTTCTGCCGAGCATATGGTAAGTACGGCAATGGGCCTCCCTGCTTCGGTTACCGGGAACGAGGCCGCCGACCCCGGCCCGGCTTCCGGGCCGCCGCCCCGCGCGTCCTCCCACCGGAAATGTATGCCGTTCTTCACCTCGGGCTTCCCGCTCCTTACGGCCGTCAACGAGAGCTCCTCGGCGGACGCAAGGCCGGCCATCAAAGACGGCGGCCCCTCGCCCTCCACGGCGAGCGTCCTGGAGTGCGTCTCTCCGGTTTCGGGGTCAAGGAGGTCCACAAAGGCCATCCTGAAGCCGAAGCCCACGGCCGTGCCGCATATCCTCTTGAGCCTGAACTCCAGGTCCAGGCTCCCCATCACGTCCTGCGAGAGCTCGTATACAAGCCTTTCCCTCTCGGCCCTCCTCTTTTCCTCTGTTACGTCCCTGAAGACCTGGATGGCAGTGGGCTCTTCCCCCTTCTCAAGCACAAAAAAACTCACGTTATAGACCCTGTCCGGGCCTGAGACCCTTATCTCCGCGGTAGAGGCGTGGGGCTCCCCCCTTTCGAGCATGCCCCTGCACGCCTCGAAAGGCCCGTCCATCTTCGGGAAGACCTCGTAGTACCTCCTGCCGATTATCTTCTCGAACGGCATTCCGGCAACGGCCTGGTACGCCCTGTTGCATTTGATGACCCTCATATCGGCGCCGTGGATGAGTATGGGGTCGAGTATGCTGTCGAAGGTGGCTTCCCATTCCCGCTTGGACTTGAGGACGCCCTCTGCGATCGCGGTGTTGTCCTCGAGGAGCGAGAGCATGGCGCGGCGCGTGTTCATGAGCTCCTTCTCGCGCTCCCTCGCCTTTTCGAGCTCTTCCCTGAGCATTTCAAGCTCAGATGTGCCGCGGCGGCCTGGGGCGGGTACCTGCATCTGGTTATCCTCCGGGCGGCCCCGCTCGCAAACGCGGGCCGCCGAAGCTCCCCTGGGAGGACGGGACGATGATTTCTCCAGATGGACGGAGAGCTGTGACTGATTAGCGCGAGGTGTATGTCGGGACGGGGTTGCTTATTCGGACTTATGCGGAAGCTATCTCTTTTTTCATCTCTGAAATGGTCTTGGCGTAGTCCGGGGTGGAGAAGACCCCGGAGCCCGAGACGAAGACGTCGGCCCCGGCGGCGGCGATCGTACGTATGTTCGCGGCCTTTACGCCGCCGTCCACTTCGAGCTCGATCTCCCTGCCCGTAGCCTCTATCATCCGGCGTACAGCGCCGATCCTGCCGAGTGTCGCGGGTATGAAGTCCTGGCCGCTGAAGCCGGGGTTGACCGACATCACGAGCACGAGGTCCACGTCCCCTATGATGGCTTCGATGGACGAGACGGGGGTCCCCGGGTTTAACGAGACGCCGGCCCGGAGCCCGTGCCCCTTTACGGCCTGCACCGCCCTGTGGAGGTGGGTGGCGGCCTCGACGTGGACGGTTATTATGGAGCTCCCGGCCCTGGCGAAATCGTCTATGTACCTTTCCGGCTCCTCTATCATGAGGTGCACGTCGAGCGGCAGCTTCGTCCCCCTCCTTATGGCCTCGACCACGAACGGCCCTATGGTGATGTTTGGGACGAACCTGCCGTCCATGACGTCGACGTGTATGTAGTCGGCGCCTCCGTCCTCGACGGCCTTCAGTTCCGAGCCGAGCCTTGTGAAATCGGCGGAGAGTACCGATGGGGAAATCTTCATTCCTACCGTCCTGTCGCGTGGATTTTCGGCTGGGCGCGCCGCAGGCGGGCAGAACGCCTCGCCCCATCTTCTTATCAGAATCGGGGGGCTTTGTCCACCCGTACTTTTCAGCAGTAGAGCGGGCTTTTGCAGGTGAGGACCTGCTCGGCCCTGGTCCCGGACCTGTAGACGGTAACGCCCTTGCAGCCGAGGCCCCATGCGGCGAGGTACGCTGCCCTGACGTCCTCGACAGAGGCGTCGGGCGGAAGGTTTATTGTCTTGGAGACCGCGTTGTCGGTATGCTCCTGGAAGGCGGCCTGCATCCTTATGTGGGCTTCGGGCGGCAGCTCATATGCAGTGACGAAAACGTCCCTTATCCGCTCCGGCACCTCGTCCCTGTCTTTCATGTCCCCTCCCCCGGCCACGTGCTCGATGAGGCTTTCGTTATGGAAGCCCTCCTCTTTCGCCACTTCGGCCACGAGCGGGTTCACCTCGGGTATCTCTATCCCGTTAAGCACCTGCCTTACGAAGCTCAGGGAGAAGAACGGCTCTATGCCCGAAGAGCAGGCGGCTATTATGCTGAGCGTCCCTGTGGGCGCGATGGTCGTTACGGTGGCGTTCCTTACCGGAGAGACCCCTGACCCGTCGAATACGCTCCCCCTTATGTTGGGAAATGGGCCCCTCTCCCGGGCGAGCGCCCTGGAGGTCTCCCATGCCCTCTCGCTTATGAACTTCATGAGCCTCCGCGCGAACTCGTAGCTCTCCTCGCTCCCGTACCGGAGCCTCAGGCGGACGAGGAGGTCGGCGAACCCCATGACGCCGAGGCCCACCTTCCTGTTCCCCCTGGCCATCGCGTCTATTTCGCTCATGGGGTACTTGCTCATCTCAATGACGTCGTCGAGGAACCTGACCGAGAGCGCGACCGTCGTCCCGAGCTTGTCCCAGTCCAGGGCCCACCCGCCGCGCTCTTCCCTGACCATCCTCCCGAGGTTTATGGAGCCCAGGTTGCATGGCTCGTACGGCAGGAGCGGCTGCTCGCCGCAGGGGTTCGTGGCCTCGAAGGGGCCGAGGAGCGGGGTCGGGTTCGCCGCGTTAATGCGCTCTATGAAGATCACGCCCGGCTCGCCGCTCTTCCAGGCGCTCCAGGCTATGAGGTCGAAGACCTCCCCTGCGGGGAGCCTCCCGCAGGGAGAGCCGGTCCTCGGGTTCACGAGCTCGTACGGGCCGCCCTCCTCGAGGGCGCGCATGAAGGAGTCGGTCACCGCGACCGAGAGGTTGAAGTTCCTGAACTCGGACGGGTCATCCTTTACGGTTATGAACTGCATGATGTCCGGGTGGTCCACGCGGAGTATCCCCATGTTGGCGCCCCTGCGCGTGCCGCCCTGCTTTATGGCCTCGGTCGCGGCGTTGAAGACCCGCATGAACGAGACCGGGCCGCTCGCGGCCCCTCCGGTCGAGCTTACGATGTCGTCCGCTGGGCGGAGCCTCGAAAAGGAAAACCCGGTGCCGCCTCCGGACTGGTGTATGAGCGCGGTGTTCTTTACCGCCTTGAATATGGACTCGAGGGAATCGTCGACCGGGAGGACGAAGCAGGCCGCAAGCTGCTGGAGCCTCCTGCCCGCGTTCATGAGCGTCGGGGAGTTCGGGAGGAATTCGAGCCGGGACATGAGGCCGTAGAAGGCCTCCTCGTAGCGGGAGGCGTTCTCGGGCCTGCCGAGCAGGGACTCGGCCTGCGCTATGTTCCCGGCCACGCGCCTGAACATGCCGTCAGGGCTTTCGACCACGCGGCCTGAATCGTCTTTCTTGAGGTAGCGCTTCTCGAGAACGGTAATAGCGCCGGGCGAGAGCCGGAGGGCCATCAGGCACCTCGTAAAGGGAGTGGTAGCGGCCGCATCTCAGGCGGCTGTCATGCATTGATTCTAACAGCGAAGGCAGGCGCGCGCAACCGCAGCAGCGGGAGTGCCGGGCTGCTTATGTCTTGAGATATCCCCGTATGAGCTCGGAGAGGGTCTTCTGGGAC
>DIDN01000116.1 GCA_002418185.1 Deltaproteobacteria bacterium UBA5799
CTTCGGGGTGATATTCAGGTCGCGGCCCGACGCGTCCTATGGGACCGACAGCTACATCCTCTTCCTCCTGGCCGGGATACTCCCCTGGCAGTTCTTCCAGCAGGGTGTGACTTCGGCCATGAACTCCATCAACGCGAACAGCAACCTCGTGAAAAAGGCCGTCGGCTTCCCCTCCGAGCTTCTGCCCATAGTCTCGATAATCAGCAGCTTCATGAACCACCTCATCGGCCTGGGGCTCTTGTTCGTTGCGCTCGTGGTGCTGGAGTGGCGGCTGCCGTTTTATGCGCCGCTCATAATACCTTACCTCTTTTTCATCTCGATCTTCGCCGTGGGGCTCGGCTGGATGCTCTCGAGCGTTAACGTCTATCTCAGGGACCTGAAGCAGGTAATAGACATGCTCATGCTGGCATGGTTCTTCCTGACCCCCATATTCTACTCGCCCTCCATCGTGCCCGGGGGGCTGATCGAGGTCCTCCGGCTCAACCCCATGCATGTAGTCGTGGAGGGGTTCAGGATTTCGCTCCTTGCCGGAAGGCTCCCTGACATGGAACAGCTGCTTTATCTGGCTTTCGTGTCCCTGGCCGCCTTTGGCGTCGGCGGCCTGTTTTTCAGGCGCCTGAAGCCCGGCTTCGCGGAGGTCTTGTAAGGGGACATGTCCTCAGAGACGGCCATAAGCATAAGGGACGTCAGCAAGAGCTACCGGATGTACCCTGCGCCCGTGGACAGGATGAAGGAGCTCCTTCACCCGTTCGGCAAGAAGTACCACAAGGACTTCTGGGCGCTCCGGGACATAAGCCTTGAGGTGCCGAAGGGCACGACCTTCGGCATAGTCGGGCAGAACGGCTCCGGCAAGAGCACCCTTTTGCAGATAATAGCCGGCATACTGACCCCCACGACCGGGAGCGTGGAGGTTAGCGGCAGGATATCGGCCCTCCTCGAGCTCGGCGCGGGCTTCAACAAGGAGTTCACGGGCAGGGAGAACGTCTTCCTGCAGGGCGCGATGCGGGGCATCTCGCGGGAGGAGATGGAGGAGAGGTTCGACTCCATAGCCGGCTTCGCGGACATAGGCCACTTCATAGACCAGCCCGTCAGGAAGTATTCGAGCGGCATGTACGTGAGGCTCGCCTTCGCCTGCGCCATAAACATAGACCCCGAGATACTCATCGTGGACGAGGCGCTCGCCGTGGGCGACGCCATGTTCCAGAGGCGGTGCTACCGGAGGCTCGAGGAGTTCCAGAAGAGCGGGAAGACCATCCTGTTCGTGTCCCACAGCGTTGGGACCATAACGAGCATCTGCACGCAGGCCATGTTCCTCGACAGGGGCAGGGTCGTCCTGGCGGGAAGCCCCAAGGAAGTGGTCAACGCTTACAGCAAGGCGCTCGCCGAGAGGGAGGCCGAGTACGCCAGGAAGATGGGCGGCACAGGGGCGGCGGCGAAACCTGCCGACAACGTGGAAGACGAGAGGGTGAAGGAGCCAGGCGAGGTCCGCTTCGGCGCTGGCGGGGCGGAACTTAAGTCAATAGAGCTTTTGAACGGAAACGGCGAGCCGGCGACGCTCATCGAGGCCGGAGAGCCGTATATCATAAAGGCGAAGGTGCTCTTTAAAAGAGACATGGAAGAGCCGAACCTGGGCTTCACCATAAAGACCCTTAACGGCCTGGAGCTTTCGGGCGCGAGCACCGATTCTACCAAGACGCCCATAGGCCCGGTAAAAAAGGGCGAGGTCAGGGAAATCCGCTTCGACCAGAAGATGAACCTGAACCCGGGCCAGTACGCGATAACTTCCTCAGTGGCAGAGTATGACAAGGGCACAAGGGTATTCCATGACAGAAGGCTCGACGTGGTATTTTTCAAGGTAATAGGGACGACCGGCTCGTACGGGATAGTAAACAGCGGGAGCTCGGTTTCCGTATCGGCTGAAAAAGAGGAGCATTCCATATCGAATTGACTATATTTTGCGGCAAGGGGAGGAACCGAATGAAAAAGGGTTTTACGGTCTGGTTCACTGGGCTTTCAGGCGCGGGGAAGACGACTCTTTCCAACCTCCTGCACCACCGGCTTCAGGAGATGGGCGTGACGAACGTCGAGGTGCTTGACGGAGACGTCGTAAGGACCCACCTTTCCAAGGGGCTCGGCTTCACAAAGGAGGACAGGGACACCAACATCATGAGGATAGGCTGGGTCGCCCACCTCCTATCCAAGCACAGGGTCCCGAACCTCGTCTCCGCCATCTCTCCTTACAGGAGCGTGAGGGACGATGTCAGGAAGATGATAGAGCACGCGGGCGGAGAGTTCATCGAGGTCTTCGTGGACTGCCCTGTCGAGGTCTGCGAAAAAAGGGACGTAAAGGGACTTTACGCAAAGGCGAGGGCCGGCGAGATAAAGCAGTTTACGGGCATAGACGACCCTTACGAGCCGCCCCACAGCCCTGAAGTGCACATAAGGACAGACCAGGTCTCCGTCCAGCAGGGCGCGGAGATGATAATGGCGTACATCTCCGAAAAAGGTCTTGTCTGAGGGCCGCGGAAAGAACAAGAAAATCCACGTTACGTTCAGGGAAAGAGCATGGGTCAGAAATCCATTTGCATACTCGGCATGCACAGGAGCGGCACCTCGGCCATAACGAGGTCCATAAACCTCCTCGGCGCATACATAGGCGAAGAGCACGACCTCGTCCCGCCGGAGGACTATAACCCCGAAGGGTTCTGGGAGAGGAGCGACGTCGTAAAATTCCACGAGGGCCTTCAGCGGAAGTTCGGCCTCTCGTGGGATTTCGTTGTCCCCCTCCCGGAGGGCTGGCACCTCGCCGAGGACATGGCCCCTTACAGGGAAGAGCTTAAGGGCCTCGTAACCAGGGCCTTTGCCGGGCGTCCCCTTTGGGCGTGGAAAGACCCGAGGACATCCGTTTTCGTCGACATATGGAAGGAAGTCCTTAAGGAGATGGGCGTTGAGACGGTTTTTCTTCACATCATCCGCAATCCCATAGACGTGGTGAGGTCTTTCGAGAGAAGGAAGATGCTGAACCGCGGCGGTATGCTTGCGGTATGGCTCAATTACAACTGCATGGCCCTGAGGGCGACAGCCGGGCTCCGCCGCGCTTTCCTGCACTACGACACGTTCATAAAGGACTGGGAAGGCGAGCTTTCGAGGTGCTTCGCCGAGTTGGGGCTCGACTGGCCCGCGGACGCGTCTGCGTTCCGGGCCGAGATGGCGCAGTTCATAAAACCCGGCATGCGCCACAGCGTCTCGACCATCGACGACCTCAGGAATTACGGCGCACCGAGGCCCGTTGTAGAGCTTTATGAGCTTCTTGAGGGGGCCTGCTCCGGGAAGGCGTCGGCTGACGGGGCGTTCGACTCGAAGGCGGAAAAGATATTCAACGAGTACGCCGAATACGCATATTTCTTTTCGGATTATATGAAGAACCTGTGCAGCAGGACAGAGGCATTGAAAAATGGCCAGGAGGCGCTGAAGAACTCCCAGGAGGCGCTCAAAAAGAAGGACGCCGAAACACGCGCATATGAAGCGGAGTTCAGGAGGATAAGCCGGTACGTGGACGAGATTGAAAAAACCTGCATAGGGGAGGGCGGCGGATGAGCGATGGCGAGAGTAGCCAGCTTGAAGCGGACAGCAAGGCCATTATTAAAAAATTGAGCGAATTTAAAATGCACCACAGCCGCAAGAAGGACAGGATAAAAACTCTCGAAATACGGATCGGATTATTGGAAAACGAGATTCAGGCCATCCGCGACAGCATTAGCTGGAGGGTTACCGGCCCCTTGCGAAAGGTCTGGGGCGCTTTAAGGAGAGAAGGCAGGTAGGGCGCGCCGATGAGCGGGAATCGAGATTAAGGCAAAGAAGGGATGAAGTCTTTGCAGCCCAGTGTACATTTCATAACAAAGGTTTTCGGTCATCACTCGGAGCATTCCGGCTACCATCGCATGCTGGACTATATTGCGTCCGACCCCCTGCGCCTGTTCCCTGTTTCCTCTTTCGTCCCCAAACCAATCAAAAACGCGCTAATCGAGAAATCGAACAGGAAATGGGAGCAGTATGGACAGGCAGAACTTGATATTGAAATCAATCTGCTCGCCCATATTGCGGTGCGGAGAAAACACATATTCCATTTCATTTATGGAGAGAACACGTTTTGCTATTCTGCGAGCCACAACCGCAGGGGCAAGGCGTTTATTGCCTCCTATCATCAGCCTGTATCCTGGTTCAGTAAGTTGGGCAGAAGGTCTTCCCCGTTCATGGAAAAAATGAAGCATCTGGACGCAATCATTGCAATGTCGAATGACCAGGCTGAATTTTTGAGGAAGTATAACGATAACGTTTTTTTTGTTCCGCATGGCATTGATGTCGAGTTTTTCACGCCTGACCCGAAGACCAGGCGCGACCCGAAATTGTGCCTGTTCGTGGGTAATTGGCTCCGTGATTTCCAGACATTGAAAGATGTGGACAGGATATTGAGGGCTCGCGATGCCTCAATCAGGGTCGAGGCTGTCACGCCAGAAAAGAATCGCGAACAGCTGAAGGACAGCGGCATTGTGGTTTTATCAGGCATTTCGGACCTTGAATTGAGACAGAAATACAGGGAAGCGTCTGTTGTTATTCAGCCGTTGATAGACTGTACGGCGAATAACGCGGTCCTGGAAAGCATGGCTTGCGGCGTGCCGATAGCGGTGTCTGATGTGGGCGGGATCCGCGACTACATTAACGAGGAATATGCCATTTTCTGCAAGCAGGGTAACCCCGATGAGATGGCCGATGCCGTAATAAAGTTGCTCGGCGACCCGGCCAGTTCTTCTCGAATGGGGAAAGCGGCGCGGGCTGCCGCCGAAAAGCGTTTTGCCTGGCCCGTTGTCGCGAGACAGATGAAGGACATTTACGCCAAAATTTCCTTTTAGGTGGGATTATGATTAAAAACGCAAAAAGGCTTTTGGGAAGGGCGAAGAATATCGCGGATATTTTTCGCCCTGGCCCAGTTGGACCAAAAAGCGAAAGTCATCAAGAGTGCTCCGGCGACATGACTGATAATGTCGATGAGATGGAACGCCTGAGTCGGGAACTAACCATGAAGCT
>DIDN01000089.1 GCA_002418185.1 Deltaproteobacteria bacterium UBA5799
CGGCTTTTTTTGTCCTCTCTCCCTGGGCTCAGTTTGCGGTCTGCCTCTTCCTTATGACGATCGCGCCTACAGCTGCTGCGAGGAGGGCCATGGTGCCGGGCTCGGGCACTGCGTGGTTGTTGTTGTTCTCGTTCTTGCCCTTCTTGCCGTGTTTGCCGTTATAGCCCATGCCGCCGTTGAAGTCCTTGCCGCCCTTCTTGAAGTTCTTGCCATGTCCGTTCACGGAATTGATCGCGACGGGGCCTTTGAAGTTGTTTCTCTTCGAGGGCTTGAAGTGGTTCTTCCCGCTGTTCAGCTTGATGATGTTCTTGACCTGTACTACGGTCGTGTTGGTGGCGCTGGCTACGGCGGTGTTGATGTTGGTGTTGCCGCCATTACCGTTAGGTCCGTTCGGCACGTTTGCGAAGCTTACGGCGGGGACAGAGAGTGCAAGGCATCCGGCGAACGCGGCTCCGTAGAGTAGGCTCTTCTTCATTGCAATTCCTCCTTTGGTGTTTTGATTCCCTTTTGATTAGCAAGAGCCGTGCCAGCCTGAATCCCTTGTGTTTAGGGCTATTTTCGGACGGGCCGGAGCCACCGGAGTAAAATCTTTTTACAGCCCGGACGGGCTTTTTCACGTAAGTGCATGATTATTTTCGGTTAGGGGATTGGCATTTTATTTTACTCCGTCGAAAGGGGGCAGGAGGCTGCATTTTTTTTTGTGCGGACATTTGACAACCGGATTTTTTGAGCTATTCTCTTTTGAAAAACAACTCTGGAGGTGCTGGCATGAAAAGGCTTACCATATCAGGATGCGCCCTTGCCTTTCTCGTAGGGTTCGCGGCGCTTCCAGCTCCGGCAGCGGCGCAGACCTTCGAGCAGAACGTCGGCTGCGGCCTTGGAAGCGTGCTGATGAAGGAGAGGGACGCGACACTCTTTCAGGTGCTCGCGATAACGACGAACGGGATACTCTTTAACCAGACCATAGGCATCACCTTCGGCGTCTTCGGGTGCCAGCAGCCGACGTTATTCGTCGAGAACGAGAGGCTCAATACCTTCGTTGCCGCCAACATGGACTCTCTCGCACAGGACATGGCCGCCGGGAGCGGCGAGTCTCTCGCGACCGTGGCCGAGCTCATGGAGGTGCCCGTCGAGAAAAGGGCCGATTTCTATGCCGCGCTCCAGTCCAACTTCAAGGAGGTATACGCCTCCGGGGGCGTCCAGTCCGCGGACGTTATAGATAATATTTCCAAGACCTCGCTTTAGGCCGGGCCGGGCGATTTTCGCTCCGTTTATAAACGAAGGCCATGACGCCCTAAAGAGGGCGCGTGGCCTTTTACGTGTCTGTGACTTCGGTGTTTAAATTTGGAAATATTTCGTTTGACATCCGGGTGCTTTAGTTATAAAAGAAGAAAAACTCTCAGGAGGCCCTGGATGAAAAGACTCATTGGTTTCGGTTCCGCGCTTCTCCTTGCGGGGGCGTTCATGCTCCCGGGTACTGCCGCTGCCCAGTCGTACGATACCAACGTGGGTTGCGGACTCGGCAACATGCTCTTCAAGGAAATCGGCCAGGACAAGACTATCTTCCAGATNNAGATACTTGCGGTCACCACGAACGGGTTTTTAGGCAACCAGACCTTCGGCATCACCTCCGGCACCCTCGGGTGTTCGCAGCCCTCGATGTTCGTCGAGAACGAGAAGGTGTTGAGGTTCGTGGCGGACAACATGGACCCGCTCGCGCAGGACATCGCTGCCGGCAACGGCGAGACCCTCTCGACCCTGGCCGAGCTGATGGAGATACCCTCCGAGAAGAGGCCGGAGTTCTACTCGAAGCTCCAGGAGAACTTCACCGGCATATACGGCTCGTCAGCCGTGGAGTCGTCCGACGTGATCGATGGCATCTACAAGATTGCTTCCAACTCGTAGCAGAAATTCAAAAGGCAGTCCAAGGCCATGCCGGTCTCTTTGGCCGGCATGGCCTCTCTTTTTTCTGGTGCTCGCCGCGCTGGCGCTCTCTTCGTCCCGGGCAGCCGCTTCAGCAGAGGTGTACGCCGAAGCGCTCGCGGAAAGGGCAGTCTCGATGGGACTCCATGAACAGCGCGAGTGGCATGTGCTCCTCCATTACATGCCGGCCCTTCTGGGCGGCCACTCAAGCCTCGTGGACGACCCTGCCTTCTTCAACTCGCCTTCCGGAAAGAACGACCCCGGGGCTGAGCTTCATGGGACCCTCATGGCGTTCTTCAGGGACGACCTCGACGGTGACGCCCACCCCCAGTGCAGGTTCATAGCCAGGTACAGGTGGCTCTCGGAGGAGCTCTCCATAGACCGCACGAAACTTCCATCGCCCGAGTGCAAGGCCTTCAACGAGCTGATGAAGGAGATGGATCCCCGCTCGGCCGTGCTCGTTTTTCCGGTATCGCACATAAACAGCCCGGCATCCATGTTCGGGCACACGCTCCTGCGCATAGATTCCGACAGGGAATCGACACTTTTCTCGTTCGCGGTAAACTATTCCGCCGTCACCCCGGAGACTAGCGGCATCCTCTTCGCCGTTAAGGGGCTTACCGGCGCCTACAAGGGGTACTTCGGCTTGCTCCCGTACTACGAGAAGATAAAGGAGTACAGTTACCTCGAAAACAGGGACATGTGGGAGTACAGGCTCGATTTCACGCCTGAAGAGGTCGAGAGGATGCTCCTTCACCTCTGGGAGCTCAAGGACATTTACTCTGATTACTACTTCTTCGACGAGAACTGCTCTTATAACCTGCTCCTTGCGCTTACCGCGGCAAGGCCGGAGACGGACCTCCTCAAGCTCCTTCCGCCCTGGGTCATCCCGATGGACACGGTAAGGGCCGTCAAAAAGACCGGCATGAGCTTCGGCGAGGCCCAGTACAGGCCTTCAAAGGCTTCAAGGATACGGCACATAGAGGGGCTTCTGGACAGGGGCCTCCGCACCGCCGCGCTTGAGCTCGCATCCGGCAGGCTGGACCCGGATGATTTCGCCAGGGCCGAGCGCATCCCGAGAGCGGAGCGGGCCAGGGTCCTGGACCTCGCCTCCGAGTACGTCCAGTACAGGTATTCGAAGAGGAAGCTCCCGAAGGATGAATACACCGCAAGGTACATAGGGGTGCTCGGGGCAAGGAGCACGCTCGGGCTCATCCCGCCGTATGACATAAGCGCCCCCAGGCCGCCTGACGACGGCCACGGCCCGGCAAGGCTCTCGTTAGGTGCGGGTTTCCGCGGGGACGGCGAGTTCGCCTCAATAAGGCTCAGGCCCGCAAACCACGCGCTCATGGACCCGCAGGACGGGTATCTCCCCGGGGCGGCGATAACCTTTCTCGAAGGCGAGGCGAGGTATTATTTCGACGGGAGGGGGCTTCAAGCGGAAAGGCTCACCGTCCTGGAGATAATCTCGGTCTCGCCCAGGGACAGGTTCTTCAAGCCCGTTTCCTGGCTGGTCACGGCAAACGCGATCGAGAGGGAGTATTCAGGCGTGGAGCCGAGGACCGTGGCTGGCGTCTCCGCCTCGGTCGGCTTGAGCTACGGCCAGTGGCCGGGCCCGCTCCTCTATGCCTTTGCCGGGCCGGAGGCCAAGGCCGGACAAAGGCTTGAGAAGGGATATGCGCTCGGCGGAGGTTTGAAGGCCGGCGCAATGGGAAGGCTTGCGGAGAGCTGGACGGCCCAGCTCGAGTTCACTGCCCGGGCATTCGGCCCTGGCGACGGACATGACGTACTCACCGCCGAGCTTAACCAGACCTTCACGACGGGGAAGGAGAGCGCGGTGATGCTGAACCTCAAGCGCGAGGACTTCGACGGCTTCTACTCGACCGAGGCGGTCTTGCACTGGAACCGTTATTATTAGTCAGTCGTCATGCGAGGCGCTTTTAGTGCCGCGGCGATAGTGCTTACCCTTAACGGATAATGGAGGTGCCTGTGATGTTCGTGTAAACCTCCCCTTTTTAGTGCCGCGTAATAAAGGAGGTTTTCCAATGGTTGTTTTGACGCCAGATACCCAGTAGGCGTAAGGTTTCCGAGCGCCTCATGGCGGTTTTCCTCGATAAGCTCCTTCATCTTGCGGATGTCGGAGACCCCCATCCCGCCATACTTCGACTTCCAGTTGTAGTAGGTGTTCTCGCTGATCCCGTGCTCGCGACAGACGTCCTTGACGGTGCGTCCGCCTTCCACCTGCTTCAGCACCGCCACAATCTGCGACTCTGTAAATCTCGACTTCCGCATCCTGAAGTTCTTCTTTCGCATACATCGTATGCCGGAAAACTCCATTTTTCAACGGCCCTATTATAGGGGAGGATTACAAAGAAGGCAGGAGTTTTTTAGAGTTTTAGATTTTTACAGGACTGGATAGGATAGGGACCTGCAAAGGGCTCATTTATCGCAGACGCTCAAGGCCGGTTGGTTCCGACGACTCATCCGCCGGACACTGCAAGTGTCGCGGCCGTAAGGAGCAGGGCCGATACGAGCGCTACCATCCAGGTCCCTTTATCTATTGTGAACTTCATAATCCGTGTTTTCCTCCTGAACTCACGCCCATCTTAGCAGTAGTCTTCCCCGCTTAAAATGATTTCGGTCAGCGTTTCCCGAAAAACTCGTAATTATGAACGGACGCAATGAGCAGGGGCGTTGACGACCCTTCCGAAACGTCAGTTTTTTAATGTGCTGACATAAATCATTTTGTTTCGCATGCGGACTGTTAAAATCGGAGCTGTCTTTGGACTCCCCTGATTTCAGTATAGGGCACAACGGTCAGGAATGCCTGAAACTGGCGGGGGCACGGAGTTTCGCGCCTGCCAGCCGCATCGATACGCCTGAAAAGGGGCCGGAAAGGGGATTTTCGGGACACATGGGACGCCATGCCCTCGCAGAATCCCCTGATTCGGCCATTAAGATAAGGAGAAGGGAACGATAATGACCAAGATGTCGGCAAGAAATATGTTCATCGTGGCGACTGTCGCAGTGACGGCTGTATTCCTTTACCTCACTTACCTGTCCCACGTGGCCTTCACAGCAATGACGAACCCGGATGACATCACCCCCCAGGTGGCGCACGGCAAGGAGGTCTGGGAGAAGCACGCGTGCATAAATTGCCATACGCTCCTCGGGGAAGGGGCCTATTACGCGCCTGAGCTGGGGAACGTCATCGAAAGGCGCGGCGAGCCGTTCCTCAGGACCGTACTCGAGACCACTGCGGTACAGGGCTGGGGCGCGACCAGGAGGATGCCGCGCTTCGACCTTTCCGCAGAGGACATAGACGGCCTCGTCGAGTTCTTCAAGTGGATGAACCGGGTGGACACGAACAACTGGCCCCCCAACAAGGAAGGATGAGTCCCGCGGCGGATCGGCAGTTCAGGCAGGAAAAACGATAACGAGGAGACGAGTTGATGAAATACCAGTTCGAATCACAACGGGTCAGCTACCCCTACTTTGTGGCGGCCATGCTGCTCTTCGGCGCCCAGATAGTCTTCGGGCTCCTTATCGGCGCCCAGTACCTCTGGCCGGACCTTCTTTTTCCGGCCATACCCTTCAACATCGGCAGGATGATACACATAAACCTGCTCGTAGTATGGCTGATATTCGGCTTCATGGGCGCGGCGTATTACCTCCTTCCGGAGGAGGTCGAGGGCGAGATATACAGCACCAAACTGGCGATGGTCCAGTTCTGGCTCTTCCTCGCGGGCGGCGCGGCGGCAATCGTCGGCTACCTCTTCAGGTGGCACGACGGCAGGGAGTTCCTTGAGCAGCCTACCATCATAAAGATCGGCATAGTCATAGTGGTCCTCATGTTCATCTTCAACATGATAATGACCATGCTCAGGGGCAGGCGGAGGACGAGCATCTCGATAGTCCTCCTCATAGGTTTCCTCGGGCTCGCGGTCTTCTACCTCTTCGCCTTCTACAAGCCGGCGAACATGACAGTCGACAAGTACTACTGGTGGTGGGTCGTCCACCTCTGGGTCGAGGGCGTATGGGAGCTCATAATGGCCGCGTTCCTGTCGTTCCTTTTGATAAAGCTCACCGGCATAGACCGCGAGGTCGCCGAGAAGTGGCTCTATGTGATAGTCGGACTAACCTTCCTTACGGGCATCATAGGCACGGGCCACCACTATTATTGGATAGGCACCCCGGCCTTCTGGCAGACCTGGGGCGCGTGGTTCTCGGCGATAGAGGTGCTGCCCTTCGCGGCGATGGTGGCCTTCAGCTTCAAGATGGTCGGCAAGCGCGCCCGCCTGCACCCTAACCGCGCTGCCGTCCTCTGGACCGTGGGCGCGGCCGTGCTGAGCTTCCTGGGGGCCGGGGTATGGGGCTTCATGCACACCCTGCCGCAGATAAACTTCTACACTCACGGCACCCAGATAACCGCGAGCCACGGCCACCTCGCGTTCTACGGCGCGTACGCCGTCATCGTTCTCGCTATGGCGAGCTACGCGGTCCCGAATCTCAGGAAGACGACCGGCATAATCACACACCAGAAGCAGGAAGTCTTCGCCTTCTGGACCATGGCCGTCTCGATGCTCTTCATAGCCCTTGCGCTTACCGGGGCCGGGATTGTCCAGGTATACCTCCAAAGGGTGCTCGGGATTTCCTATATGGAGACGCAGGCGTACATGGGCCTTTTCTACGGCATACGCCTCTTCTTCGGGGTGACATTCGCCATAGGGCTTGCCGTTTACCTCTATGACTTCTTCTTCCCGGGAAGGTCCAAGTCCCTCAACGCGGCATAAGGCGGGAGCAAAGAATGGGCAATCTGGAAGCAAAGGAGGCGCAGGCCAAGGCCTGCGCCTCCGCCTCAGCTGCAAAGGAGCCGTATTACAGGCCCCTGGGCCGGGAAATAGAGGTCTTCGAGGCCGCATACGAATCGAGGATGGCGGTGCTCCTCAAGGGGCCCACCGGGTGCGGTAAGACCCGTTTCGTAGCGCACATGGCATGGAGGCTCGGGCTTCCGGTCCATACGGTCGCCTGCCATGACGACCTCACCAGCTCGGACCTCGTCGGGCGCTACCTCATAAAGGGGCGCGAGACGGTATGGATGGACGGCCCGCTTACCACCGCAGTCCGGGGCGGAGGCATATGCTACCTTGACGAGGTCGTGGAGGCACGCAAGGACACTATCGTAATACTGCACCCGCTCTCGGACGACAGGCGCATCCTTTCGGTCGAAAAGACAGGCGAGGAGCTGCATGCTCCGGACAATTTCATGCTGGTCATCTCCTACAACCCGGGATACCAGCACATACTGAAGGACCTTAAGCCGTCCACCCGCCAGAGGTTCGTCTCATTGGAGTTCGATTACCCGTCCGAGGATGTCGAGGCCGAGATCGTCGCAGCGGAGGGCGGCATCTCCCCGGAGATAGCGGGCAGGCTCGTCCGGGCCGGGCGGAGGATGAGGAAGCTCGTGGACTCCGGGCTCGAGTCCCCTCCGGGCACGAGGCTCCTCGTGCACGCGGCGGCCCTCATGAACAGGGGGCTTTCCCCCGAGGAGGCCTCCGAGGCGGCGGTCGTGAGGCCCGTGACCGACGACCCGGAGCTGCACAACGCCATGATGGACATACTGAAGGCCTCCTTCTAAACGCGCTTATGGAACATCTCATCGGAAGAGGCGTTGACAGGGCCATAC
Organism: Deltaproteobacteria bacterium UBA5799; assembly: GCA_002418185.1. Lineage (GTDB taxonomy): Bacteria > Desulfobacterota > GWC2-55-46 > GWC2-55-46 > GWC2-55-46 > UBA5799. The sequence goes on from DIDN01000089.1 coordinate 7,610, forward strand.
AGCTCATCCACCGTAAACGCATGGAGGGGTGGATGGGCGGGGGCGCGCCGTTTGTCATGGAGGGCAATCGCCGGAGGTTTTCGGCTGTCGCCTCGATGATAGCCGGGCGCGAGATCGAGGTCGCGGATATAAGGGGAGACACGCCTCCGCGCCCCTACTGGCCGGTCCTCTACAAGATGGCGCACCCGGCGCTCCTCCCTGAGCACGGCTTCGGCTGGTCCGACGGGGAGACGCTTTTTTTCCCCGTTTCGATAGTCGAGATGCCGGACGAGGCTGCGAGGGAGGCGATGACGAGGGCGCTCCTTTTCTTCTTGTCCTTCCAGGCAAGCCGCGGCTCGCTCGATACCGCTTTCAAAAACCGCTCCCTTCTCGCGTCCGACCGGCTCGTCGCCGACCTTTTCTGGATTATTGATAATGCGAGGCTTTACCATGAGATACTCGCGGAGTATCCGGGCGTATTGAGGGACTGGGCCGATTTTTCGGGCCATCTCCTCCAAAGGAGGCCGCCCGCCAGATACCTTAAAAAGGCCGAGGAAAAGGCAGAGGAGTTCCTGAAGGAGATGGTCGAGGCGACTTTCGCGGGTTCAGCCGCAGACGCTCCTGCAGTCTCCCGAAGCGCCGCGCAGAGCCTTGGGCTCGCAATCGACCTGAAAGAGGAATGGAAGGCCCTGGGGATAAGGACCGGAAGATACAGGGCGATTATTCCTTTTTTCCCGTGGGGGAAGCTCGTCTCCGAAAGGATAAAAGACGACGGCTCACCAGGCATACGGGCAGCCGGCGAGACAAGCCCAGACCAGGCCCGGGCAGGGGACGACAAGGCGCCTGAGAGAGAAGGGCCCCGGAAGGGGGCCAGGTACGCTGCTCGCACCGAAAAGGTCGACGAGAAGGAAAACGAGAACGGCCTTACGCTCAATATCTACGACAAGATAATTACATGGGCCGAGTTCGTGAACGTGAAGAGGCCCTTTGACGACGACCCTGATGACGACCCCGGTAAAAAGGCCGACGAGTGCGAGGAGCTAACTACCGCATCCCTTGAAAGGACGACGGCAAACACCTTTAACGCCGAGCTTGAAAAGGCGGACGGGTACGCCGGGGCCGAGGAAGAGGAAGCGGACCAGGTTGAAGAGTCCTTCCATTATCCTGAATGGGACTACAAAAGGCGCGCATACAGGCCCGACTACTCCCGTCTCGTCGAGAGGCCCGTGGAGGGCGAGGACGCGGGCTTCTCGGAAAGAGTGCTCAAGGAAAAGCGCGGGCTCATACGGGAGGTGACGCGGAGCTTCGAGCTCGTGTCCCCTTCCGTAAGGCTCGTTGGCCGCCAGGCCGAGGGGACGTCAATCGACTTCAACGCTGCCGTGGACGCCATCGCCGACCTCGAAGCGGGCCGCACGCCGGACGACAGGCTCTATTCCGCCCATGTGAAGACCGAGCGCGACATCTCCGCGCTCTTCCTCGTGGACTTGAGCATGTCGACCGACGGGTGGGCCGGAAGCTCAAAGATAATAGACCACGAAAAGGAATCGCTCCTCGTACTCTGTGAGGCCATGAAGAAGCTTCGCGACAGGTACGCCATCTACGGCTTCTCGGGCAAGTCCCGGAAGGGCTGCCGCTTCTTCCGCGTAAAGGGCTTCAAAGAGAGCTACGGCGAGGCGGTGAGAAAGAGGATAGGCGGGCTCATACCCTATTCCTATACCAGGATGGGGCCCGCCGTAAGGCACGCATCCGGTATATTGGCTTCCGAGAAGGCACGGACAAAGCTCCTCTTCATCCTCTCCGACGGCAAGCCGAACGACGTGGACGTATACGAGGGCAGGTACGGCCTCGAGGATACGAGGATGGCTATAAAAGAGGCCGAAAAGGAAGGCGTCACGCCTTTTTGTCTTACGGTAGACACTGGCGCCGCCGACTACCTGCCGAAGGTCTTCGGGCGGGGGAACTACGCGGTCCTCCCCGGGGTCGACATGCTCGCAAAGAGGCTCCCTGAACTATACGCAAGGATTATCCACAGGCTCTAAGCCGCATTATCCAGGGCAAACGTTCGCAGCCGGACGCCCTTTACAAAGACACCCGCCATGCGGATCTGTCATGGAAGGTACTTACCTCCTCGCGAAGGTCTTGCAGACCGCCTCGCCGCCGTTGGTGGCGACCTTTATCGCGTCCGCGTAGCACTCAAGGTCGGTGTTGAATTTGCAGTCGGACATCTTGCATGCGCCTACGCCGCCGGTAAGCCCCTTTACTCCGCCCTTCTTGTGCCTGTAAAATGTGTCGCACCTTGCAGCCTCCGTGTTGCCGACGGTTATGGCTATGGCGTGACAGTTCCTTTCGATATTGTAAGCGCACTCGGTCACGTCGCAGGCCTGTATTTTCGACATATCGGTGCATGAGTTGATAGGCTTTGCCATTTGTCCCCTCCATGTAAGGTTATATTATGAATATAATTCGAAGAATCCTTTTGTCAATTCGTGAGCGCAATTCACTGCGATATCCTTCCAATGCCGCATAGCACATCGGTGCTTCACTTTTGTTATACTTTAAGGACGACTTGAAGGCGGCCGAGGAAGGCCTGAAGGAGCTTGAGAAGGCGGATTGACGATGGTCGAAGCGAACCCGTTTGACCTCATGGCGGAGGAGTACGATTCCTGGTATGATTCAGACCGGGGCAGGCCCGTTTACGAGAGCGAGCTCAAGTGCCTTTTCGCCCTCGTTCCAGAGAGGCATCTTCCCGTGCTTGAAATAGGCGTCGGCACCGGGAGGTTCGCGATGCATTTCCAGCGGGCCTTCGGGGTGGACCCAGCCTTCAGCGCTCTCAAGATCGCACGGAACAGGGGGGTAAGGTGCGTAAACGGGGCAGGGGAGTACCTCCCCTTCAGGGACGAGGCCTTCAGGATGGTCCTGGCAATCGCGACCCTCTGCTTCGCAGACTCGCCGCAAGCACTGTTCGACGAGGCCTGCCGCGTCCTGACTCCGGGCGGATGCGCCGTGGTCGGATTCATACCCGGTGACTCCCCTTGGGGCCTGCTGTATGAGAAGAAAAAGAGAGAGGGGAGCCCCTTTTACAGGAACGCCAGGTTCTCAACTTTCGACGAAATCGAGGCTATGGCGGAAAAGGCCGGTCTGCATTCAGAGTCGGTCGCGAGCACCCTCATGCAGGACCCGGCAGGGCCTCTGCGGGTGGAGGAGCCGTCAAACCGTTACGTTCAGGGGGCTGGTTTCGTGCTCCTGAGGCTCGAAAGGAAAAGGTCGCCCTGAGGGGAAATTACCCATGCTAAAGCAACTCTCTTTGAAAGATATGGGAAGCGGTTTATAATTTCGGTCGTAAAACCAAGGGCTTTCAGGCCCGGAGGGCTGATTTACAGAGGGGACATGCCTCCATAATCCTCGTGAGCACGGCGCTTTTTCTGCTCTCTATCTTCATGAAAAGGTTAGGCAATGCACAAGCCGAAGCTCTTTTATGTCAGCCGTTAAGACCCGTCGGTCTGGACACAATCCCGTGGTGCCCATAGTCACATGAAAAAGGTTGGATTTTTGGGAAAATAGGGCCGGGAGCAGGGTCAGGAAATGACCCGCGGGCTGGGCCGACATGTTATTCTGGCGCGAAAAGTCCTATGACAGGGAGAGGTGCCTTGCGGCTGCCGCAAAGGCGCAGGCAGGGGGAAGGACCAAAAAGGCTGTCGGCCATTACAAGAGGGTCCTTGAGGCAGACCCCGACGATCATATCGTGCACGCAAAGGTCGCGCCGCTCCTTGCGCGCTTGAGGAGGTTCGAGGAGGCCTGGATGAGCTTCAAGATTGCAGGTTCGAAATACCTCGCCGCGGGTTTCAGCCAGAAGGCGATAAGCATGTATTCGCAGGCGGCGAAGTTCATGCCGAGGAACCCCGAGGTGTGGGAGGCCATGGCCAATGTATACGTTAGGCAGGGCAAAAAGGCCGAGGCGATGCACACCCTTTTCAACGGGCACCGTTTCTTCAGGAACGGGCCGGGCAGGGACAGGGCCGTAGGCATGCTGAGGAAGGCCTTTGAGCTCGACCCCTGGAATTTCGAGGTCACCATGGGGCTTTCGAAGCTCTTGAGAAAGGTAGACCCCGTCGAGTCGATGGGCCTCCTGGCCGGGCTTTCCGCGCGGGTAAAGGGCAGGGAGCTAAGAAGAGTCAGCTTGGCCATGTTCCTTGCAGAGCCGGGCTTCCCGACGGCGTGGAGATGGGTAAAGGCAGTCTGGCAGGGTGCGGGGTAGAAGGGATTCATAATTTCGGTCTGACCACAGTGGACTTGAATCCACTATGGTAATAATTCTTTGGACGCTTCGGAACGGGGCAGCCTTCTGGCTGCCCCGTTTTTTTTTGCCCCGGTCTGCAATGCAAGGGCGGGCTGTGCAGCCTTTTTCAAGAGCAGAGTTTCGAATAAGCACGAACCCTGAGAATTTGCCGGATATGAGTGGCAGGACCGATTGTAAAGTAATCCGACAGTAGGCATCCCTCTCGAGCGATAAATCGCCACATTACAAAGGGATTAGGCCTGAGCGTACCCGGACCCTCATGAATTTGCCAGGTACGGCCTCATAACTCCTTGTTTTTAAAATAAATATATAACAACCCATTCCTATGGTCCCGCAAGGGATGTCCATTTTCTTTACAATAAACTCATGCTGGTCAGTGCGTATTGATTGCTGAGTCCTGGTAAAAACGTAACATTTAGCGCGGCTTGGAAGCTTTGGCAAGATGTTTGCTAAACATTGGGGCAAGATTTGCGCGGAGGTAGGAGCGAGCATGAAAAAAGCATTTACTACGATCAAGGCCGCCATGCTTGGGCGTCCAAGGCAAATTGCAGGGAGACGGCCGGTCGTTCTGTTCTTGATCCTGGTCGCTGCCGTATTCGCATGCGCTCTGGATGGGTCTGCGGCCAGGCTGATATTAAAGGAGGCCTTGGCCGAGGGCGGCTCGGGAGAGGACCAGGCGGCGGCACTCAGCAGGCTTCAGAAGATAGAGAAAGGGCTTGAGGAGGTGCGTCACTGGGGAGGCATGGTCGCGGCGATGAACCCGTCGCTTACAAGCGGAGAGGCGGAAGAGATCGGCAGTGCCGTCCTGAAATACAGCAGCCAATACGGGCTTTCGCCCAGGCTCATCGTTGCCGTCATCATGGTCGAATCGAGCGGCAGGGTCTTTGCCGTGAGCCCCAAGGGGGCAGAGGGCCTCATGCAGGTGATGCCGTTCTGGAAAAACGAGCTTGGCATCGAGGGCACGCTGTTCGATATCGACACGAACATACGCGCCGGCGCCCATATACTGGCTCAATATACGAAACGCTACGGGTTCGAGGAGGGGATAGCCAGGTATTACCGCGGGACCCTCCCCGTGAGCGGCGACGCCTATATCGGCAAGGTGCAGAAGGCCATGCAGTCCATCAGTTGATACAGCCCCCATCAGGCCGCCTCGACAGCCATCCGCAGGCTTTGCCACTGCAATGATTTGCCTCGGGGCAAGCCTGGAGAAAAACGCATAACAGGTCCTTCGCCTCGCTTGACCGCCTCCTCTCGCCATCGTGATTTCTGCATATCCGGGCGCGATGGACCTCTTGCCAGGTCCATGCCCTCCAGCTATTCTCATCTGACGGGCAGTCTTAGCCGAATCTTCCGATTTCTCAGGGGAAGCCGGTTGATTTCCAGGCCGGGAGCCGCGCGAGGCAAACATCAGCGTGCCCCTGAATCAGTGCTGAATTTGACAGGCGCTCGATATGGTATACCCTTTTTTGTAGGGGAACTTTCAACAGAAAAGGAGCGCGATCATGATCAGACATCATAACGTATCAAGGTTCCTTGCAATTATCATTCTAATAGCCGTGCTGAGCGCCTGTGCCGCGACCGAGACGACGAGGAGCGCGGGAGAGACCATAGACGACGCGACGATAACGTCGAGCGTAAAGGCCAACCTCCTGCAGGACGAGGCATTGCGGGCGCTCCAGATTGACGTGGACACATTCAGGGGCGTTGTCCAGCTGAACGGATTCGTGGACACAAACGATGACGCCAGAAGGGCGGCGGAGATAGCCATGAACACCCCGGGCGTCGCCTCGGTGCAGAACAACCTGCAAGTGAAGCCGCCGAGGGGATAGGCGTAAAGGACCGGGGCGGTCGTTCGGGGCTTAGGTTTTAATTTTTAAAAGACCCAAATGGAACGGGGGCAGCCGATTGGCTGCCCCCGTTTTTTTGCGGAGAATATTAAGTTGTCGGCGCTATATTTAGAGTATCACAGAGCTATACGAAAGGGGCAAGAAGGGCAGCGCTGATTGATATCCAAGACTTCTTTCGAGCTTTTTCAAAGGCAGGTCG
>DIDN01000053.1 GCA_002418185.1 Deltaproteobacteria bacterium UBA5799
TCGAAAAGCAGTTCGGCAAGGGCGCGATAATGAAACTCGGGAAGGACGGCGCGGCCCCGGGCGAGGTCTCGGCCATCTCGACCGGCTCGACCGCCCTGGACATAGCGCTCGGCATAGGCGGGCTGCCGAGGGGCAGGGTCGTAGCGCNNCTGGGGTGAAGGCAGCATCATGCGCCTGGGTGAATCCGAAAGCATGGAGGTCGACGCCATCCCCACCGGCTCGCTCTCGCTCGACCTGGCGCTGGGCGTGGGCGGCATCCCACGCGGCCGTATCACCGAGGTCTTCGGACCCGAGTCCTCGGGCAAGACCACCCTCACCCTCCATGTGGCCGCCGAGGCCCAGAAGCTCGGCGGGACCGTGGCCTTCATAGACGCGGAGCACGCCCTCGACCTCTCGTACGCCAGGAAACTCGGGGTCAACGCGGATGAGCTCCTGCTTTCGCAGCCCGATACCGGCGAGCAGGCCCTCGAGATAGCCGACGTCCTCATAAGGAGCAACGCCGTGGACCTCATCGTGATAGACTCGGTAGCGGCGCTCGTCCCGAGGGCCGAGCTCGAGGGCGAGATGGGAGACTCGCACATGGGCCTCCACGCCAGGCTCATGAGCCAGGCGCTACGTAAGCTCACCTCCACCATAAGCAAGTCAAACACCTGCGTCATATTCATAAACCAGATAAGGCACAAGATAGGCGTGATGTTCGGGAGCCCCGAGACGACCACGGGCGGGAACGCCCTCAAGTTCTACGCCTCGGTGAGGCTCGACATAAGGCGGATAGGGCAGATAAAGCAGGGCGACTCTGTAATCGGCAACAGGATAAGGGTGAAGGTGGTAAAGAACAAGCTCGCGCCGCCCTTCAGGGACGCCGAGTTCGACATACTCTTCAACGAGGGCATATCCAGGGAGGGAGATATCCTCGACCTCGGAAGCGGCGTGGACATAGTGGAGAAGAGCGGCTCGTGGTTCTCGTACAACGGCGAGAGGCTCGGCCAGGGCCGCGAGGCAGCCAGGGCGTTCCTGCGCGAGCACCCGGAGGTGGCCTCGGAGATAGGGACCAGGATACTCCAGCACTACGGTGTCAAGACCGCCGAGCCCAGGAAAAAAGAGGAGAGCAAGTAAATGGCCGAAATAGACCTGAGCTCCATTCTGAACGTCGCGGTAAAGAGCAAGGCCTCTGACGTGCACCTTAAGGCCGGAGTGCCGCCCATACTCCGCGTACACGGCTCTCTCGTCCCCGTAAAGAACCACGAGAGGCTCGCCCCGGACGAGATATCCAGGGCGGCCATGAGGATAATGAACGAGGTCCAGAAGGAGACCTTCCGCCAGAACCACCAGATAGACATGGCGTACAGCGTACCCGGCCTCGGCCGGTTCAGGGTCAACGTGTTCCAGCAGAGGGGCGCTGTCGGGATAGTCCTGCGGGTCATCCCCATAAAGATACAGGGCTTCGATGAGCTGAACCTGCCGAAGGTCCTAAATACCGTAGCTAACGAAGTAAGGGGGCTCGTGCTTGTCACGGGCGTTACCGGAAGCGGCAAGTCCACCACCCTGGCCTCGGTCCTCGACCAGATAAACAGCCAGAAATCGTGCCACGTCATAACGGTGGAAGACCCGATAGAGTTCCTCCACAGGGACAAGAGGTGCATAATAAACCAGAGGGAGATAGGCGTAGACGCCCCGGGCTTCTCGGACGCATTGAGGGGCGCGCTCAGGCAGGACCCGGACGTCATCATGGTCGGCGAGATGAGGGACCTCGAGACGATAGAGATAGCCCTTACCGCGGCGGAGACCGGGCACCTCGTCCTCTCCACCCTCCACACGATAGACGCGATGGAGACGATCAACAGGATAGTCTCGGTCTTCCCGCCGTACCAGCAGAAGCAGATAAGGATACAGCTCGCAGGCGTCATAAAGGCGATAATCTCGCAGAGGCTCATTCCCACGAAGGACGGCAAGGGCCGCGTCCCTGCCGTCGAAGTCATGGTAACTACCGCGCGCATAAGGGAGTGCATCGAGGACAAGGAGAAGACCAAGGACATAGCCGACGCCATATCCAAGGGGTTCACCACCTACGGGATGCAGACCTTCGACCAGTCGATAATGTCGCTCCTCAATAAGGGCCTCATCACCTACGAGGAGGCGCTGATGCAGGCCAGCAACCCGGCTGATTTCGAGCTCAAGGTCAAGGGGGTTTCCGGCACGAGCGAAATGGGCTGGAAGGACTTCGAGAAGAACGACAAGGACGGCGGGGCAGCACCGGCCGCTCCTCCGGACATAGAGAGGTTCTGAGCTTGTACGCGGCCGGCCCTCCCCTCGCCCCGAGCCCTACATGAAAGATAACCCGGAGACGAAGGAGGTCGGGAGCCTCAAGGCCGTCCAGGCGGCCCTGAAGCTCCTGTCCGCAAGGCAGAGGAGCGTCCGGGAGCTGGAAGAGAAACTCCTCGGAAAGGGTTTCTGCGAGGAGGCTGTCAACGGTGCGGTCGAGCACCTCCTTCAAGCAGGCCTCCTCGACGACGAGCGCTTTGCGAAGGGTCTCGCGGAATCGCGCACAAGGCACAAGGCATGGGGCCCGGCCCGGATAGCGCGGGACCTCGCTTCAAGGGGCATAGATGAAAGCATCATAAAATCGGCCCTGGCCGGGTGCGCTCCCGAGGAAGATTCCGCCCTCGTAGCATACAGGCGCTGGCTTAAAAGGAACGGCAGGGAACAAGGCCCCAGGGCCAGGGAAAAGGCCTTCAGGCACCTCAGGGCAAGGGGGTTTTCGATTGCCGCCATAATGAAGGCCCTTGGCGGCGTCCCATCCGATGAATAGGCGTTGGAGGCGTGTTATAATATAGTCTGCCTTCGGCCCCGAGGGACTTGAAAATACGTTTACGGAAAGAAGAGAGATGAAGTCCTCAGAGATAAGAAAACGCTTCCTTGATTTCTTCGCACGGAACGGGCACACAATCGTTCCCTCTTCGGGCCTCGTCCCCGAGGGCGACCCGACGCTCCTTTTCACTAACGCGGGCATGGTCCAGTTCAAGGGCGTATTCCAGGACGAGGAGAAGCGGGACTATTCAAGGGCCGCCTCTTGCCAGAGGTGCATGAGGGCCGGCGGCAAACACAACGACCTGGAGAACGTCGGGAGGACCGCGCGCCACCACACCTTCTTCGAGATGCTCGGCAACTTCTCGTTCGGGGACTACTTCAAGGAGGGCGCGATAGAGTACGCATGGGACTTCCTGGTCCGCGAGATGGGCCTTCCGAAGGACAGGCTCTGGGTTACCGTCTTCGAGACCGACCAGGAGGCCGAGGACATCTGGAAGAGGGTCTCCGGCCTTCCCGGAGAGCGCATAGTCAGGCTCGGAGAAAAGGACAACTTCTGGTCGATGGGCGATACCGGCCCGTGCGGCCCGTGCTCGGAGATACTAATCGACCAGGGCACGGCGGCCGGGTGCGGCAGGCCCGAGTGCGCGGTCGGCTGCGACTGCGACAGGTACCTTGAGATATGGAACCTCGTCTTCATGCAGTATGACAGGAGCGCGGAAGGCAAGCTCATGCCGCTCCCCAAGCCCTGCATCGATACCGGCATGGGCCTTGAGCGCCTCTCCGCCGTCGTCCAGGGAAAGCTCAACAACTACGACAGCGACATATTTTCCAGGACAATCTCAAGGATTGAAGACCTCTCGTCCGTGAAATACGGGAAAAGCCCCGAGACAGACGTCTCGATACGCGCGATAGCCGACCACTCGAGGGCAATCACCTTCCTCATGGCCGACGGGGTCCTCCCGAGCAACGAGGGCCGGGGCTACGTGCTCCGGAGGATTATACGGCGGGCCGCCCGCCACGGCAGGTTCCTGGGCATGAAGGAGCCGTTCCTGCACCAGGTTAACGCGGCGGTAGTCGAGTCCATGGGCGAGGCCTACCCCGAGGTCGTGAAAGCCGCTGACCTCATTGCCAGGGCCACAAGGGGCGAGGAGGAGCGCTTCTTCGAGACACTCGAAAGGGGGCTGGCGCTCCTGGACCAGGAGGTCGCGGCGCTGAAGGAGCTTGGCGGCAAGGTGGTGCCAGGTGACGTGGCGTTCAGGCTTTACGACACCTTCGGCTTCCCGGTCGACCTTACGGCTGACATCGTGAGGCACGAGGGCATCTCCGTCGACGAGGAGGGCTTCAACCGGCTCATGGAGGAGCAGAAAAAAACGGCAAGGGCCTCGTGGAAGGGGCTCGAAGGCAGGGAGTCCTCGCAGGAGCTTTACAAGGGCCTCGCGAACTCGGGCCTTAAATCCGAGTTCGTCGGTTATCACATGGACGCGGTCTCGTCTACCGTCCTCTGCCTCATAAAGGACGGCGCAACCGTCGACGCGGCCTTCCACGGCGACGAGGTCGAGGTCATTACCGGCGAAACTCCGTTCTATGCCGAATCGGGCGGCCAGGCCGGGGATTCCGGGGTGATAGTCGGAAAGGGCTTCACCCTCGATGTGAAAGGGGCCAAAAGGCCGGTAAACGGCCTCATAGTGCATTACTGCACGGTGGAGGAAGGCGCGATAAACGTGGACGACACTGCAGAGCTTGCCATCGACGTCGAGGCCCGAGACGCAACGCGCAGGAACCACACGGCTACGCACATACTCCATGCCGTGCTCAGGAAGAAGGTCGGCGAGCACGTAAGACAGGCGGGCTCGCTCGTCTCCCCGAGGGGCTTCAGGTTCGACTTCAGCCACTTCGAGCAGCTCGGTCCGGAGCTTCTCCGCGACATCGAGCGCGAAGCCAACAGGGCCGTCCTCGCCAACAAGGAGGTCGTAACCGAGGTATTGACCTACGACGAGGCGGTCCGGCGGGGCGCCCTCGCCTTCTTCGGCGAAAAGTACGGCGACCTCGTCCGGATGGTGCAGGTGCCCGATGTGAGCGCCGAGCTCTGCGGCGGCACCCACGCGCGGAGGACAGGCGACATAGGCATGATAAAGATAACGGGCGAAGGGTCGGTAGCGGCGGGCGTAAGGAGGATAGAGGCGGTCACAGGAGAATCGGCACTCGAATACGCGAACCAGTCCGAGGAAGCCCTCAGGGAGGCCTCGCAGGCCCTCAAGGTGCCGCCAGCCGGGGTCCCGGATAAGATAAGGAAGATGGTCGAGGAGGAGCGCGGGCTCGAGCGCGAAATCGAACGACTCAGGGGCAGGGAAAAGGCCGGGGCCGCCGGAGAGCTCGTGGACTCCGCACGCAAGGTGGACGGCGTTACCGTGCTCGCGGCGAAAGTGGCCGGCGGCGGCAAGGAGCTCCGCGAGATGGCCGACACCCTCAGGCAGAAGCTCGGCTCCGGCATTGTCATTCTCGCGGCGGAGCAGGACTCCAAGGCCGTGCTGCTTGCGGCTGTCACAAGGGACCTCGCGCCTCGATACAGCGCCGGGGAGATAATAAAGCGGCTCGCCCCCATAATAGGCGGCAAGGGCGGGGGCAAGCCAGACCTGGCCCAGGCCGGAGGGCCTCAGGTCGCCAGGATAAACGAGGCCCTGGAAGAGGCGTACAAGACAGTCCGGGATCTCTGACCCGGGCCGCTCCCCTCTCCGGCGGAAAAGGCCATACCTGAAGAACCGGCCGCACGGCGTCCGGCGGCGGCCCCATTCACCTTCCCCATGCACCTTCTGCCTTTCACTCTCAAGGATGCCGGCCAGCGGGTTTTTTCAGGACGACCCGCGGAACAAAACGCCCGGCTCCGGAGTTATAAATGAGAGTGCGCGTATGACCCATAAAGACGACGAACTTCTGATAGAGCGGTCCAGGGCCGGCGACAACGCCGCGTTCGAAGGCCTTGTAAGGAAGTACCAGGACCGGGTCTATAACATCTGCCGTTACATGCTCGGCGCAGCGGACGCGGAGGACGCGGCCCAGGACGCGTTCATAAAGGCCTACCGCAGCCTCGGCGGCTTCACCCCTTCCCCGGGCTTCCAGGCATGGATAACCCGCATCGCCGTCAACTCCTGCCTGGACTACAAGAGAAAGCCCTCCCACATCTCACTCGCCATGACCAACCGGGAGGGCGAGGAGTACACGATCGAGGCCCCCTCCGGCTCCCCCGGCCCTGAAGCCGCCCTTGAATCCAAGAGGGCCGGCGAGGCGGTTACGAACGCGATAACAAGGCTCTCGGAGAAGCTCCGGGCCGTGATCGTGCTCTATGAAATAGAAGGACTGTCGTACGAGGAAATTTCCGATGCGCTCGGCATCTCCATAGGCACGGTGAAATCAAGGATATCGAGGGCCAGGGAAGAGCTTAAGAACAGCCTCCGCCCTCAAATGGAACAAATGCGATAGACAGGGCGTTTATTTAACTGTAAGGAGCCTCAATGGACTGCAACAGGGCAAGGGACATCCTATCCGAACATATCGACGGCCTCCTCGCGGGCGAGGAAAAAAACCGGCTCCTCGCGCACCTGGGCGAGTGCGCCGTGTGCGCGGAAGAGGCACGCCTGCTCGCCTCTGTAAGAGACGCCGTCAGGACGGCTCCGAGGTTCCGCGCGCCCGAGGGCTTCGCAGCCGGGGTAATGGAGAAGGCAAGGGCCGGGGAGCCGGTTCCAGCCGGCGAAGGCGCCTTCGGCTGGTTCAGGGCAATGCCGCTGCGCCTCAAGTTCGCGGAGGCCGCGGCCGCCGCGTTCGTCATGGCGCTCGGGATATACTCTGCCGGGGTGCTCTCGGACAACCTCTTTACCGACGGGGCCGAGAACGCGGCGCCGGAACAGCCGGACTCAAGCCTCATGGCGTCGGTCCACCCGGAAGACCTCGGCCCCGTGCCGCCCGAGTCGCTGGGCGACATATACCTGTCAGTAAAGGAGACCGGCAATGGGCAGTAGGTTCCTGAAATCCGTGCTCTTCATCTCCCTGTTGTTCAACATAACCATCCTCGGGACTGCCGGTTTCTTCTACCTCAGGGAATGCGGCACATCCCTCGGCAAGGCCGAGAAGAGATACGAGGGCCTTGCGGAAAGGTTGAAGCTCACCCCCGAGCAGAGGGCCCTGTTCAAGGAGGAGAACGAAAAGTTCAGGGCCTCGATCCAGGCCGCGCACGGCGAGCTTGCTGAAAAAAGACGGCATGTCTTCAGGCTCCTCAGGGATGAGGACCCGGACAGGGCCTCCATAAACGCCTCGCTCGCGGAGATAGGCAGGGTCCAGGGTACGATAGAGGCCCAGGCCGTCGAGCACATGCTTAGGGAAAAAGCCGTCCTCGACAGTGACCAGCAGGCGAGGTACATGGAGCTGCTCGAAAAAAGGATGGAGAAACGGATGTCAGAGCGGAAATGGAAACGCTCGTCGCACCCTTAACCAGGGACACTCAATCATAAGGAGGCAAAGGATGAAATTGTCAATCAGAAGACCGTTGATGGCGGCGGCCGTGCTGATCGCGGCAGGGACGCTGGCGGCCGCGGCAGCGCACGCCGAGCCTGGAAAGTACGGCAAGGAACACCATGCGGGCTGCGAGACCAAGCACAAACTCCACAAGCACGAAAGGCACGGCGGCAAGCACTGGATAAAGGACCTGACAGCCGAGCAGAAGACCGAGATGAGCCGCCTCCGGGTAGAGCTTAAAAAAGAGCTTGCCTCACTTGAGGCCGCGGTTGATTTGAGGGAGACGGACGTCAGGAACCAGATCGCTTCGGACAGCCCCGACAGGAACGCTATATCGAAGCTCGCCTCCGAGATATCCGGGCTCAAGGCAAAGTCCCTTGAGACGAAATACGATCACATGATAAAGGTAAGGAGCCTTCTTACGCCCGAGCAGAAGCTCGAGTTCGACGCCTCGGTCCTTTCCGGCGGCGGCCACGGCAGCTGGAAGCGCTGATAAGAGCACCTGGAACATAAAGGAGGCCCCGCAAAACGCGGGGCCTCCTTTTATTCTATCCGCAGCACGCGCCGGGGCCGTCATCGGAGCATCCGCACGATGCGTCCCCCGTGAGCATTCCGTTTATGAGGGCGGCGGCGCAGCCCACTCCGGACCTCACCTTTATCGCCTCGCCGATACAATTTCTCATGCAGGCGCCGCACTCCATGCAGAGGTCCTGGTCTGCCACCCTGGCCTTTTTTCCGTCCATCTCAAAGACCCGGTGCGGGCAGACCGCCGCGCAATATCCGCAGCCGCTGCATCTGGCGCTATCGTATTGTAGTGTCGACACCCCTCGCAAATACGTCATAAGAGACCCAATTTGAACGACGCGAAAAGCGCAACCGAGACGACAAGACCTGCCGCGTAAACCGGGATAGAGAACCTGAGTTCCTTTTCGACCCCTGAGATGCCTGTATATGTGCACGAACCCGTGAACTGAAGGGCCAGGTACGAGCTTGCGAGCGGGAAGAAGACGAGCGCCATCAGCCTGTATGCCGCATTTTCAGGGAGGGGGATAAAGACGATAGCCGCGAGGACCGAGAGAAGCCCCGCGAGCCAGCCCTTTAGGGCAAACGCCCTGAAAGGTATGTAAGGCAAGAGCATGGGCGTAAGTAACGCGCCGGCCATGACAGAGACCAAACCGAGAAGCACAAGAGGAAGGCCGTACTCAAGGGCCGCGTTCAATGATACGCCAGACACCGTAACGGCAGACGCGGCAAACGCGGCAATTGAGAAGATTAACAAATATTTTAAGGCCGGCCTGAGCTCCATTGGCGTAAGGACAAGCCTGTCTACGACCCCTGAGCGGACCTTTCTCATCCCTTCCCCGCACTTGTACCCGGAAATGACGAACTCCTTTATGTCGGAAGCCCGGACCGGGCCGTAGACTACCCTGAAGCCGGTCTCTTTCCTGACGTCATGGGCCGATACGCCCGGAGCGCCGAGCTGGGGAAGTATCAGCCTCCTGTGGGAGACCCTCTCATGGAGCCTTTCAGTAAAGACCCTTTTTACCAGCTCGCCGGTTCCGAAGGTCCCCTTGCCTGCCGCGCACCAGACGTTTATGCCCCTGGTGTCCAGGACGAGTATCCAGGCGTCCATGCCCGAAAGGGAGCTCCGAAGGATATCGAAGCTCATCTTATAGTTCGCCGTGACGAAAACGTCGGAGGCCGCGCCCGGGCTGCCGAGCGCGTAAAGCCCGGGCTTCACTGCATGCCTCATCCTGTATGAGCCTGTCCTGCACCTGAAGTGCCCCACTCGGTCGCGTGAGGTCAGGCTTGAAGACGCCCGTAACGGCCCGGCGGCGGGAGACGGCGCGCGGCCTTCGTCGCAGCACGCGCTTCCCTGCGTGACAGATCCTCTTATTTCTTCCATCCCCCACCCCTAACTTTTAAAGACACTCAAAAAAGGCAATGGTATCTTTATGATAATTGTGCTCAGAGTATCTCTTTCATCACAGGGCCGAGCCTGTCCTTGAGCATATCGACAAGCTCGTCCACCTTGACGAGCGTTATGCAGCAGACCTGGCCTCCCCTTTCCCATGCTGCCACGGCGAGCTTGTCCCCGGCCCTTATGCCTGCCTTTTTCCGGAGTTCCTTGGGCAGGACCATCTGGCCGCGTTCATCGACCCCCACGACCGCCTCGACCGAGAGGCTCTCTTTTTTCACTTCCCCCGGCCCGCAGCAGCTTCCGCTCTTCTTTTTTCCTGGCATGCGCTCCTCCGAATTTTCCTATTTTTCAGAATAATCAGAATTATAGCACATGGGAATGTCCTGGACAAGCCCTTTCGGAGATGTTGTCATGATAAACCGGAATAGGGAAGCGAGGCGGCCTGACAGGCAGATGCGTACCGGGGGCGTACCGGATTTTCACTCTAAAAAGACGGGGACGGGACTCAGTTAATCCGGTTTTTCTGCAGGCGCAAGCAGCAGGTTCATGTACATCCGGGCCATCCTGTGGTCGGGGTTTTCGCGGAGCACGCTCTGCCATTCGGATTTTGCGTGTTCGCGCTGGCCCATTGCGTAGTAGGTAAGGCCGAGCTGGATCCTGGAGTCGGGGTACGAGGGGTTCAGCCTTATCGCCTCCTGGAGCTCCCTTACGGCGGCGTTATAGTCCCTCATGTCCCTGCACGAGACACCGAGGTCCGTCCTTATGTCCGGGAACTCCGGCCTGAGCCTCAGCGCCTTCCTGTACTCCTCCACGGCCTCGTGGTAGAAGCCCAGGTCTTTGTAGATGCGGGCGAGGTTCGAGTGCATGTTGGCGAGCTTGCCCTTTACGAAGGGGTCGAGGTAAGAGTGGGATTCCTTCCTTGCCTGCCTCGCGAGAGTGTAGACCTCTGCAGACTTGTCGAACCTGCCGAGCTCGTTATACACGACAGCGAGGTTCAGGGAGGCCTCCGTGTAGCTCGGGTTTATCTCGACCGCCCTCCGGAAGGCGGCTATGGCGTCTTCGCGCCTGGAGGCGTTGTAGTACACGAGCCCGAGCATGTTGTGGACGTCCGCGAAGCCGGTCTTCTCTGCCGCCACCTTCTCAAGGTGGAGCAGGGCCGCATCGTAGTCCTTGTCGCCGAAGGCCTTTTTGCCCAGGTCGTATTCATGCTGCCAGCCCTTTTCCATATCCCTCCTAAGCGGCTATCCCGCTCGCATCCTGTCCCTTGCGTCCTCTGCGTAAGGGCTTTCCGGGTAGTTTTTCAAAAGCGTGGAAAAGGCGTCCTCGGCAAGCTCCTTCTCGCCGAGCCTCGAGTACGACTCGCCTATGTAGTAAAGGGCCCTGTCGGTTAAGCCGGCGTCCGGGTATTCGGCAAGGATGTCCCTCAGTCGGCCAAGCGAGCCCTTGTAGTTCTTCCTCTTGAAATAGTATTTGGCGATGTAGAACTCCCTCTCGGCGAGCCTCCCCCGGAGAAAAGCAATGAGCTCCCCGGACCTCTCGGCGTACGGGGAACCCGGGTATGCCGTAAGGAGGTCTTCGAAGGCGAACAGGGCCTTCCTCGTGGAGGTCTGGTCCCTGTCGAGTGCCAGCACCTCTTTCATGTGGCTCATGCCCTTCTGGAAAAGAGCGTAGGGCGCCTTGGGGTGGGCCGGACGGAGCGCAATGAAGTTGGCGTAATAGGCGCCGGCGTCCTCGTAGCTCTCCATCGCGTAGCTCACGTCTCCGAGGAGGAGCTCCGCATCGACGGAATAAGCGCTCATAGGATGGTCGTCGAGGAGCTTCCTGAAGGTACTGTCCGCCTCCTCGAACCTGCCGCCAAGATAGGCCTGAAGGCCGGCATTGTACAGCTCGGCCGGGTTCCTCGTGTAGACCTCGGGCGGGGTCGCGCATCCCCATACCCCGCCCATTACGAGCGCCAGAAGGACCGATGAAATGACGGCTCCTGGCCGGGTCTTTTTCAAAGCCTTCGTTATCTTGCGGAATGCCGTCACGGTATAGAATTTATCACGGGAATCGGCGGTTTTCAAGGCAATTGACAAAGGGAGATATGGCGCGGGGCGGCCCCTTACCGTCCGGGGTCCTCAATCCGCCCTCACCGGGCAGGCCAGAAAACTCTTTTCCTCGTCGCTCAAGACCATAGAAGGGTTTATTATGAGGACCTTTCCGGTCCCGGTCTCAACCGAGGCTTCGAGGCAGTCGTCCCATGCAGAGCCGGAAGGCTCGGGCTTCAACGTGACCTCCTTGGCCCCGAGGGCAATGTCCGATACCTCGTCGACGATAAGACCGACTATCAAGGAGTCCACGGAAGTGACTATTATTCTTGCCGTTTCTATCGGCTCAGCCGGAAGAGAAAACCTTTTCCTGAGGTCTATGACGGGCAGCATCACTGACCGCACCTTTATGAGCCCCTCTATGAACCCCGGGACCCCTTCAGGCTTGTGCGGGTCCTTGAGCCTCAGTATCTCCTTCACCTCGCCTATCTCGATCCCGAACTCTGTCGGGCCGAGACGGAAACGGATGAACTGGAAATCGGGCTTGGTGTATTTCGACCTGAAGCTCTTCATCAGCTCTCTGCTGCTATGAGCACTCCGGCGTCAAGGAGCCTTATTACCCTCTCCCCGTCGCGGATAACGGCCTTCATGAAAGCCGCCTGCGGCTCGGATTCGCCCGGCGGCTCGAGGAAACTGGCCGGGACCTCCCTTACGCCGGCAAGCCTGTCTACGAGGAGGCCGGCCTTCAGGTCTTCAGCCCCCACGACCAGTATCCTGGCCGAAGGCCTGCCGTTCACATTGCCGAGCCCGAGCCGCATCTTCAAATCCAGCACCGGGACCATCTCGCCCCTGACCGAGAGTATTCCCTTGATGTACTCCGGCGTCCACGGGACCTCGGTCGTCTGCCTGGGCCTCAACACCTCGACCGCCTCGGAGACCTCGAAGGCGTATTCGTCCGTCCCGAGAAAGAACGAGATGATGTTGACCGTGCCTTCGGACTTCTTCCTGTGCTCCAGGCTCTCGTCGTAGTTCTCGACGGTCGGCGCGACGGTCGCCTGGTGCTCGGCCTCAGCTATCTTGAGCCTTGTGGCCTTTCTCATACGTTTGCCGTACGGGCCGGGGGCCCCGCCTTCCTCTCCTTAAGTACTTTTTCCAGTATGCCCGTAACGTCCAGGACGAGCATGGTCCCCTTTTCGCCCATGTCCGTCGCGCCCGCAATGCCGGGCGCCTTGATCATCCGCGAAAGGGGCTTTATGACGACGTCAAGCTCCTCAAGGAGGTGGTCCACGACGAGGCATAGCCTGTGCTCGGCAAGCCCCGCCACTATCCCGTAGGCGTGGGTGCTCCCGGAATGGGGGTGGCCGAAAAACCTCGAAAGCCTCACGGCCGGCACTAGCCTGTCCTCGACGCTTATGGCGCCCTCGGCATCCACCGAGGCGAGCGACCCCGCCCTGAGCTCCACAATCTCCATCACGGAATTGAGCGGCACGGCGTACCTCTTCCCGGCCTCCTCGATTATGAGCGCCTGGATTATGGCGAGCGTTATCGGTATGGTGAGTATGAGGCGCGTGCCCTTGCCCTTTACCGTCTCGATGTCGATAATGCCGGAAAGGCGCGTTATGTTCTCCTTTACGACGTCCATGCCGACGCCCCTGCCCGAGGTCTCGCTCACGACGTCCCTGGTGGAAAAGCCCGGGGTGAATATGAGCTCCAGCGCCTCCTGCCTCGAAAGCCCGTCCGCGTACTCCCTTGAGATGAGCCCCCGTCCCACGGACTTCTCCTTCACGAGGTCTATGTCTATCCCGGCGCCGTCGTCCTTGACCTCCACGACCACATGGTTGCCCTTCTGGTAGGCCGAAAAGGCTATGGACCCCGTCCTGGGCTTGCCGAGCGCCTCCCTTACGACCGGGGCCTCTATGGCGTGGTCGGCCACGTTCCTTATTATGTGCATTAGCGGGTCGGCGAGCTCCTCGACGATGAGCTTGTCGAGCTCGGTCTCGTCGCCGTAGGTGACGATCCTCATCTCCTTGCCGGTCTCCCTTGAGAGCTTGCCGATGAAGGCGTCGAACCTGCCGAAGAGCTGGCCTATGGGGACCATCCTGACGTCGAGGACGCTGTCCCGTAGCTCGGAGAGCTTGCGGTCGAGGTTCTTCCCGGTCTTCGAGAGCTCTATGCCGTAGACCGAGAACTCCTGGTCACCCTTGAGCTCGGAGCTCAGGGCGGCTATGTCGGACTTCAATATGCCAAGCTCGCTTATGAGGTTCATTATGGAGTCGAGCTTGGAGATGTTCACCCTCACGGTGTTGCTGACCCTGCGGAGCGACCCGGCCCTCCCGTGTTGGCCGTATCCGCCGCTACCCTTTATGACCTCGAAATCGCGCGCTTCGGGCCTCGCCGCGGGCTCTGCAAGCACCTTTATCTCCGGCTCGGCTATCTCCTTCACGAGGTCGGATATGAACTGCCTGTCCCTGGCCGTGCCTATGAGGATGTCGAAGTGGAGGAACTCGTGGCTTGTCTTGGAGGAAGGCAGCGTCGCGATGACTTCCGACTCGGTCTTCAGGAGGTCCGTGAGCGCCATGTACCCCCTGTCGAAGTTGGTTATCGGGAACCTGACGCTCACTATGAGTATGTTCCTGCCGCCCCGGAGGTTCTCCCTGAGCCTGTGGTCCTCGTAGTCGGTGAGCACGGAGACGAGGTCCTTGGCTATCACGTCCCTGGGCCTGGCCCTCTTCACGTGCTGCATCATGGAGAGGGCGGACTTGGCCGCCTCTATCTCGCCGGTAAAGTCGCCGGAGCCCTTCGAGGCGACTATTTTCGCCATGAGGTCCTGGGCGTTCATGATGTTGTAGAGGACTTCGTCGGTGAGGGCTATTCTTCCGAGGCGGAGGAGATCCAGGGTGTCTTCCATGGAGTGGCTGAGGGCGGCAAGCTCGGTCTGCTCGAAAATGCCGCACATGC
This sequence comes from Deltaproteobacteria bacterium UBA5799, assembly GCA_002418185.1. Taxonomy (GTDB): domain Bacteria; phylum Desulfobacterota; class GWC2-55-46; order GWC2-55-46; family GWC2-55-46; genus UBA5799. The sequence continues at coordinate 14,224 of DIDN01000053.1, forward strand.
CCTTGAGCGTATGGGCGGAGCGGAAGACGCTGTTGAGTACGGCGGGGTCTATGATGCCGGCCTTAACGCCCTTGCCGAGCTTCGCAAGACCCTTCCCCATGGAGTTGAGGACGTCCTCGGCCTCCGCAAGGAATTCCCTGAACCGCTCTGACTTCAAGTCTATGTTAGCCACCTACAGCCGCCCGTCAAAGATGAAAACCCTGATAATCCCTTAAACGGTTTCTTGAGCCGTTTGCTTGCAAGGATAGTAACAGTGCGTGCCGATTATGGCCGGAGGAGGTGAAAGATGGCTGGACCGGCCAGGACTGGGTCCCGCCAGAAGGCAAAAGACAAGTTTCCGCCGAAATATAAGCGAAGTCATGGGTTACAGCTTGAGCCTCACGTAGGCAGGTCCCGGTCACCATCAACCTTTGGACTTCTATTTTAGCACAACTCACGTTTATGTAAAGGTTTTTTGCCCGAAACAAAAAGGGGGCGGGAACCGGTCCGTCCCCGCCCCCTCTACTCTTAAACATACTGAGCGACTATGTGCCCATCTCCCAGGAAGCAAGATATTTCTTCTGCTCGCTCGTAAGGGTGTCTATGTTCATCCCGAGCGAAAAGAGCTTGAGCCTTGCTATCTCCTTGTCTATCTCCTGCGGGACCGTGTAGACTTCGCTTGCGAGGGTTTTCCCTTTCTTGACGAGGAAATCCGCCGCGAGCGCCTGGTTTGCGAAGCTCATGTCCATGACGCTTGCGGGGTGCCCTTCGGCGGCCGCGAGGTTTATGAGCCTGCCCTCTCCGAGCACGCATACGGTTTTGCCGTTCTTGAGCGTGTACTCTTCCACGAAGTCGCGGAGCACCTTTTTGCCCTTGCTCACGGTCTTAAGCCCGGCGAGGTCGAGCTCGACGTTGAAGTGGCCCGAGTTAGACACGAGCGCCCCGTCCTTCATCTTGAGGAAGTGCTCCTTCCTTATGACGTTCAGGTTCCCGGTGACAGTGCAGAAGAAGTCCCCGACCTTTGCGGCCTCGGCAATGGGCATCACCCTGAAGCCGTCCATTACCGCCTCGAGGGCCTTGAGAGGGTCCACCTCGGTCACGACTACGTTCGCGCCCATGCCCCTGGCCCTCATGGCAACGCCCTTGCCGCACCAGCCGTAGCCGCACACAACGAAGGTCGAGCCCGCGAAAAGCCTGTTGGTGGCCCTCAATATCCCGTCGAGCGTCGACTGGCCGGTGCCGTAGCGGTTGTCGAAGAAGTGCTTGGTGAAGGCGTCGTTTACGGCTATGACCGGGAACTTCAGGAGCTTGTTCATGGCCAGGCTCTTGAGCCTTATGACTCCGGTGGTCGTCTCCTCGGTCGAGCCAATTATCTCGCCGGCAGCGCTCTTCCTCTTGGTATGGAGCAGAGAAACGAGGTCGGCGCCGTCGTCCATGGTTATGTTGGGCCTGAAGTCGATGGCGGCGTTAAGGTGCTTGTAGTAGGTCCTGTTGTCCTCGCCCTTTATCGCGTATACCGGTATGCCGTAGTCCTTTACGAGAGAGGCCGCCACGTCGTCCTGCGTGCTCAGGGGGTTCGAGGCGCAGAGCACGACGTCCGCGCCGCCCGCCTTCAGCGTTATCATGAGGTTCGCGGTCTCGGTGGTCACATGGAGGCAGGCCGCCAGCCTGGTGCCCTTGAGGGGTTTTTTCTTTGAAAAGCTGTCCTTTACCTTCCTCAGGACCGGCATGTCCGTCTCAGCCCATTCGATCCTCTTCCTGCCAGCCTGGCTGAGCTTGATGTTCTTCACATGAAAATCCATCTTCCCTCCACAAATTGTTTTTTTCTGCAGACAAAAGAATGACTTTGGCGGACGGGCCGCCAAAGTCATGAAAACGAGCAAAACGCCTCAGGCCACTACGCCGGCTGCCTTTCTGAGGGCCTCTGCCTTGTCCGTGAGCTCCCAGCTGAAGCCGGACCCGCTCCTGCCGAAGTGCCCGTATGCCGCCGTATTCCTGTATATGGGCTTCAGAAGGTCGAGGTCCTTTATGATGTCCGCGGGCTTCATCCGGAAATTGGCCTTCACTATCTCCTCGATCTTCTCGACGGGTATCTTCTCGGTGTCGAAGGTGTCGACCATGACAGAGACCGGCTCGGCGACGCCTATCGCGTACGCAAGCTGCACCTCGCACTCGGAAGCAAGCCCTGCCGCGACCACGTTCTTCGCGATGTACCTGGCGAAATAGGACGCGCTCCTGTCGACCTTGGAGGGGTCCTTCCCGGAGAACGCCCCGCCACCGTGGCTGCCGTGCCCGCCGTAGGTGTCTACTATTATCTTCCTGCCTGTGAGGCCGCAGTCGCCGTGGGGGCCGCCCACTACGAATTTGCCCGTGGGGTTTATGAAATATTTCGTTGAGGAGGTGAGGAGCTCTGCCGGAACGACCTTCTTTACGACCTCTTCGATTATCGCTTCCTTGAGCCTGGACTGGCTGACCTCCGGAGCGTGCTGGCTCGAGACCACCACCGCGTCAACGGTAGTGGGCCTGCCGTTCACATAGTTAATGGTGACCTGGCTCTTGCCGTCCGGCCTTATGAAATCCAGTATACCCTTCTTCCTGACCTCGGCGAGCCTGTTGGTTATCCCGTGCGCGAGGGCTATGGGCATGGGCATGAACTCGGACGTATGGTCGCAGGCGTACCCGAACATGAGGCCCTGGTCGCCGGCGCCCTGCTCCTTTTCCGCCCCGCTGTCGACGCCCATCGCTATGTCGGGGGACTGCCTGTCGAGCGTGACCATCACGGCGCACGTCTTGTAGTCGAAACCCATGGACGCGTCCGTGTAGCCGATGTCCTTAATCGTCTCCCTGACGACGTCCTGGT
>DIDN01000080.1 GCA_002418185.1 Deltaproteobacteria bacterium UBA5799
CCTGATATCGTCGGTTTCATGGACAGGGTGCGCCAGCCGTTCAACGTGAACACGCCGGCCCAGGCCGCGGCGATGGCCGCGCTCGACGACCGGGAGCATGTCGAGAGGACGCGGGAGAACAACGCCCGGGGGCTCCAGTACCTCATGGGCGAGCTCCGCGGCATGGGCTGCGAGTGCGTGGACACCGAGGCCAACTTCTTCCTCGTAAGGGTCGGCGACGGGAAGGGCGTCTACGAGTCGCTCCTCAAAAGAGGCGTAATCGTGCGTCCCATGGCAAGCTACGGCATGCCTGAATACATCCGAATAACCGTGGGCCTTCCCGAGGAGAACAGGAGATTAATGAACGCCTTCAGGGAAACGGTCCGCCGTTAGGCGCATAAATGCATGGGGGAGTTCTCTATGATAATTGTTCTTAAAAAGGACGCAACGGAAGACATTGTCGAGCACGTGGTCGAGAAGATAAAGGGCGCCGGCCTCTCGGTGCACATATCAAAGGGCAAGGAGAGGACCATAATCGGCGCCATAGGCGACGAGACGCTCCTTTCCGGCATCTCCCTCGAGGCCCTGCCGGGGGTCGAGAGCGTGATGCCCATACTTAAGCCCTACAAGCTCGTAAGCCGCGAGTTCAGCAAGGAAGGGACCGTCATAGACGTAGGCGGCGTAAGGATAGGAGATACCGAGCTCCAGGTCATAGCCGGTCCGTGCAGCGTCGAGAGCATCGATTCCATAGTGAACTGCGCGACAGCCGTCAAGGCCGCGGGCGCAAGGATACTCCGGGGCGGCGCTTTCAAGCCCAGGACCTCTCCTTACGATTTCCAGGGCCTCGGCGCGGACGGGTTGAAGCTCCTGGCCGAGGCCAAGAAAAAGACGGGACTCCCCATAATAAGCGAGCTCATGGACCCGAGGGACACCGAGCTCATCTGCGAATACGTGGACATAGTGCAGATAGGCGCCAGGAACATGCAGAACTTCCGCCTCCTTACCGAGGCGGGAAGGGCGAGGAAACCCGTGCTCCTTAAAAGGGGCCTTTCCGCGACCATCAAGGAGTTCCTCATGTCAGCCGAGTACATCGCCTCGCAGGGCAACTCCCAGATAATACTCTGCGAGCGCGGCATAAGGACATTCGAGACATCGACCAGGAACACCCTCGACCTGAGCGCCGTGCCGGTACTCAAGGAGGAGACCCACCTCCCGGTCTTCATCGACCCGAGCCACGGCGCGGGCAGGTGGGGCCTGGTGGCCCCGCTCGCAAAGGCGGCCGTTGCGGTCGGCGCGGACGGGCTCATGATAGAGGTGCACACCGACCCCGAGAACGCGCTCTGTGACGGCGCCCAGTCGCTTAAGCCCAACAAGTTCGCCATGCTCATGGACGACCTGAGGAAAGTAGCGGTCGCCGTGGGAAGGACTCTCTAAGACAAGCGGCCGGGGGCCTGGCGGCCCCTGCTCCTTCCTTATCGAAAACCTATTTAAAGACAAAGAGCGCCCCAGGGGGCCTGAAGCCTGTTTCTGCCCGGCGCTCTTTGGACTCAAGAACAGGTATGGTTTTATGGGTTTGCATTTCAAAAGGGCGGCTATCATCGGAGTAGGGCTGATAGGAGGCTCTCTTGCCCTGGTCCTGCGGCAAAAGGGCATGGCTTCCGAGATAGTCGGCATAGGCAGGGGCCTTAAGAACCTCGAAACGGCCAAGAGGCTCGGGGTCATCGACTCGTTCACCACCGATCCGGCAGAGGGCGTGAAGGGGGCGGACCTCGTCGTCGCGGCGGTCCCGGTCCTAAAGATCGCCGAGGCCATCGGGAACGCCGCGAAGGGGCTTGAGCCCGGGTGCATAGTGACTGACGCCGGGAGCGTAAAGGGGGCCGTTATCGAGGGGGTCGCGCCCCTTGTACCCGAAGGCGTGCATTTCGTGCCGGGCCATCCCATAGCCGGGACCGAGCACTCCGGGGTCGAGGCCGCCTTCCCCGGGCTCTTCCTCGACCGGAAGTGCATACTCACCCCGACGCCCCGGACCGACATGGCCGCACTCGAAAAGGTAAGGGGCATGTGGGAGGAGGCAGGCTCCACGGTCGTCGTCATGGACGCAACGGTGCATGACATGATATTCGCCGCGGTGAGCCACCTGCCGCACATGATAGCCTACACGCTCGTGAACGCGGTCGCGGACATGGACGGCACAGGCGCAGACGTCATACGCTACTCGGCGGGCGGCTTCAAGGACTTTACGAGGATAGCTTCGAGTTCACCGGAGATGTGGAGCGACATCTGCGCCATGAACCGGGAGGAGATACTCAAGGCCATTGACGGCTTTGCCGGCAGGCTCTCCAGGCTCAGGACCCTCATCGAGAAAGGCGACCAGCGGGGGCTCCGGGCCGAGTTCGAGCGCGCCAAGGGCATAAGGGACTCCCTTGTAAAAGTCCCCGGTGCAGGAGAAGAGGGCCGATGAAGGCGAAGGACATATTCACCGGGACCGAACGCGCGCTCCCCGGGAAGGGCTTGAGGGGCGAGATAACCGTGCCGGGCGACAAGTCAATATCCCACCGGGCGGTCATACTCGGGTCAATAGCCGAGGGCCCGACCGAAATATACGGCTTCCTCGAAGGCGAGGACAACCTCTCGACCATCGAGGCGTTCAGGCTCATGGGCGTCCGGATAGAGCGGGACGGCGGAAGGGTGAGCGTCGAAGGCAGGGGGCTTGAGGGACTCTCGGAGCCGGAGGACGTCATTAACGCAGGGAACTCCGGCACGACCACGAGGCTTCTGCTGGGCCTCCTTGCCGGAAGGCCTTTCTTCTCGGCCATTACCGGGGACGCATCGTTACGCAAGCGCCCCATGAAAAGGGTAGTCGACCCGCTCAGGAAGATGGGCGCGTCGATTTCAGGCAGGAAGGACGGGAGCCTTCTCCCGCTGGCCGTCTCGGGCGGCAGGCTGAACGGGATAGAATACAGGACGCCGGTTGCGAGCGCGCAGCTCAAGTCCGCGCTCCTCCTTGCGGGACTTTCAGCCGGAGGCGAGACCGTTATCGAGGAGCCGGAAAAGAGCCGCGACCATACCGAGAGGATGCTCGGGCTCTTCGGCGCGGCTATAAGGGCATCGGGGAATTCGGTCTCCATCAAGTCGACAAACCGCTTGAGGGGGTGTAAAATAATTGTACCCGGGGACATCTCGTCAGCCGCTTTCTTCCTTGCAGGAGCAGCTCTCGCGCCCGAGTCGGAACTCCTTATCCGTCAGGTAGGCATAAACCCCACCAGGGTCGGAATAATAGACATACTCCGGAAGATGGGCGGCTCGATAGAAGTCCACGGCGGGAGCGAGGCCTCCGGCGAGCCGGTAGGGGACATCCTCGTCAGGGGCACGCGACTCCGCGGAGCCGACATCGCGGGCACAGAGCTCCTCCCGGCAATCGACGAGTTCCCCATACTGTGCGTTGCCGCGGCATTCGCCGAGGGCACCACAACGATAAGCGGAGCGGCAGAGCTCAGGGTCAAGGAGAGCGACAGGATAGCCGCCATGTCCGAGTGCCTCTCGGCCATAGGTGTCCGGAACACCGAGACCGAAGACGGCATGGTCATCGAGGGCACCGGCGGCAAAAGGGCCGCGGGAGGCTCGGTAAAAAGCAGGGGAGACCACAGGATAGCGATGGCAATGGCGATAGCGGCCCTCATGACAGAGGGGGGCGTGAGCATGGAAGGCGCCGGGTGCGTTGACGTATCATTCCCAGGCTTTTTCGAGCTGCTCGAAAGGACGAGGGTGGAATGAAAAGGGGGCCGGTCATCGCGATAGACGGCCCGAGCGGGGTCGGGAAGACCACGGTCTCGAAAAAGGTCGCCGAAAAGCTCGGCTTTACTTACGTTAACACCGGCGCCATGTACAGGGCCCTCGCGCTTGCGGCCAGGGAGTCGTGGGTCGACCTCTCCAGCGACGACTTCCTGAAGGAGTTCTGCACGGGCATCGACTTCAGGTACGAGGTCGGGAGCGGGAGGGTAGTGGTCGACGGAGTCGATTATACGGAGAGGCTCTGGACCCAGGAGGCCGGTGAACTGGCATCCTGGGCCTCTGCAAGGAAGTCGGTCCGGGAGTTCCTCGCGGCCTACCAGAGAAGCATTGGCGAGGCCGGACGCATCGTCATGGAAGGGCGGGACATCGGCACCGCCGTATTCCCGGACGCGGACGTAAAGATATTCCTCGACGCCTCGCCCGAGATACGGGCAGAGAGGCGCCGGCTCGAGCTCGTCGAGAAGGGCGCGGAGGGGACGGCTGAAGTCGGAAGGGAACTGGAGGAGCGCGACAGGCGCGATGCCGGCCGGGCCGTATCTCCGCTCAAGGCGGCGGATGACGCGGTTATTGTGGATACCGGCTCCATGGGCATTGAAGAGGTGGTGAAGCAGGTCCTGGACACGGTAAATGAAAGGTTAAGGGTTGGAGATACTCGTAGCTAAATCGTCTGGCTTCTGCTTCGGCGTAAAAAGGGCCATAAACATGGCCGGCAAATGCGCCTCCGGTGAGGACAAGGAGGGCGGCGCCATTCACACGCTCGGCCCGATAATCCACAACCCCCAGGTCGTAAAGATGCTCGAGGAGTCCAATGTCTATGCCAGGAAAGACCTTTCGGAGATAGACTCCGGGACCGTTATCATAAGGTCTCACGGTGTTACCTTCGAGGAATACAAGGAGGCAAGGGATAAGGGCCTGAGCATCGTTGACGCCACCTGCCCGTTCGTCAAAACCGCGCAGGACCTCGTCTCGCGGCTTGCCGAGGAGGGCTACCAGGTCATCGTGGCCGGGGAAAAGGACCACCCCGAGGTCAAGGGGCTCATGAGCTACGGCGGCAGCCGGGTGAGGGTCGTAAGCGGGATAGCAGAGCTGCTTGATATGCCGAGGGTCGCAAAGCTCGGCATAGTGGCGCAGACCACGCTCCGCATGGAGAAGTTCGAGGATATTGTCAGTTTTTGTTTACATAAGGCTTCAGAGTTAAAAGTATTCAACACCATATGTAACGCAACGTCCACCAGGCAGACCGAGAGCGCCGCGCTCGCCAAAGAGGTCGACGTGATGGTGGTCGTCGGCGGGAAGAACAGCGCCAACACCAGGAGGCTCGCGGAGGTCTGCCGGGCCGTTCAGCCCGAGACCTATCATATCGAGATAGCGTCCGAATTGCGCCCCGAATGGTTTGAAGGGAAGGGGCGAGCCGGGGTAACGTCCGGGGCCTCCACGCCGGAGTGGCTGATAGGGGCGGTGGTTCAGCGCTTGAGAGAGATTTCGCCGAAATGATTTGCACTTTGAAACGCTCTATGATATGGTTTTTATTCAAAGAATATGAACGGAGGATCGGCATCTAAATGATAGGGAGAGAGGAAAAGTCCCGCGCGGGTGACACTTCCAAGTCGGATTTCGAGGAGCTTTTCGAAAGCCGGATAAAGGAACTGCAGGAAGGGGACATCACCAAGGGCAGGGTCGTCCAGATAACCCAGGACTCGGTCATGATAGACATCGGCTACAAGTCCGAGGGGCAGGTGCCTTTGCGCGAGTTCCTGGACAAGGAGGGACAGCCCACCATAAAAGTCGGGGACGAGATCGCCGTGCTCATTGAAAGGCGCGAGGACGAGAACGGGATCGTCCGCCTCTCCAAGGCAAAGGCCGACCATTTCAAGGTCTGGGACAGGATAGTCGAGGCCTGTGAAAAGAGCGAGCCTGTGGAGGCCACCATATCCCAGAGGATAAAAGGCGGTTTTTACGCGGAAATAGACGGGGTTACGGCGTTTTTGCCGGGTTCCCAGGTCGACCTTAAGCCCGTAAGGAACCCCGACAAGCTCATAGGCCAGAAGTTCCTTTTCAGGATACTCAAGTACAACAGGCGCAAAAACAACGTAATCGTATCAAGGAGGGTCCTCCTCGAAGAGGAGAGGGAGTCCCTCAGAAAGACCACCCTCGAGACCCTGACCGAGGGGGCTGTTGTCGATGGGACCGTAAAGAACATAACAGACTACGGTGCGTTTATCGACCTCGGCGGCATCGACGGGCTCGTGCACCTCACTGACCTTTCCTGGGGCAAGGTCACCCACCCCTCGCAGCTGCTGAAGATAGGCGACACCGTCAAGGTGATGGTCCTGAAGTTCAACAGGGAGGATAACAAGATATCCCTCGGCATAAAGCAGACGGTCGAGGACCCCTGGATAAGAGCGGGCGAGAAGTTCCCGCCCGGCACGCGTACTTCCGGGACCGTCGTCAATATCACGGACTACGGAGCGTTCGTCGAGCTCGAGCCCGGTCTCGAAGGCCTTGTCCACATCTCGGAGATGTCCTGGACCAAGCTCAAGCACCCCTCCCAGAAGGTCAAGGTGGGCGAGAGCATAGAAGTGGAGGTGCTCGACCTGGACCCCGCCGGCAAGAGGATATCCCTGGGCATGAAACAGACCGAGTCCAACCCGTGGATAGAGGCCGAGGCCCGTTATCCCAAGGGCTCCAGGGTTTCAGGGGTCGTCAAGAACATCACCGACTTCGGCGTCTTTGTCGGCGTGGAGGAGGGCATCGACGGGCTCGTCCACATCTCGGACCTCTCGTGGAAAAAGGTGAAGCACCCCTCGGAGCTCTACAAGAAGGGGCAGGAGGTAGAGGCAGTGGTCCTCAACATAGACGCCGGCAACAGGAGGTTCTCCCTCTCGACCAAGCTCCTTGAGAAGAACCCCTGGCAGGGGGTCGAGGAGCGCTACAAGCCCGGCATGATCGTCGACGGCAGGGTGACGAGCGTTGCGGACTTCGGCGCCTTCGTCGAGCTTGAAGCGGGGCTCGAAGGCCTGGTGCACGTATCGGAGCTGAGCCGCGGGAAAAAGCGCGGTGGCGACATCAAGGAAGGCGACACCGTCGAGGTCGAGGTGCTGAACGTGGACCCCGAGGACAACAAGATAGGCCTCTCGATAAGGGAGGTAAAGGGCCAGGCCGAGCCTGCGGGTGAAGGTAACCCCTGATGCGCGCGAGAAGAGGGGAGTTCCTGAGGAACCTCCTTGCGGCCTTCGGGGCCGTTTTCGCGGCCATCATACTCATCTCCATAGTGATAGGCGTCGTTTCCGGGCGGGGCGCCGGGGCGGATAAGGTCGCCGTCGTCGAACTCGACGGCATAATAACCGAGTCGACAGAGTTCACGAGGGACCTCCGTCAGCTCGCCGAAAGGCGCGACATAAAGGCCGTAGTCCTCAGGATAGATTCCCCGGGCGGCGCGGTAGGGCCGTCTCAGGAGATATACAGGGAGATACAGAGGCTCAGGGAAAAGAAGAAGGTAGTGGCCTCGATGGGCACAGTCGCCGCCTCGGGCGGTTATTATGCCGCTGTCGCAGCCGAGAAGATAGTGGCAAACCCGGGCACCATAACCGGCTCGATCGGCGTCATAATAGAGCTTTTCAACGTGCAGGAACTACTCGGGAAGCTCGGGCTCAAGGGATACGTCGTCAAGAGCGGCAGGTTCAAG
>DIDN01000149.1 GCA_002418185.1 Deltaproteobacteria bacterium UBA5799
GTAATATTCCTCTTCGTATACCTTCTCGAGCGCCGAGGGCTCGGGCACTGGGTCCGTGTGTATGAAGCCGCACTCGGAACAGTCGATTATCGCGTAGCCGTTCGCGTTCCCCACTGCGCTCCCTGCATGGTCCTTCCCGCCCATCTATCCCTCCCCCGCTTCCCGGGTGCCGTCGAGGAGCGACCTTATAAGCCCCGCGACCCTGGATGCGCCCTTGCCGTCGGTCAGGCTCATGGCCCTCTTTGACATCTCCTCCCACTCCCGCCTGTTCTTTTTGAAAAAAACGACGGCTGCCGCTATGCGGGCCGCGTCAACTTCCGTCTGGTACCCGAGGCTCCTGGATATCCCGAGCCTTTCGACAGAGGCCAGGTCCTCCATGTCGCTCTCGTAGTTGCCTATAAGGACCGACGGCACGCCCATGTACGCGAGCTCGAAAACCGTCGTGCCCATTGCCGTGAACGCCAGGTGGGACTCCTTCATTAGCGGGGCGAGGTCATTGACGTTGTGCACGAACCTGAACCTGCCGCCGCACCCGGCCATGAATTCATCGAGGGTGCCGCCGGTCCTGAAGGCCGGCCCTATTACGACGGTGACCTCTATTCCCTCGACCCCGTACAGGCCCTTTAGCGCAAGCTCAGTGAGGTTAAACGGGTCCGAGCCGCCCATGGTGACGAGGACCCTGAGCGGCTGGGAATGGCCGGGCCGCTTCCCGTCCCTTGCCCTCCTGAAGTTTTCGCCGATTATAATGTACTCGTTCCCGGAGAGGAGGTTCCGTGCGTCATCGCCCCTGTAAATGGGGGTCGGCATGACGACCGCGTCTGCCTCGCCTGAAGAGACGTTGTCGATGAGGACGACCTTCTTGCCCTCGTCCTTTAGGGCGTGGACCTGCTCGCACACGTCCCTCCTGGTGTCTATCACGACGACGCCGCCGGTCAGGCGGCCCGCGTGCCTGCCTGTAATGGGATACGTGATGTGGAAGAGCGCCTCGGAGTTGAGCCGGTCAAGCACCGGCCGCTCGTTGTTCACCAGGAAATGGAGCGGCAGCTCTTCGGACTCGAGCGCGTGGGCTATGTTGATGCAGCGCATGACGTGGCCCATCCCGACGGACGGGCCGCCCTCGGTCCAGAAGGTCACGCCGTTTTGCACCTGGACCCCCTCCCCTCGACGAGGTTCCTGGAACCCTTCACCCGGAGCGCGAGCTCGAGGGTGGCTATCCCGTCGCGCACCCCGGCGCGCGGCGGAAGCCCCTTTTCGATGCATTCGAGGAAGTGCCTCGATTCGGCGAGGTACATGTCGTTCACCTCGAATCCGATCCTCCCGGAGTACCACTTCCCCAGCTCCGCCGAATAGGTCTCCACGACCCCGTCGAGCAGGTCCGCCCTTATGGTCCCCCTCGACCCGGCTATGACAATCCTGTGCTGGTTCGCCCTCTGGATGAAATCCGTCTGCCAGTTCACGTAGGCGCCGCTTTCAAGCCTCATGACGCCGGTTGCGATGTCCTCGACGTCCATATCGAGCGTGCTCACCTTGTCCACGAAAGCGTAGACCTCGTCCACCTCGCCGAAGAGCCACCTGATGTTGTCGAGCCCGTGTATGCTCGTAAGGACCACCCCGCCTCCGAGCTCCTTCCTCGCGGCGTACTCGGTCCTGTAATCGGCCTGGGGGTGCCAGTCCGGAAGGTAGTGCCCGCCGTAGTAAGCGACGTGATGCACCCTGCCGACGACCTCGGACGCAAGGAGGCTTTCAATATGGAGGAAGACCGGATGGAACCTGTAGCACATGGCCATCATGGCGGTTATCCCCTTTTCCTCCACAAGCCGGGCGAGCTCCAGAACGCCGTCCGCCGTATGTGAAAGGGGTTTTTCGATCAGCATGTGGACCCCGCGCCTTGCGAGCTGGGCCGCCATATCGAGGTGCAGCGAAGACGGCGTGCAAATGACCGCCGCATCGGGGTGCTTCGCAAGCGCCTCGGTGAAACCGGTGGCAAAGACCGGCCTCTCAATGCCCCTTGCGGCCTTGTCGAGCGCGCCCGTATCCGTGTCGCACAGTATGAAATCCCTTACGCCGAGCGCCGCGAGGTTCCTTATGTGCCGCTTCCCTATGGAGCCGCAGCCGACTACGAGCGTTTTGAGGCCTTTTCCCATCCGTCAAATTCTCCTATTCGAGTCGTGTCGATGAAATACTGTAGATAATCAGTTCCTCTGCCTGAAGACGACTCCGACCGGCTCGCCTTCCAGGAAGCCCGCCGGGTTTCCGCTCTCTACCGCTTTCTTCAAAACCGAGAGCGCCTCCCGGGAAGCATCTATGGTCTTCGCAATGTCCTCGTCGGTGTGCGAGTAGCATATGAAGACCGGGCCCCCGTAGAGCACTCCCCTTTTCACGGTCTCCTGGAGGAATATGCTCTTAAGGAGCAGGTCCTCCTCTCCTTCCGAGTTCCTGGCGGATATGCCGCCCCTCGGCGGCTTCCCGGTTATGCTGAAATCGAGCCCAATCTCCCTTGCGAAACCGTTTATGCCGTCATGGAGCCTTTTGCCGGCCTCCCAGATGCGGTCGATTACGGGCCTGGTCATCAGTTCGTTCATGGTGGCCCTGGCAGCGGCAAGCCCTATCGCGTCTCCCGAGTAGGTCATGGAAAAAAAGACCTCCTCAAGCTCCTTCATGAACTCGCGCTTCCCTGCGATGGCGGAAATTGGGAACCCGTTTGCCATGCCCTTGCCGAAGCAGGCGAGGTCCGGGACGACGCCGTAGTATTTGCCCGCGCCCCCGAGCGAGTACCTGAACCCCGTCACTATCTCGTCGAGCACGAAGAGCGCGCCGTTTTTATTGGCAATCTCTTTTGCGAGCTGGAGGAAGTTCTTCCCTGTCTCCGGGCAAACAAGCGGGTCTGTCCCCGGCACCTCCATTATCACGCAGCCGACCTTCCCCGGGTTCTCGGCGAACACCCTCTCAAGGGACTCTATTCGGTTGTATTCGAAATTGTGCATGTAATCGGCGAGAGCGCGAGGGATCCCTTTATTCCTCGGCGTAACGACCGCATACCAGTCCTGGCAGCCGTGGTATCCGCAGTATGCGATATGGTCCCGCCCGGTGTAGGCCCTTGCCACCTTCACGGCGGCGCTCGTGGCGTCTGCGCCGTTCTTGCCGAACCTTGTCATCTCGGCGCACGGGATGAGAGAGCGCATGAGCTCGGCAACCTCGACCTCAAGCGGGTGCATGAGCGTGAAGGTCGTGCCCTCCCTTACCTGCCTTATCACCGCCTCGCTCACCGGCGCGTAGTCGTAGCCGAGCAGTATCGGCCCGAGCGCAAGAGGGTAGTCTATGTACTCGTTATCGTCCAGGTCCCATACATGGGCGCCCCTGCCCCTTGAGAGGTACTTGGGCGTAACGCCCCTTACGAACTGGTCGGGCCCCTTGCTTAGCGTCTGGGTCCCTGCCGGTATGACTTCGATTGCCCGCTCCCACATGGCGTCCGAGGCCGGGTAGAGACCACCTTTTTCCGTCCTTTTAAGCGCCGGCTCCATATACTTTCCACCCCTTCGATGAATTATTCAAGCAGCCCTCGACTCCAAGCCTCTCTATACGGCCTTGTCCTCCTTCAACGACCTTGCATACCCTTCGTTCCGCCCGATATCGGCGTTTATTCGAAGCAGGGAGGGGTTGGTCTCCAGAAACCTCAGTATCTCGTCCATGTGGAATATCCTGCCCTCGCCTCCGATGCCGTCGTATATGGCGCTTACGAGCGTCAGGTCCCTTTCGTCGTCCACTGTCCAGCGCATCTTGGAGAGGTCGTTCTCGCAATGGATCTTGCATATCCTGAAGGCGGCGGGGTTCTTCCATATGTACGGGGTCACATGCTCGCGCTCCGAGGAAAGCGCCGCCTGCATGTATGCCTTTTCGAGCGCCGCGAAGGAGAAGACCTCGGCATCGAGCCCGTCCGGGAAGCTCGGGTCTATGCTCACGTAGTCGAGCCCCCCTTCGCCGAACCTCCTTACGGCCCTGTCGACGAGCTCAGGGTCAAGGAAGGGGCAGTCAGAGGTTATCCTCACGATCGTCCTGGCCCTGGCGGCCAGCGCGGCGTAGAAGTACCTGTCGAGCACGTCGTTTACGCTCCCGCGGTGGCAGCATATGCCGTTTTCTCCGCACCAACCGGCGATCCTGTCGTCAGACTCGTCCTCCGTCGTCGCTACCACGACCTTCTCGACGAGGCTTGCGGCGGCGAGCCTCGTAACCACGTGCCACAGCATGGGCCTGCCGCCTATCTCCCTCATGACTTTGCCAGGGAGCCGGGTCGAGCCCATGCGGGCCTGCACTATGCCAACTACCGGGCCTATCGCCGTGTTATCCGTCATCTGCATAAGTCCTCGCTCCTTACGGGCATGTCCTTACGGAGGTCCCTTGCCGCGGTTTTCCCTATTACGCGCCCGAGCTCCTTGGGCTCGAGTCCGCAGACGTGGCGTACGAGCTTCAATTTGTCCGAGGTGACTACCTCGCCTTTCGCCATGTCGACCTTCGCGTATATGGACCTCCTTGCGCCGGTCCTCTCAGCCGTCTCGTTCGGCGAGGGCCTTTTTATGCCGTCCCCGAGCGCCTTTTCAAGGTTCCTTACCTCGGACACCATGCGCCTGAACTCCTCGACCTCCATTGCATACGGGTGGTCGGGCCCGTTGAGGCCCCTGTCGATGGTGATATGCTTTTCTATTATCGAGGCCCCGAGCGCGATTGCGCCGAGCGCCACGGTGCTCCCTGGCGTGTGGTCCGAGATACCGACCGGGCATGCGAATTCCCTCGCGAGCGCGGCCATTGCCCTGATGTTCACGTCCTCGTACGAGGGCGGGTAAAGGGACGCGCAGTGGAGGAGCGCGATCTGGTGGTTCTTTTTTCCGGTCACCAGCTCGACGGCCCTCCGGACCTCTTCCATGTAGGCCGCGCCGGTCGATAAAATGACGGGCTTCCCGAAAGTCGCGACCTCTTCGATGAACGGCTCGTTCGTAAGCTCGCCTGATGCGAGCTTGAACGCCTCGACGCCAATCTCGTTCAATAGCTCGGCCCTTTTGCTCTCGAACGGCGCGGAAAGGAAGGTTATTCCCGTTGATGCGCAGTGCGCCATGAGTGTCCTGTGCCAGTCCTCCGGGAGCGTAAGTCTCTCCAAAACCGGGTAAGCCGGGTGCGGCACCCAGTTTCCGTGGTCGTCGGGCCTCAACGGGTTCAGAAGCCCCTCGGCCGTGAAGGACTGGAACTTGACCGCGTCGGCTCCGGCGTATTTCGCCGCGCCTATGAGCTCTTTCGCCCTTCCGAGGTCGGAATCGTGGTTCGAGCCTATTTCGGCTATCACATAGGCCGGGTAGCCCGTGCCGACAGCCCTGTCCCCGATATTTATAACGCTCCTCATCGTCTCCGCCTTTCAATCCGTCTTAGCGCCCTCTCAGGCGGCTTTTCCCGGCCTTCCGCCAGGCTTACGCGCGCCGGCACTCCCGGGCTCCTTTTTCTCGGCAAGCTCCCCTTCGCATTCAGGGCACGAGCCCCTTCCTCTGCGCATCATGTACTCGGCGCCCCACCCGCAGTACTCTTTCCTGCATTTGCTGCACACGTAAGTCGGCATCATCAGCCGCACCCCCTTTTTCGTTCAAACGGCAACCGGCCTCCTGGGCTGGGCCGAAAGGCAGGCCAGGGACGAAAGGAGCCCCTCGGCAACGGCCCCGGCCTCCTCGTCCGAAAGGAGCGGATATAAGGGGAGGCTTACCTCCTCTGCGTAGAACCTGAGCGCCCTGGGGAAGTCACCGGGGCTGAAGCCCATCGCCCTGTAATAGGGTTGAGTGTGCACGGGTATGTAATGTACCTGGAGGCCTATGCCTATCTCGGACATGAGCCTGAAGAGGTCTTTTCTCTCCACCCCAAGCTCCGAAAAGGGTATCCTCGCCGGGTAGAGGTGCCACGCGCTCCTCGTGCCGTCCGGCACGGAAGGCGCCTTTACGAACTGGTACTTGGAAAGGAGCCTGTCGTAAAGGGCGGCTATCCCGGCCCTCCTTTCGACGAAGCGGTCGAGCTTTTCAAGCTGGCTTATGCCGAGTGCGCAGTTCATGTCCGGGAGCCTGTAGTTGAAACCGAGCTCCTTCATCTCGTAGTACCAGGGGCCCTCGGACTTCGAAAGCCGTGAGGGGTCTTTCACAACCCCGTGGCTCCGGAGCGCCCTGAGCCTTTCATGGAGCGCAGGGTCGTTGGTCGTTATCGCCCCGCCCTCGCCAGTAGTTATGGACTTCACGGGGTGGAAGCTGAACACGGTCATATCCGAATGGCTGCACGAGCCGACCTTCCTGACCTTCCCGCCCGAATCGGTCCATTCGGCGCCGAGCGCGTGGCAGGCGTCCTCGATTACCGTAAGGCCGTGCCTGAGGGCGGCCTCCCTTATCTCCTCCATGCGGCAGGGGATCCCAGCGAAATGGACCGGTACGACCGCCTTTATAGACCTGTCTTTCGCGGCCTTCTCAGCGACGCTTTCCGGGTCTATGTTCATGCCGTCCGCCTCTATGTCGGCGAAGTCCGGCCTCGCGCCCGCGTAAAGGGCCGCGTTCGCGGAGGCGAGGAACGTAATCGGCGACGTTACGGCCCTGTCCCCCTCGCCCACTCCGGCGGCCTTCATCGCGAGATGGAGCGCGGCGGTCCCG
The DNA here is from genome assembly GCA_002418185.1 of Deltaproteobacteria bacterium UBA5799. Classification (GTDB taxonomy): domain Bacteria; phylum Desulfobacterota; class GWC2-55-46; order GWC2-55-46; family GWC2-55-46; genus UBA5799. The sequence goes on from DIDN01000149.1 coordinate 6,663, forward strand.
TTCGAGCATACGACCGCGTATTTCGCCCCCGTGTACCCGGCGATCCCCGCTTCGAAGGACTCGACGAGCGGCCCCTGGGTTAGCATGCCCTCGAGGGACCTCGCGACCGCGTCTATGTCCGAGAGGTCAATTGTTTGCCGCCCGTAGCAGATGGCCGTCTTCGCCATTCGAGAACTCCTGTATGATCTGCCTTATTTCGAGGACGTTCAGCACCCGGCCGTTCCTGTCGCTCGAGTATACGAAGCCCTCGTCCACCGGCCTTCCGCCGTTCTTCCTCTCCTCCCCCCACCACTTGAACTGGGGCTGTATGACATAGTAGTCGTCGTATTCGAGCGTGAGCCTGCCGTCGTCCTCGGATATGAGCGTTTCGTGGAGCTTCTCGCCGGGGCGTATGCCCACTACGTTTATGGAGCAGTCCGGGGCCACCGCCTTCGCGACCTCGGTTATGGCGGCGCTCGGAATCTTCGGGACGAATATCTCCCCGCCCTTCATACGCTCAAGCGAGGCGAGCACGAACTCCGCGCCTTCGTCGAGGGTTATCCAGAACCTCGTCATCCTCGTGTCGGTGACGGGCAGCACGCCCTTGTTCCTGAGCTTCAGGAAGAGCGGGATTACGCTTCCGCGGCTCCCGACGACGTTCCCGTAGCGTACTGCCGAAAACCTCGTCGGCTTGGACCCGGCATAGGAATTGCCGGCTATGAAGAGCTTGTCAGAGCAGAGCTTGGTGGCGCCGTAGAGGTTTATAGGGTTTGCCGCCTTGTCGGTAGAGAGGGCGACCACTTTTTTGACGCCGAGGTCCACGCAGACGTCAATGACGTTCTGCGCGCCGAGGACGTTGGTCTTTATCGCCTCGAACGGGTTGTACTCCGCTGCCGGGACCTGCTTCATGGCCGCCGCGTGTACGACGTAGTCGACGCCCTCGAAGGCCCTGTACAGCCTGTCCTTGTCCCTTACGTCGCCTATGAAGAACCTCAAAGAGGGGTCGTTGAACGCCTGCATCATCTCAGACTGCTTGAGCTCGTCCCTGCTGAGTATTACGAGCCTCTTGGGCCTGTACCTCGAAAGTATCTTCCTGGTGAGCTTTTTCCCGAAGGAACCCGTGCCGCCGGTGATGAGTATGGTCCTGCCGTTCAAGTCCATTTAATAGCACTCCTTAAGGTTTTAAGGTGCGGGTTGGATATTCCGCAATATGCACTTTGCAATATACGTGCCACCTTCAAGAACGAAGGGATTGACGGAAAAAATTGAATAAAATCAAATGGTTAGGATGAGGGCGGGATTATAAATGAAAGGATTGACGCACGGACGGCACCAGATAAGTCAATTATCTGACAAGCCTTGGGCAAACAGGGAAAAGATTTCCTCCCCGGCAATTTCTTTTAAGGCGAGGGCCTCGGGAGCGGAGGCCGCGCAGACGCTCAGACCTTTATGAGAAAATTGGAGGGGTAATCGTCCCTGTCAATGACGCACTGGACGGCTTTCATGTTCTCGGCGTTGAAGACGACAGGGCCCTTGAGGTTCAGGCTCAGCTCCCTTGCATCGCGGGCCACGCAGACCATCACGAGCGTTACAAGGGTCCCGGCGCTTTCGGCACCCAGCTTCTCCATCTCGGATTTCTTGAGCGGGACCGAATAGTCGGGCTTGAAGGCGTTCGGGTCCGTCAGGAGGAAGGCGACACCCGGGTCCTCGGCAGACTGCATCCACCTGAAGGTGCCCTGCTCGTCGTGGTCTATGATTATGAATTTCCTCAGCCGCTCGAAACCGGGCATCCCCTGGACGAACCTTATGACCTTGTTCTCCGGGACCGATATCTCGCCGAAGCGGGTGGTCGGGAAGCTTACGGCTGGCGAAGGGGCGTTCAACGTGGCAGTGTTCATTTTTTCCCGAGTCCTTTCAGGTTTTCAGCCACCTCGCTCGGAAGCCCGGCGGCCTTCATGTTCTCTTCCTGTATCCTCAGATAGATCTCCTCCCGGTGCACCGGGCAACTATGCGGGGCCTCTATGCCCAGCTTCACATGGTTTTCCCTGACCTCGACGACTACGAGCCTTATGTCGTCGCCGATCCTTATACCCTCGCCCGACTTCCTTGTCAGTACCAGCATGGCGCCCTCCCTGGCTTTCTCCGTTTTCGGGGGCCGGACCCCCGTTCATCCTATTTTCACGCCGCGGGCCTGCTGCTGTCAAGCAGGCTGAAGAGCCCGCTGTCCTCCCGCTCTATCGTCTTCGTAATGACGTAGAAAAGGCTCCTGGTCTCCTGCATGAACCCCGCGGGGTCGGTCCGTATCGAACCGGGGTCGCTCCACTTGAGCCTGAAGGCCGTGAACGAAGCGAGCATCCGCTCCATATCGCCGATGAACCTGCATGCATCGGCCCTGTGCGAAGCGCCCGACCTACCGGAAAGGGCCGCCCTGAGCGAAGACACCTCGGCATCGGCATGCACCGAGAGCTTTCCCGAGATGCGCGAAAGCGCCGCCTCGGCCTTTTCGGCCCCGGTCCTGAGCGCCCCGGCGTTAAGGGACCTGACAAGCTCCCCTATCTCCCTCAGGAGCTCATTGTGCTGCCCTCTCAAACTTTCCGAGGTCGCCATGAGCACACCACACCCGGCTCGTCACCGCAGGTAGTCGAATATATTCAAGCTGAAGACCCTTCCGGCGGATGCGAGCGCGGCCTGCAGGGCCACCTCGCCGGCCTTGAGGTCGGTTATCAGCTCGGCCATGTCCGCGTCCTCCAGGACGGAGACCGTAGACTCAAGCTCGAGCCTGTAGACCGATAGGTCCCGCTCCGCCGCGTCGAGTCTCGAAACCCTTCCCCCGATGTCCGAGACACCCTTTGACAGCTGCGACAGTCCGGCTTCAAGGCCGTCGATGGCCGCGCGCACGCCGTCGCCGTCGTCTGCCGCAAGCGCGGAGGAAAACGCAGCGACCGTCGCCATTATGTCCGTTCCGCCGGGGCTGCCGCCAAAGACCTCGCCTCCGTTAAGCGCCATGTCGACCAAAGATGACGAGCCTATCTTGACCGCCTGCACGTTTGCGTCGCCCTGGTATGAGCCTGAGGAATCGAACGCCGGCGAATCGGACCTGTACCCGGCGAATATGTACCTGTTGTCGAACCTGGTATTGCCTATGCTTACGAGCTCGTCGAAGAGGTTGTCGACCTCGGACTTTATCATCGCCCTGGTCTCGGAGGTTGCCGTGCCGCTTGCAGCCGTGACAGCGAGCTCCTGGAGCCTCATTACGGTGTCCTTCGCCCTGTCGAGGGCCTGCTCGGTTATCCCGAGGTGGGAAAGCGCGTACCCGATGTTCCTCTCGTACTGGCCGAACCGGGACATGAGGGACTTGGATGTAAGTATCTTGTGAGCGTTCACCGGGTCGTCTGAGGGGAGGTTGACCTTCCGCCCCGAAGATATCTGCTTGTTGATATTGTATATCTTCTCCTGGCGAAGCAGCAGGTCGCCAATGTACCTGTCATATGAAAGCTTCTGGGTGACCCTCATCTGCGCTCTCCTACCTGATGTTCAGGAGCGTTTCAAGCATCCGGTCCACCGTGGACATGACCTTTGCCGCCGCCTCATAAGCCCTCTGGAGCCTGACCAGGTTTATCGCCTCTTCCTCTATCGATACGCCCGAGAGCGACTCCCGCGCCGCCCGGAGCTCCGAGACATAGACCTTCTGCGCCTCTGCCCTGGCCTTCGCGTTCCCGGCGCTGGTCCCCAGGTCCGTTACCATCCTGGTGTAGAAGTTTCCGAACGTGGCGCCTTCCATGGACGCCTTGTCCCTCAAGGCGGCCAGCGCCGCGGCGTTCGTGTTGTCGCCGGGGACCCCGGCGGACGTGGAGGATGCCGCTATCGCGTCAGGGTCGGCTACCGCGACCGAGAATTCCCCTGCGGCGTTCTCGGTTGCGCTCACCATGAACTTGTCCCCCGCCGCAGGCGGCTGCAGCCCGTCGGTTATGGTGACGCTCAGGCCGTCGAAGCTTATGGTCGAGCCGGATGTATACGCGCCTGTGGCAACGATGCTGTTCTGCGCTGCGTTGAATACCGTATACGCGCCGGGCCCTGAAAATCGTATCTCGTAGTCGTCGAGCGTAAGCTGGCTCAGGTCGGTAACTGCGCCCCCCGATATTACCGCGCCGCCCTGGTTCGTGCCTGCCGACCTCGCGGACACGGAAAGGGGGTTGAAGAAGTCGACCCCGGTCGAGCCGTCAAGCCCCCATCCGGACGAGTGCTGAAGGTTCACTTCCTTTACGAGAGAGGCGGCAAGGAGGTTCAGCCTGGAATGGACGTCCTTGAAGGACGCGTACCCGTCCATGTCGCCCTTTATGCCGCCCCCGGATATCCTCGATTCGATCGAGGCGCCGTTCAGGTAGAGCTTGAAGGAGTCAGTTGAGTCCGGGTCGGTCCCTGCCGTCATTTCGGCGCTTTTTACGCCTGCGACAATGAACGAGCCGCCGAGGAAGACGTCGACCTGGCCGTGCTCGTTCTCCGCTACCGAGACGTCCACGAACCCTGAGAGGTCCTCAAGCAGTATGTCTCTCCTGTCCCTCAGGTCGTTGGCGTCCATCCCGGAGAGCTCTATGGCCGATATCCGCTGGTTGAGGCCCGCGATCTCGGAGGCGATCCCGTTTATCTCGCTTACCTTGGCCTCGATGGAGCCCCTTATGCCGGCGACGTTCTCCCTTATCGCGCCGTCGATGGAATTCATCGTGTCCGCGAGCACCGTTGCCCGGGCGATGAGAGACGACCTCTCGCCGTAGGACGACGGGTTGGCCGCCAGCTCCTGGAAGGCGTTGAATAAATCGTCGAGCCTGGAGCTCAGGCCCGAGCCGTCGAAGTCGTTGAGTATGGATTCAAGCGCGTGGAGATGGCGGCCCGCGGTCTCGTAACCGGAGAAGAGCGATACCGCGCTCCGGAGCTGGACCGTCTGGAAAGAATCATAGACCCGCGCTATGGCCGTCACGCTTACGCCGGTGCCGAACTGGAGCCCGCCGAAGGTGGCCGGGTCGTTCGTCGAAAGGACGGCACGCTGCCTCGTATACCCGTCAGTATTGGCGTTCGAGATGTTGTGAGAGGTTACGTTCAGGGCCTTCTGGCTGGCCATGAGGGCCGATTTCGCTATGTTGAACACACCGTTGAGGCTCGACATGTTCAGGCCCCCTTGCTGAGGCGCGAACCCTTGAAGGCCAGTCCCTCTGCCCCGCCGCCCGGCTTGTAGGCGCTCGGCTGAAGGAAATTGCCCAGGAACCCCAGGGTCTTCTTGACGTTTTCGAGAGAGCTGCTTATGGCGAGGCTGTTGAGCTCGTTAAGCTCCCTTATGCTCGCGGCAAGCGAGGCGAGCGTTTTAAGACAGCCGTCGAGCTCGGAGGCAAGCGCGCCGCCCCGCTCTATGATGCGGTCGAGGTGCTGCCCGCCGTCAGCCTGAATGCCGAGAAAGGCGCAGGCCTCTTCAACGTGCCTTGTCCTTGCGCCCGCGGAGGCGTTCACTTTCCTTACGAGCCCTTCTTTTTCGCACGCGGCCTCATAGAGCGCCTTGTAGTCCCTCGCTACAATCGACTCCGTCTCCCGCTGGAGGACGGCTATGAGGTCCTTGCAGAGCGCGATCTCAATTTTAAGGTGTCCTATGAGTCCGTCCATGTCGTCCTATTTTTTTGAATGCATGGCGTCCCGTACCGCCCGCTCTATCATCTTCTCGGCCACCTTGTCTGCGTCCACCTCGTAGCTCCCCTGGTCCACTTCGTTCTTGAGCTTGACTACCTTTTCGACCCGCATGTCAGGGACCGTGTCAAGGAGCGACTTGGCCCTCTGGAACTCCCTTGCCTTGGGAGAGATATCTACGCTGTCACCTGAAGCTGCGTTCCCGCTACCGCCGCTTTTCCTGGCATTTCCGCTCTCCCCGGCCTTTTTTACATAATTGTCGGTCCCCACGCCGCCGGGCTTTTTGCCGCCGATTTTCATGAAATCCTCCTAAAGTGCCTTTAAAATCAACATACGACCTTATCGGCGGCTTTTTTTTAAAACTTTAGGAGCGCGGGGTCCTTTTTGCGTCAAGATTCCGGACAGATCCGGCCCGGGTCTGCCTCCTTAATGAAAAGTGTCAGGGTTTGCGGCTGTCCCGCCCCTGCGGGGGATATGCCCCTGGCGGAAGGCCCTTATCGGGAAAAACAGGCCCTTCCCTCGTAAAGTCCCTGAGCAGTATGTCGCCGAGGCCGATGCCGCCGGCCTGCGCCATCGCTTTCGACAGCTCGGCGTCAAGGAGCGAGGTATATATCTCCTCGCCGCTTCCGCCGTGAAAAAGGTCTCCTTTTTTTACCGTCTCCCTCATGGTCTTGAGCATCTGGTTTATGAACAGGGCCTCGAAATCGGCCACCGCCTTTCTCAAGTCGGCCTGAGTCTCCTTGCCCGGCGCCGTCGTCATGCCGTCCCCGGCCCCGCTTACAGGTCTTACGCCGTCCATAGGCATCACCTAAAGCCCGACCTTTTTAAGGTCGCCGGCTATGTGGGTTATGGTGCCCTCGAGCTCCTTGAGCGCGCCGGGCTCGTCCTGTATCTTCATCGCGATGCCCATTATGGACACCAGCCCGTTCCTCACGTGGTGCGAGATGTAGTGCCTGCACTCCTTGGGTATCCTGTGCGATTTCCTTATTGCCAGCTCTTCGCCTACTACGTCCGCGCCCATCGTGCCTTCACCCGCCCTTTCGGATTTCAGATTATTTCAAGAGTTGCCTGGAGCGCCCCCGCCGCCTTTATGGCCTGGAGTATGGCGACGAGGTCGCGCGGGGTCACTCCTATAAGGTTAAGCGCCCTCACCACCTCCCCGAGCGTTACGCTCTCCGGGAGGACTACGAGCCTGGACTTCTGCTCCTCCACCTCGACCTCGTCGAACGGCACGACTACCGTCTCGCCCCTGGGCGAGAAAGGCTCCGGCTGCGAGATCGCGTACTGCGTCTTTATCTCTATCGAGATGTCACCGTGTGAGACGGCGACGGTCGACAGCCTGACGTTTTCGCCCATGACGACCGTCCCGGTCCTTTCGTTGACGACTATCTTTGTCACAGCGTCCGGGCTTACGTCTATCCTCTCTACCCTGGATATGAAGGCGACCGGGTTGTCGAACCCCTCGGGGAGATTGAGCCTTACGCTCCCCGGGTCCACGGCTGTCGCCACGCCTTTGATGCCGAAATTCTCGTTCACCGCGCTTGCGACCCTCTCGGCGGTAGTAAAGTCGGGCGACCTGAGCGAAAGGTAAAGCTCCTGCCTGCCCGCTATCGAGAGCGGCACCTCTTTTTCGATTATAGCGCCGCCGGGTATCTTGGCGGCTGTCTGGTGGTTTTTCGCGACCCTTGCGGTCTCGCTGCCGGCGGCGAAGCCCGCGAGCGCGAGAGGGCCCTGCGCAACGGCATAGACCGCGCCGTCGTGCCCCCTGAGGGGTGTTGAGATGAGCGTGCCGCCCTGAAGGCTCTTCGCGTCCCCGAGCGAGGAGACGACCACGTCTATGCTGGAGCCCGGCTTCGAGAACGCCTGCAGCTCCGCCGTTACGAGGACGGCCGCGGTGTTCTTCACCTTTATGCTGTTTGCGTCGAACTTGAGCCCGAGCTTGTTGAGCATGTTCGCTATGGACTGCATAGTGTAGACCGCGCTCGACTTGTCCCCTGTGCCGTCAAGACCGACGACCAGGCCGTACCCGATAAGCTGGTTGGGCCTCACGCCCTCTATGTATGCGATGTCCTTTATCCGTGCGGCGCGCGCGTCCTGGGCCGCGATCAACAGGAACGCGAGAAGCGTTATGATAAACCTAAAAAGGCCAGACATTGTCAAGTATCCTCCTCAGCCATCCCGGCGATTGCCCGTCCGCTACGACCCCTTTCCCGGAATACTCTATCTTCGCGTCGGAGAGAAGTATGGACGGGATGACGTTCTCCTCGTTTATGTCCTCGGGCCTTGCTATACCGCTCAATACGATGTATTGCTGCTCGTTATTCACTATCGTGTCCTTGCGGCCCTCGAGCACCAGGTTCCCGTTCCGGAGGACATCCACGACCCTTGTCGCTATGACCGCGCTCAATTCGCCGCTCCTGCTGGTCGTGCCCGAGCCGTCGAACTCCGCATCGTAGCTGGACTGCAGCTCAGGGCTGAACGGCTGCCCCTGACCGAGGAAGTCCCTCATGCCGAAATTGAGCGGCATGCCGAAGAACCTCGAGATGCTCAGGTCGTTCGAGGAGGTCCTGGCGGTAGCGGTGTTGGCCCCGTTTATGGCGCTCGTCTTCTCGACGATCCTCACGGTCACTATGTCCCCCACGTTCTTGGCCCTCAGGTCCTGGAAAAAGGCGTTCCTCGACGTCTCGCCCGGCCATATGGAGCCCGTAGTCGCCGGGGTATTGCCCCCTTTTACGGGTATTTCGGTAAGGTCTATCTTCCTGGGCTGGGGCGTCGAGCACCCGGCGACCAGGGCCATAACGATTATGAGCGATATTTTCTTCATGCCGTCCTTCTTTAGAATTTTATGACGACCCTGCCCGGCCCTGCCACGGTGCCGAGCACCTCCCTGCCGTTTGCGGTCCTTACCTGTATCCTCGAGCCCCTGTGGCCGTCCTCGGAGGCTATGCCCGTGGACCTCACGGTAATGCTCTCGCCCTCGACCTTGAGGAGTACCTTATCGCCCCTCTTCACGATGACCTCGGGGCCAGCGTGGGTCTTCCTTACGACCGAGCCCGCGGTAACGGGCCTCATGGCTACAAGACCGGCCACCTCGCTTACCGACGCAAACGAGTCCCGGGCCTCGTCGAGTTCCACCCTGGCGACCTTGAGGTCGCCCTCCCTTATCTTCGTACGCGCCCTGAGGGGCCTCAAGGCCAGGACAGCGTCCCTGTATACCCTCACCCGAGCGCTCCCCCAGACCGTCCTCGTCTCCTCACCGGCCTTTTTAAGCTCCAGCTGGTAGGAGACCTTGCCCGGCTGGGATATCCTCCTGGGGAGGACGAGCCTCATCGAATCGTACCCGGCAGCCTGGAGACCCTGTATCTCTATGTCGTCTATCTCGACAGACCCCCTGTCCCAGGGGAGACCCTTCGCAAGCTCGGCCCTTATGAAGGAAATGGCGCCCCCGGCGCCCCATGCCTCTGCCGGGCTAAGGAGGATTAGCGAAAGGAACGCGAATATCATAAGCCTGAGGTTCATTTATTATCTCTTCATCGAGGTCGCGGTCTGGAGCATCTCGTCGGTCGTCTGTATGGACTTGGAGTTTATCTCGTATGCCCTCTGGGCGGCTATCATGCTGACCATCTCCTCGACCACGCTCACGTTGGACATCTCAAGGAAACCCTGGGCGAGCGTGCCGAGGCCGTCCGTGCCCGGCGCTCCGACAGTCGCCTGCCCCGATGCCGCCGTCTCGAGATAGAGGTTCCTTCCAACCGGCTGAAGGCCCGCGGGGTTAATGAACCTGGCCAGCTCTATTGTGCCGACCTCCGTGGGTATCGCTATCCCGGGCTGCGTGGCGGATACTATGCCGTCTGCGCTGATGCTCAGGGCTATCGCGTCCTCGGGTATGGTTATCTGCGGCTCGACCAGGTACCCGTCCGAGGTGACGAGGCGCCCTTCGCTGTCTACCTTGAACTCGCCCGTCCTGGTGTACGCCGTGAGGCCGTCGGGCCTCGCTATCTGGAAGAACCCGTCGCCCTCTATTGCGAGGTCGAGCGGGTTCCCGCTCTGCTTGAAATTCCCCTGGCTGAAGACCTTCTCGGTCGAGACCGTCCTTACGCCCTGGCCCACCTGTATGCCGGTCGGCACCATTGTCGAGGGAGAGGAGGAAGAGCCAGCGGACTTGAGCTCCTGGTAGAGGAGGTCCTGGTAGTCTGCCCTGCTCCTCTTGAACCCCGTGGTATTGACGTTCGCGAGGTTGTGGGCGATTATGTCTATGTTCATCTGTTGGGCTTCCATCCCGGTGGAAGCGGTCCAAAGGGCCCTTATCATTTCCTGTTCCTCCTTTACGGCCTTTTTAGGAAGTCCTGCCTACTTCGTCAATGGCCTTCCTCGTCATCTCGTCCATGCTCTGTATGAGCTTGGCGTTTGTCTCGTAGGACCTCATGGCCTCTATCATCGTGGTCATCGCCCTTATTGCGTTCACGTTGGAGCCTTCGAGAAAGCCCTGGTCAACCTGGGTGTCCGGGGCCGCCGGCATCTCGCCCGCGCCGGGGAGCGCGACAAAGTAATTGCCTTCTCTTCTAAGCCCGGCAGGGTCTGCGAACGACACGAGCTTGAGCCTCCCGACCTCTGCCCCGTTGACCTGAATGCCGCCGTCCGGGTCAATGAGCACGTCCGGCCCGGCGAGCGTTATGGCGCCGTCCTCGCCCATGACCCGGTGCCCTTCTTTCGTTATGAGCACTCCGGCAGGGTCGAGCACGAAACTGCCGTCCCTCGTGTACCTTGTGCCCGCAGGCGTCTCGACCGCGAAGAAGCCCTCGCCCCTTATGGCCACGTCGAGCTTCCTGTGGGTCATCTGGGAGGGCCCCTGGCCGGTATCGGTCACCACCTCGTCGAGCCTGCCGAAGGTCCTGACGCGGAACGCGTCAGTCATCGAGTCCTCGAAGAGCGGCTTCTGGGCCTTGAAGCCCGTGGTATTCACGTTGGCCAGGTTGTCGGTCAGGACCTCCATCCTCCTTTCCTGGAGTACGGCGCCCGAGAGCGCGACGAATATAGATTTGTCCATCTGGTCGCTCCTTTTGTGCGGTAAGTTTTGCAACCGCCGTGCCAAACGTAAATGCCGGTCGCATATTGAAAAAACCGGCATACATGGCCCGGGCATGAGGACTTTTTTTCCGGCTGCGGAATTTTTTTCCGTTTTACAGCCGTTTAAGAGAGCACAAAAGCTCGGCCTCGCCGTTCAGAAGGCCCAGCACCCTCGCTATCTCGTTCACCGGAACTCCAGAGCCGTACATCTTGAGCGCCCTTGAATACACGTCGTCGGCCCGGCCCTCGTCGTGTACGCCACTGCATTGGCCGACATTCGCGGCCCCTCCCCCAAACGCGGCCTTTCTCTCGGCGCACCCAGCCTCGGTCCGCTTTATCTCGGACCCGAGCGCCGATGCGGCTCTGCGTATTTCGCCTATCTCCGTCCGGAGCTTCTCGATCTCTGCCGTCCCGGTATGCGCGATCGGAGGCGGCGCACCGCCGCCCCTCCTGAAGAGCAGTATGTAGAGGATTCCGCCCATGAAGGCGATGTTGATTACAAGGAGGACCAGTGCCCAGACGAACATGGAAGACCTCTTACGGGATTATTCCTCGACGGGCCTGACACACGGCCCCGCAAGTTCGGTTCAGTCAATTTGCAAATTGCAAGTTGCAAGACCCGTGCCCTGCATCTTTCGAAACCTGGAATCCGGGGATGAGGAGGAGCAGGAATGAAAAAGGGGCCGCAAGGCCCCGAAAGGGAAGGAAAGAAAACTACCGATAAAACGGGCTAATACAGGTCCGCGCTCTCTGCAAATACGGTTTTCACCTTATCTTCGAGCCCCTCCAGGTTCTTTTTCTGAAGGCCGAGCGTCTCCGGGAAACCTGAGTATGAGACCTCGTCGCCGCCAGGTTTCCTCCAGCCCATGCCAAACTTTTGGCACATCCTGTCAGCCAGGGTTATCGTGCTGACCAGGTCGCGGACGTTCACGTCTTTTGACGACGCCTCCCTGTCGTCAAAGAGGCGGATCAGTTTCTCAAGGAACTCGGGGAACCCCCATTTTTTCACGATATAGGCCCCGACCTCCCTCTGTGAGAAATCAAAGTGCTCCTTTTCCGCGACCTCGAACGGGACCATGTCGTTATACACGGCCTGCATCATGAGTGCGAACTTATCGGGGAACTCGTTATTAAGCACCACCTTGCCCACGTCGTGCAGAAGACCCCCTATGAAGGCGTCCTCCGGGTCAGTGCGGCGGGTCTCCTTGGCGATAAGGTTCGACGCCAGGGCGGCGCCTATCATCTGTTCCCAGATGAGCTTCTCGGTTAGTCCGAACCTCTTGTAGACGTTCCTCATGGAGGTGGCGACTACTATGTTCCTCACGGAGTTGAGCCCCAGCCTCAGTATCGCCTGTGTCGGGTTCTGGATGTTCCGGTAGTTGCCGTAGAAGGCGGAATTGGCTACCTTCATTATTTTCATCGTAAGCCCGGGGTCGGTGCTTACGAGCTTCTTTATCCTGTCTATCGAGACGTCCGGGTCGGCCATCATCGCGAGCACCTTCTGGCTGGTCGCAGGCAGGACCGGCAGGTCGAGTGTCCTGTTTATGATGTCCTCAAGGTTCCTGGTTGGCTGCGTCATAAGCGTTCTCCTTTTTATGATTCCGGTCGAAAAACCCCGGGCCTGCAAGTCCAGGGATGAACGACGCCCGGAACAAGCCTGTTTTCTGGAGTGGAGGCATGTCGCATCTGTAAATCAATCATCAGGCCACCCTGGACTTCAGCCAGTTTGGTCATTCCTCATGAGAAAGTCCCGGCGGCTTTCAAGCCGTCCCCGATCGGCGCGACCCTGACTCCGTCAGGCGCCTCCTTGCCGGCCCCCGTTTTTGGCGTCACCCTGAAATTCGACACGAGATACTTCAATTCCCCCGCAAGCCGCGCCATCTCGCCGGTGGCCTTCGTCACCTCTCCTATCGCATGGACGTTGGTCCTTGCGACCTCGGCGATGGAATCCATGTTCCTGGCTATTTCGTCTGCCGTGGAGCTCTGCTCCTCGGCAGATGCGGCTATATGCGCGATTCGGTCGGTGACGCTTTCGACCCCGGTGACTATCTGGTTCAGCGCGCCTCCTGCGCTGTTGGCGAGGGCGACGCCGTTCTCGACCTTTTTCGAGCCGTCGGACATGGCCGAGACGGCCTTGCCTGTCTCGGCCTGTATCGCGCTTATCATGCAGCTTATTTCCTTGGTGGCCTTTGTGGTCCTTTCCGCGAGCTTCCTGACCTCGTCGGCCACCACGGCGAAGCCCCTGCCCTGCTCGCCGGCCCTCGCGGCCTCTATGGCCGCGTTCAGCGCAAGCAGATTGGTCTGGTCGGCGATGTCGTTGATGACCGATACTATGGTCCCGATCTCCTCGGAGCTCCTGTCGAGGCTCCTTATGGTCTCTGACGTCGCCTTGGCCGACTGCGATACCTCCACCATCGCCGAGATGGCCTCTGAGACGATGCTGCCGCCCTCAAGCGCTATCTCCTGCGCGGACCTGGCCGATTCCGAGACCTGCTGGGAGTTGCGCGCAACCTCGATGACGGTTGCGTTCATCTCCTCCATTGCGGTCGCCGCCTGCGCGGTCTGAGAGGACTGCCTGCCAGCGCCTTCGGACATCTGCGAGGCCGAGACGGAGAGCTCTTCCGACGCCGAGGCAAGGTGCATTGACGTCTCGGCAACCTTGCCTATGAGGGCCGATATCTGCTCTCCGATCCTGTCCGTGCTCCTCCCGAGCGACCATATCTCGTCCTTTGCTTCCATTCCCATGAAGGCCGCCCCAAGTCGGGTCCTCCTGGTCAGGTCGCCCTCCGCAAAGGCCTCGACCGTAGCCGATATCTTGCCGAGCGGCTTGAGCACGTGCCTGTTCAGCGCCCACATGAAAAAGGCGCCGCAGACGATTGAAATAAAAGCCGCGGCAGCGGAAAGCGCCATTCCCTTCAATGCGCCGCTCCACGCGCTTGAGACTATCGCGCCCGAAAGCCTTTCGCTTGCGCCTGCCAGGGCCGGAAGGTGCCTGTCGGCAATCTCATCCGCCCTGGAGGCGAATTCGTCCCTGCTCCCAAGCGCGGCGGCAATCAGTCCCTTTCGCCCGTCCCACAGCAAATCCATCTCCTCGAATACCGGGTCAAGGCCGCCCGAAGCCGGCCTCATGCCCAGGGAGGCCGAAACGTCACGTATCATTCCGAGCTCTTTCTCGAACTCGCCCAGCGCGGCCTCGAGTTCCCCGCGTATGTGCACAGCGTCGTAGTCGGCCCTTGCGTACCGCTCGGCGAGAAACGCGAGCCTCGCGTTCTTTTCCCTGAGCGAGCCGGTCATTTCAACGTGCCTTGAGAATGATTGGCCGCCCTGCAGGAGCGCGCTCCCGATCTCCCTGAGCTTTTCGTCAGCCGGGGCGGTACCGTCCTCGATGCCGACCATCGCCTCGGCGAGCCTTTCGCCGCTCCTTGCGGCGCCCTCCAGCGCGGCGCTCATCGAGCCCCAGGCGTCCGAGAGCGATGCAAGCTCCACGAGCGCCGAGGCGTCTGTAACAGGCGCCGCTTGAGGAGTCCCGTCCCGGAGCGAGCCCAGCAGCTCGCCGAACTCGGCCCTCTTTGCATTAACGGTCCGTTCCAGTCCCTCGCCGCCGACCCTGGCGCCCATGTTTACGGCATGGTCCAGATCGAACGCCATTGACTTAAGCTCCCGGACGGCCTCAATCTGTCCATATTTACCGACCAGGCCGGTCGCCATGAAGTAACCGACCGGGAGCTGAAGCAGTATCACGAACAGGAGGAACGAGTAGCTGCCGAGGAACCTCGACCTCAAGCTCCCGAAAATTTCAAGCATTCTCCTCATGCCACCGCCGTCAGCGCGTCCTTTTCGTTCTTTGAGAGCACCTTTTCGACGTCGAGCAGGATAAGGAGCCTTCCGTCGAGCTTGCCTACGCCCTTGATGTACTCGGATTCAACGCCCGTCACTATCTCGGGCGGCGCCTCGACCCTGTCGGCCGGAAGCCTCAGGACCTCGGAGACCGCGTCGACCTTGAGCCCTACGGTCTTGTTGTCGACCTCCACGACTATTATCCTGGTATCGTTCGTCCTCTCGTCCGTCCCGAGCCCGAAACGCCTCCTCAGGTCCAGGACCGGGATGACCTTGCCGCGCAGGTTAATTACGCCCTCGACGAAGTCGGGTGTCTTGGGGACCCTTGTAAGCTCCATGTGCCGTATTATCTCCTGCACCTGGAGTATATCGAGGGAGAACTCTTCTTTTCCGAGCCTGAAGGTGACGAGCTGGAGCACCTCCCTTGCGTCGAGATCCTTTTTAATCTCCATTTGAGCCTCCGTAAGTCCGCTTGTGCGCGCATGTTTCTAATCGGATGCCGCTTGCCGAAACTTGAGACACTTTACGGGCCGGCGCTATTACGGCCGCAGGTCCAGGCTGTGCACCATTATATCCACCCTCCTGTTCTTCATCCTGCCCGAGGGCGTGTCGTTCGTGTCTATGGGCCTGTACTCGCCGAAGCCGATGGCGGAAAGCTTCCTCGGGTCGTAGCCGTGCGTTTCAATGAAGTACTTCAGTATACTGAGCGACCGTGCGCTGGAGAGGTCCCAGTTGGTGGGGAACCGCTCGGTCGATATGGGTATGTTGTCCGTATGACCCTCTATCCTCACGCTGTTGGGCATGCCGACGAGCGCCCTTGAGACCTCGTCTATCACAGGAAGGCCCTCTTTAAGGAGCCTGTCGCTTCCGGGCTCGAAGAGCATGCCCTCGGAAATCCTTATGATCACCTTCTGGTCCTCGAATATGAGCGTGAGCTTCTGGTTGTCCTGGAGCTCCCTGAGGGCGGCCTGTATCTTCTCGTAGTTGTTGGTGTGCATGTCCTTGAACTCGTCCCTGACCTGCGCGCGCTGCTCCCTTACGAACTTGGGCCCCTCCTGCATGCGTGTCGAGGTAAAGAGGGTCGGGTTGAAGGCTATCGCGAGGGATTCGCTCATTATCCTGAACTTGCCCTCGTTGACCGAGGATATCGCGTACATGCTGGTGAAAAACGCGAAAAGGAGCGTTATGAAGTCCGCGTACGAGACGAGCCAGCGCTCGTGGTTCTCATGCTCCTCGTGTTTTTTCTTCCTTGCCATTGTTATTTCCTCTGCGACTCCCTGAGGAAGCCCACGAGCTTTTCCTCGACCCTGCGCGGGTTCTCGCCCTCTGAAAGGGAAATGAGCCCCTCGACCGCCATCTCCTTCATTATGACCTGCTCGCGTATCTTCATCTTTATCTTGCCCGCCATCGGCAGGTAGACCAGGTTCGCGGAAGCAACGCCGTAAACGGTGGCCACGAAGGCCACGGCTATGCCGGAGCCGAGCTTCGAGGGGTCGGAGAGGTTCTCCATGACGTGTATGAGCCCCAGGACGGCGCCTATGATGCCTATGGTCGGGGCGTATCCCCCGGCTGACTCGAACACCTTGGCGGATGCGAGGTTGTATTCCTCGGTATGGGCTATGTCTATCTCCAGGATCTCGCGCGTGAGCTTGGGCTCCGCGCCGTCGACGACCAGCTGGAGGCCCTTCCGGAGGAACGGGTCCTGGACCTTCCTTATGCTCGACTCAAGCGCCAGGAGGCCGTCCTTCCTTGCGACCGCCGATAGCTCTGCGATGAGCTTGATTACCGAGTGGGGGTCGCCGGTTTTGTGGAACAGCGCGAGCTTGGCGTTCTTCAGCGCGAGCACAAAGACGTTAACCGGATAATTGACGAGGACCGCGCCGAGGGTCCCGCCGAAGACGATAACGGCTGCCGCCACCTGCGCTATGGAGCCGAGGTGTCCTCCCTCGAGCACCATGCCCCCGAGGACGGCTCCGAAGCCGATAACCAGGCCTAGTATGGTAAGTATGTCCATTAAACGGGCGCTCCAGTCATATCATGTTTATTATTTCAGCGGCTATCAGTTCGAGGGGCGCGACCTTGTCGGCGAGCCCGGCTTCAATGATCGATTTCGGCATCCCGAAGACGGTCGAGGTCTGCTCGTCCTGCGCTATCGTCTTTCCGCCCTTTTCCTTTATGAGCCTCATGCCCTCCCTGCCGTCGCTCCCCATGCCCGTCAGTATCACTCCGAGCGACCTGCCGGGATAGCTCTCGGCCACCGAAGACATCGAGATGTCGATGGACGGCCTGTACATGGCGTCCCGGGGCTCGTTGTCGACCTGGAAGAAGAAGTCCGTAAGCCCCTTTCTCCTGACCCGGGTCTGAAGCCCCCCCGGAGAGACGAAGACCTTCCCGGAACCGATGCTTTCGCCGTTTTCGGCCTCCTTGACCGGAAGGCCGCAGACCTCGTTCATCCTCTCGGCGAACGCGCCCGTGAACATGCGCGGCATGTGGACGGAGACGAGTATGCTCGTGTCGATGCCGGCCGGGAGGCTTGCAAGGACCGTCTGGACGGCCCTCGGGCCGCCGGTCGAGGCCCCGATGGCGACGAACCCGATCTTCAGGCTGGCGAACCCTCTCTTTCCGGTAAAAACCGGCGGCTGGGGTGCGACGGCGGTTTTCGAGTTCCGGAGCGAAACGAAGTGGTGCTTTCTCCTCGCCAGGGCCTTGACCTTGGTAATGAGCTCGTCCTGTATCTTCATGAGGTCGAGAGCCGAGGTGACGAGGTTCTTGGAGATATAGTCGGCGGCCCCCTTGTCGATCGCATCGAAGGTCGCCTTGGCGCCCTCCTTGGTAAGCGAGCTCACCATCAATATCGGGACAGGCATCCTTTCCATGAGCGCCTCCGTTGCCTCAAGCCCGTCCATTTTGGGCATCTCGACGTCCATGGTGACTACGTCGGGCCTGAGCTCAAGCGCCATGGAGACCCCCTCGGCCCCGTCCCGCGCGGTCCCTACGACGCCTATGCCCGGGTCTGTCTCCAGCATCTGCTTCAGGACCCGCCTCATGAAGGCGGAATCGTCTACTACAAGCACGTTTATCTTGGACATTTCACTCCCTCAGTGCACATACGCGCCCTTCGCGGACGTAAGAAGGCCGGCCATGTCCAGTATCAATATGACATTGCCGTCGCCGGTTATGCATGCCCCGGCAACGCCTTCCGTGCCCTTGAGGTACTCGCTCATGGACTTCATCACTATCTCCTCCTGGCCGTGCAGCCTGTCGACCAGGATGCCGAAGGTCTTCTCGCCTATTCCTATGACGACGATGTACTTCCATTCGGACTGCCCCGGGGAGTCCTCGCCAGAAACGAGCGCCCCGAGCCTTACGACCGGGATAACCCTGTCGCGTATGTTTATGGCCTCCCGGCCCTCTATGGTCTTTATCTCGTCTCCTGTCACCCGGATATTCTCAATGACGTTCGAGAGCGGTATGGCGTAGACCTCTCCTCCGGCCTCGACGGTGAGCGCCTGAATGATCGCGAGCGTAAGCGGCAGCCTGAACAGGATCGTCGTCCCCTTGCCTATTTCGGAGTCTATCGATGTAGTCCCGTTTATGCGGGAGATGTTGGTCTTTACGACGTCCATGCCGACGCCCCGGCCCGAGATGCTGCTCACTTCCTTGGCGGTGGAGAACCCCGGGAGGAATATAAGGCCCAAAGCGTCCCTTTCCGAGAGCCGCTCGGCCTCTTCCGCGCTTATAACGCCCTTTTCGACAGCCGACCTCTTCACAGCCTCGGGGTCTATGCCCTTGCCGTCGTCCGAGACCGAGACGATGATATTTCTCCCCTCCTGGTAAGCGCAAAGCGATATCGTGCCGCAGGGCGGCTTCCCCTTCTCTGCCCTCTCCTCCGGAGTTTCCATCCCGTGGTCCACCGCGTTTCGTATGAGGTGGACGAGCGGGTCTCCTATCTCCTCGATGACTGTCTTGTCCATCTCGGTCTCTTCGCCGCTCAGGACCAGCTCCACCTGTTTTCCGGTCTGCCTCGCAAGGTCCCTGACTATCCTCGGGAACTTGTTGAAGACCTTGGCGATCGGCTGCATCCTTATCTTCATGACGCCGAGCTGGAGGTCGGAGGTAACGAGATCGAGTTGCGCTATGGCCTCGCCCACCTGGGACTGCAGCTCCCCCTCGACTCCGCTTTCCGAGAGCCTCGCGCCGAGCCTCATGAGCCTGTTCCTCGAGAGGACCAGCTCGCCTGCAAGGTTAAGCACCGTATCCAGCCTGTCTATGTCGACCCTTATGGACTGGTCCTTCGAGGCCCCGGCAACGCCCTGGCCCTCGTCCGCCCTCGGCTGTTTCTGCTCCTCGTCCGGTGCGGGGCTTTCCGCGCCGGGCGCTGGCCCGTCCGGCCCCGACGGCCCGACGTTCAATATGCCGCCGAGGACGGCTATGATGCCGCTTGTGTCTTCTTTCTTTCCGTTCTTCTCGCGTATGTTGACGAGTATTACCCTGATCAGGTCCACTGCGCGGAGTATCGCGTCCATGACGGCAGGCGTCACTCTCATCTCGGATTTCCTGAGCTTGTTGAGCACGTCCTCGGTGACGTGCGTGACCTCGACCATCTGGTCGAACCCCAGGAACCCGGCGGCCCCCTTTATGGTGTGGATGGACCTGAATATGTCGTTCAGGAGCGCCACGTCGCCCGGCTTCTTCTCGAGCTCCACGAACTTCTGGTCAAGGGTCTCCAGCGATTCCGTGGACTCCGAGATGAAGTCGTTTATAATGTCGTCCATCTCGTCCGAGGGGAATGACACGGCTCTTTCTCTTCCTTTCAATGACCCGTTGTAATGCCTGTCAGCAGGCACGCACTGACGCGCGCCGCAGCTAATGGTTTGCGGCCTGGGGCCCTACGAGCCTATCTCCTTCAAGACCCGGTCCACCATGTCCTGGTTCGGCTGCGCTTCCCTGGCCTTTTTGGACTCCGGTCCCCTTGAGCCTCCGCCGTTTTCCTCGAAACCGAAGCTCATGGCCACCTCGACGATCTTCTGCTCCACCACCGAGAGGGACTTGATGACCTTTGCGAGCTTCTGGCCGGTGAGGTCCTGGAACGACATGAGCGCGAAGAGCTCGACCATCTCTCCCCTGGCCTTGGCGTTTATCATCTGCAGCTCACCGATGAGGGCCGCTCCCCTGCCCGGGTCGCTTCCAGGCGAGGCCGCCCATTCGGAGAGCGATTTAAGGGCCGCTCCCGCCTTGTCCTGCTCCGACATGAGCCCCTCGACTATGTTCATAATCTTGTTAGCAGCGGTCTCGAGGTCGCCCGTAACTGATGAGAGCTGCGTCGAGGCCTCGGGGAACTGCTCGGAGCCCATCTTGACGGTAGTCTCTATGGTGTCTATTCCCTGCCTTGTCTTGTCTATGAACTTCGCCAGGCCGGTAAGCTCCTCGCGGATCTTGTTCATCACGCCGCTCCATTCCCTCTGTGTCATATTCCTCCTCCGTTGTGGACTCGTTTATGCGCCGGGACGGCGCCTTATTACTGGTTGACCTTCTGCAGGATCAGGTCTATCCGCTCCTTGAGCGCAGCCGCGGTGAATGGCTTGACGATATAGTTGTTAACGCCGGCCTGCACCGCGGTCACGATGTTCTCCTTCGCCGCCTCCGCCGTCACCATCAGCACCGGCGTGTCCTTGAGGGCGGCATCCGACCTTATCGCCTTAAGGAGCTCTATCCCGGGCATGTTCGGCATGTTCCAGTCGGTCACGACGAAATCGAACCTGGAGGCCCTGAGCTTCTCGAGCGCGGTCGTGCCGTCGTCGGCCTCCTCGACGTTGTTGTAGCCTATCTCCCTCAGGATGTTCTTTATTATCCTCCTCATGGTGGAAAAGTCGTCCACTACGAGTATCTTCATGTTCTGGTCCAGCATGGCCCCCTCCTCTTTATCTCGAATGAAGTCGTTTCATAACAGTTTTTCGATTTCGTAGAGCAGCCTTTGCGGGGATATCGGCTTGGAAAGATAGGTCGTGACACCCGCCTCCAGGCCCATGCGCCTGTCCGCCTCCCCGGCCTCCGTGGTTATCATGACGATCGGGATCTCCTTGTAGGCGTCCTGGCTCCGCAGGCTCTTGGAGAGCTCGTATCCGTCCATCTGCGGCATGTTCA
Organism: Deltaproteobacteria bacterium UBA5799; assembly: GCA_002418185.1. Lineage (GTDB taxonomy): Bacteria > Desulfobacterota > GWC2-55-46 > GWC2-55-46 > GWC2-55-46 > UBA5799. The sequence continues at coordinate 27,360 of DIDN01000149.1, forward strand.
GGTCGGTTACGATGAGGTCTATGGGGCTGGTGGCCAGCAGCTCAAGCGCCTCTATCCCGTTCGACGCGCTGATTATCTTGTACCCCTTCTCCTTGATGATGTAGGACAGGAGCTTCCTCGTCGTGTCGCAGTCGTCGACTACAAGAATTTTCTTCTCCATGCTACGCCCCTTGAATCAGATTTTTTTGTAGACTACCGAGCGCTCCATGCTGACCGGCCTGAAGAGCCTCGTTATGCTGTGGAGCGACTCCGAGAACCCTACGAGCAGGTACCCGCCCTTTGCCATGCTGTCGTACAGGTGCCCGATCGCCTTTTTCTTCGACGCGTCGTCGAAATATATGAGCACGTTCCTGCAGAAGACTATATCCATGCCGCGGACCGCCCTGGTCTCGTTGGCGTCTATGAGGTTTATCTTTTTGTAGCGGACCGGACCGCGCACCTTCCCGTTGATGGAATATGATTCTCCGCTGGCGGTGAAATATTTCCTGATGTACTCCTCCGGCGTGTTCCTCAGGGAATACTTCTCGTAGACCCCCGCCTGGGCCGCGTTCAGGACGCTGTCGCTTATATCGCTTCCGAGTATCTCCACGTTCCACCCCCTCGAAGGAACGCAGTCCTCGTGGAGCATCATCGAGATGGTCAGCGGCTCCTCGCCGGTCGAGCACGCCGCGCTCCATATCCTGATGCTCCTGTCTGAGCACCTGGACTTCTCCTCGATGACCTTTGAGACCACGCCTTTCCTGAACGCCTCCAGCTGGGGGACGTCCCTGAAGAAGCTCGTCTCGTTCGTGACCACCGAATTGCAGAGCGCCTGTATCTCGCGCTCTCTCTCGCCGTCGTAGGTGAGGAAATAATAGTAGTCCTCGAAGGTCTTCAGGTCCTTCAGCTCAAGCCTTCTCGCGAGCCTCGTCTCCAGGAGGTACTTCTTGTTGTCGGGGACGAAAATCCCCGACCGCTTGTAGACGATATCCCTCAGGAGGAGAAAGGTCTCGGGGGACAGCCTGGGTTTATTTAATCCCAAAGTCAGCATCTGAGCGTTTCGATGGCGCTCTCGACAGCCCCCCTTACGCTTGGGTCGGGGTGGTTTACGAACTGTTCGAGCGCGCCTACGGCGCCCGTTGCGCCGAGCCTCTCAAGGGCCCTGGCCGCAGCGGCCTTCACGGGCGCCTCGTCCTTTATGAGTTTTTCTATAATGAGCCCCTCGATATCGTGCTCGCCCAGCTCTCCCAGGAGCAGCACCGAGTGGTACCTCACCCATATGTTCCTGTCCGCGAGCGATCTTACAAGCGCGGACTTGATCTTCTCGCCGTTCCAGCCGTTAAGCCCCTTCAGGACCGACAACTTCACCTCGTCGCTGTCGTCGGCGAGCCCCTTGATGAGGACGTCCACCGCGTACGGCATGCCGAGCCTGGCCATGGACTTGTACGCGGCCTTCCTGACGTTCGGACTCTCGTCACCGGCGGCGGCATTCAGAAGGTCGAGCGCCTTCCCGTCACCGATAAGCCCGAGGCCCCTCGCCCCCATCTCCCTCATCTGGTCGTTCGGGTCCTCGAGGAACGCCATGAAGCCGTTCCTTACCGAATCGGCGGGTATGAGCGCAATGCTGTCCGTTATCTCCTCCATTACGTCCCTGTACGATTCGTTCCTGACGGCCTCGAAGAGCCTTGCGACGGCCGCCGGTCCGGCGAGCGAGGCAAGCGCCCTGGCCGCGACCTTGCGCGTATGCCCGTCAGGGCCTTCGAGAAAGTCGTATAGCACCTCTATGGAGCTCGTGGAACCGATCGATTCGAGGGCGGCGACCACCTCGCGCAGTTCGTTCTTTCCGACCTTGCCCACCAGTTCCTTCAATACGGGGACCGCCGCAACCGCCCTCATCTCGCCGAGCGCCTTCACCAGGACCTTGAGGCTTTTGCCTCCCAGGAGCACCTTGTCCTTCAGGGCAGGCAGGAACCTCCGGCCAGAGACGCTCAGGAGCGAGTCGACCAGAAGGGCCTCGGTCTCCTCGTCCATGTCGTTCTGGGCGTCTATGAAATCGAAGATGCGGTCCAGCCCCTCGGGGGTTTTCAGGAGCGCCATCCCCCTTATGGACTTGAGCTGCCCAGCCCTGTCAGTCTTTTCCTTGAGCTTCCTTGAGAGGAAGGCGAAGTAGGTCTTCCTGAATTCCGGGTCGGGCCTGAAGTCAGAGCCTGCCGAGAAGACTTTTTCAAGCAGGTCCACGATGGCGCCGGTGCTGAAGTCCCTGCCTTTGCGCACCAGAGGTTCGAGCTTCTTGAGCACCGCGGACGCGTCCACGGCGGACGCCATCTTCGCGACAGCGTCTATTGCCGCCTCCTTGATAAGGCCGGAGTCGGTCTCGGTCATCTTCAGCAAAGGCTGAAGGGCCCGCCTGTCCTGCACGAGGCCGAGCCCCTCTATCGCGGAAAACTTAACCCACTCCTCGGGGTCCTCGAGCGCGTTGAGGAGCGCCGGGACAGAGTCCGGGTCCCTGAGCTTCCCGAGGCACACGGCGGACGAGGCCCTGACATTGGGGTTCTCGTGCCTTATAAGCGGGTATAGGAGGTCCAGGAACTCGTCGTTCCTGGTGTTGGAGATTATGTCGATGGCGAACTTGACCACGTCCTGGTCGCTGTCGCTCAAGAGGGCGGCGATCGACGCCGAGGCGTCCTGTCCGAGGAGCTCGAGTATCTCTATCCCGATGTTCCTTATGGCAGCGTTCGAGTCACGGAGGAGCGGCACCATCGCCTCGGCGACCTCCGGGCCGCCGATGGACGTAAGCGCGTTAAGGGCCGCCTCCCTCACACCCTGGTCAGCGTCCCTCAACGCCGCGGAAAGGTCGGGCACAAACTCGTTGAGCCTTCCCTCCTCGACCCGCTCGCAGGCGTCCCTTCTCAGGCAGGGGTCCTCGGAGGCGAGCATCTCCCTCAGGGAATCGATATCGACGTTTTCCATAGCCACCCCTTCATGTTATCGGGTAAAAGGCAGTTTTCCTTTAATTTATCTGAAAAGTGACTAAAGGGTGCGTTTAAGCCTACCCTTCAGCCTGTGCATGGTCTGGCTGTGGAGCTGGCAGACGCGGGACTCGGTTATATCGAGCACCTTGCCTATCTCCTTGAGCGTGAGCTCGTCGTAATAATAGAGGGAAATTATGAGCTTTTCCTTGTCCGGGAGCGTTTCCACCGCCTCGGCGACCTTCTTCTTTATCTGTTCGAGCTTTACGAGCTGCATCGGGTCGCTGCCGTCGGGGTCCTTTATGCAATCGAGTATGTTCATCCCCTCGTCATGGCTCATGCCGAGGTCTTCGAGGTTCAAAACGCTTACCGCGCTCACCTGGCTCAACATGCTGTTCAGCTCATCGGTGGAGATCTCCAGGAACCTGGCCACCTCCTCCGTCTCGGCGGGCCGCCCGGTCTTCCTCTCGATCTGGTCGTACGCCTTCTCGAGCTGGTTAGACTTGTCCCTCATGGACCTGGTCATCCAGTCCATGCTCCGGAGCTCGTCCATTATCGCGCCCCTTATCCTGATGGACGCGTAAGTGTTGAACTGGACGCCCTTGCCGGAGTCGAACCTGTCTATCGACTCAAGGAGCCCGATCGTACCGGCGCTTATGAGGTCGTTCACGTCGATGTGCGGAGGTAGGTTGACCGCCACCTGGTATGCGATTATCTTCACCAGGTGTATGTTCTCCTCAAGCAGCCTGTCTCTTTCCGTCTTCACGTTCTGCATTGTAGTCATATGCCTGCCCTTCGTGTCAGATATTTCTTCCCAGGAACTGCCTCCAGAAAAACTGCATCCCGCCCTTTAAAGCGCCATCGAGTGGCGCGTCGTTAAGCTCCCTCGCTATCTCCTCGTAGCACCGGGAGGACTTGGACCCCGGGAAGAGCTCCATTACCGCCTTCTGCCTGGCGACGGACTTCTGGACGTTGTCGTCAGAGAGTACGCAGCCGACGTACTCTACCGAGATGCTCAGGAACCGCTCCGCGGCCAGGCTTATTTTCCTGTAGACCTCCGTCCCTTCCTTCCGGTCCCTGGCCTCGTTCACCAGGAGCTTGAACCTCCTCTCGCCGTGCTTGTGGAGGAGCACCTTCATGAGGGCGTAGGCGTCGGTGATGGAGGTCGGCTCCGGCGTGACCACCACCATTATCTCCTGGGCCGCCATGTTGAAGAAAAGGACGTTGTTGGATATGCCCGCCCCGGTGTCGATTATCATGATATCGAAATCCGACTCGAGCGTTTCGAGGTGGGAGGCGAGCGCGAGCCGCTCCTCGGCGGAGAGGCTCGTGAGCTCCTGCACGCCGGAGCTTGCCGGGAGTATCCTTATGCCGCCGGGGCCGTCGACCAGTACCTCCTTTATGCTCCTTTCTCCGCGGAGCAGGTGCCCGATGTTGTACCTCGGCGCGAGCCCGAGGAGCACGTCGAGGTTGCCGAGCCCCAGGTCGGCGTCAAGGAGGAGCACCCTTTTCCCCATCCGCGTAAACGCTATCGCAAGGTTCACCACCGAATTCGTCTTGCCGACGCCGCCCTTGCCGCTGCTCACGGAGATGACCCTCGTCTCCCCGGCCTCCGGGCTCGCATCGAACTTCCTTAAAGTAACCGCCTGGTCCATTCAATCATTCTCCTTAATTCGGCATGATGAACTTCACGAGATTTTCCCTGGAAGCCGGCTCCAGGTCTTCAGGCACCCGGGCCCCGGTCGAGAGGTAAGCGACGGGCTTCCGGGCCAGCATCATCGCATTCAAAATCGGCCCGTGGGCCTCGCCCTCGTCGAGCCTCGTAAATGACAAAGAGCCTATCGGAATGGCAGAAAAGCCCCTGACCGCGTCGTACATGGCCTCGTCCCTGGTCTGCGAGCTCAGGACGAGGTTGAACCTCATCGAGGGCGAGGCCGAGGCGAGCTCCTCGAGCTCCTTCATGCGGGCCTGGTCCTTCTGGCTCCTGCCGGCGGTGTCCACGAGCACGAGGTCCTTGTCGCTGTGCACGCCCAGGAGCGCCCTGAGTTCGCCGGGGTCCTTCGCGACGTCGACCGGCACGCCCATGAGCCTGCCGTATATGCGGAGCTGCTCGGCTGCCGCTATCCTGTAAGTGTCCATGGTAACGAGAGCCATGCTCCTCTTTTTCCTGAGCGCGTTAAGGGCCGCGAGCTTGGCTATGGTGGTGGTCTTCCCGACGCCGGAAGGCCCGACGAAGGCCACGACGCCCTTTTGCGAGAGCGGGTCAGCCACCGAGATATTCGCGTAGACCTTCTCCCTTATGCGGGACTTGAGGTAGGCTATGTCGGAGGCCTTCTCCTTCGCCACGCCGCCGAGAGTATTGAGGAGTATCTTCCTCGCGAGCCGCCTGTCTATGCCGTTCGCGGCAAGGTTGTCCTCAAGCCTCCTGAAGACGTCGGAGACCGGGTTTTCCGACCTCGATACCACGGCCATGCAGAGCCTCTTCAGCTCCCTTAGCTCCCTGAGCTCATTTTTGAGCTCTGCGGCCAGAACATCCGCTCCCCCGTCCTTCGCGGCACTGCCTGTGCCGGATGCCTTGACGTCCCCTTCTCCCCTGCCCAGGTCGAGCGTCACCGGGCTCGAAAGGTCGTAATCGATTGCGGCAACGACCTCGTGGAGCCCTGCGCCGAGCCTCTTGGTGCCGAGTATGAGGGCGTTCTCCCCGAACTCCTCCTTCACGGCCTTCATGGCTTCCCTTACATTTACACCGGCGAACCTTTTGATCCTCATCCTACAACCTCACCACTTTTAATGTCTGTACCCTGGCGTTTCCGGCTATCTCGTTATGAGACAAAATAGCCACCGCGGGGAAGACCCGTTCGGTAAGCCTCCTTACGAACCTCCGTGTCTGGTGAGACACCAGGAGCACGGGCTGGTGCCCCTTGGACATCGTCTCCTCGAGCCCCTCCTTGAGCCTTGAAAGTATCCTCTGCGCGAGCCCCGGCTCTATGGTGAGGAAGGAGCCCTGCGGGGTCTCGTGGACCGACTTGGTTATGGCCTCCTCGATTTCGTGGCTGAGCGCTATGGCCTGTATGGTGGAGCCCTCCGTCAAATGGCTCCTGGTAATCTGCCTCGCAAGCCCCATCCTCACGTACTCGGTAAGGAGGTCGGTGTCCTTGGTGACTGGTGCGTAGTCGGCCAGGGTCTCGAGTATGGTCTGGAGGTCCCTTACCGATATCCTCTCCTTCAGGAGGTTCTGGAAGACTTTCTGGACCGCCCCCAGGCTCAGGAGCCCTGGCACGAGCTCCTCTACGACCTTGGGATGGGTCTTCGCCACCCTGTCGAGGAGGCTCTGTACCTCCTGGCGCCCGAGTATCTCGTTCGCATAGCTCCTTATGACCTCGGTCACGTGGGTTGCGACGATAGCCGAGTGGTTTACGACGGTGTATCCCATGAGCTGCGCCCTCTCAACCTGGGCGTCAGGGACCCATATCGACGGCAGGCCGAAGGCCGGGTCCGTGGTTGCTACGCCCTCGAGTCCGGGCTGGGCGTTGCCAGGGTCTATCGCGAGAGAGTGCCCGGCAAGCAGGTCGCCTTTCGCGACCTCGACGCCCTTTACCAGGAATATGTAGTCGGAGGGCTTGAGCTGCAAGTTGTCCTTTATGTGCACCGGGGGCACCATGATGCCCATGTCCTCGGCGAACTGGCGCCTTATGGCCTTTATCCTTTCGAGAAGCTCTCCGCCCTCGCTCGAATCCACGAGCGGGATGAGCCTGTAGCCGACCTCGAGGCTGAGAGTGTCGATTAGCGGCACCTCGTCTGTTGTCTCTTTTGCCGCGGGCCTGGCCTCGGCCGCCTTCCTCTCGGTCTCTTCCGTCCTCTTCTCCTCCGCAGTCCTGTAGACTGTGTAGCCTATGGCGCCCGTTACCGCGGAAAGCGTAAGAAAGGCCAGGTGCGGGAGGCCGGGGACCAGGCCGAAGACGAAGAGTATGGCGGCAGCTATGAAGAGCGGCTTGGGGCTCAGGAGGAACTGCCTGCCGATTGAGTCGCTCAGGCCGGACTCCGAGCTTACGTTCGTGACCACGATGCCGGCGGCGGTAGATATGATGAGGGCCGGTATCTGGGTGACCAGGCCGTCGCCGACCGTGAGGAGCGTGTAGGTCATTGCCGCCTCGCCCACCGGGAGCCCCTGCTGGAGGACCCCTATGACGAGGCCGCCCGCGATGTTTATCAGGGTGATGAGGATGCCTGCCACCGCGTCTCCCCTCACGAACTTGCTTGCGCCGTCCATGGCCCCGTAGAAGTCGGACTCCTGCGAGACCTCTTTCCTCCGCCTCCTCGCCTCCTCGTCGCCTATGAGCCCGGCGTTCAGGTCCGCGTCGATTGCCATCTGCTTGCCGGGCATGGCGTCGAGGGTGAACCTGGCTGCGACCTCGGCTATGCGCCCGGCGCCCTTTGTTATGACGACGAAGTTTATGATGACGAGTATCGAGAATACTATGAAGCCGACGGCGTAGTTTCCGCCGACGACGAAATTCCCGAAGGCCATTATCACCTGCCCAGCGGCTGACGGGCCCTCGGCCCCGTGAAGGAGTATGAGCCTCGTTGACGCCACGTTCAGGGCGAGCCTGAAAAGGGTCGTAACGAGAAGGAGTATCGGGAACGTCGAGAAATCGAGCGGCTTCTTTACGTATACGGCGACGAGCAGGATGATTATTGCCGCGGTTATGTTGAACGTAAGGAGGAGGTCGAGCGCGAGCGGCGGCACCGGCAGTATCATTATGAAGATGACCGCCACGATGCCTGCGGGCAGCATCAGGTCCGAACCCTTCTTCCAGAACTCGATTTTTCCAAAATCGGCCATGAGCCCCTATCTCCCGCCCTTTCCCTTGAGCCTGTAAACGTAGGCAAGGACCTCGGCCACGGCCTTGTACATGTTGACCGGCACCTCGGCGCCCACCTTGACGGCCTTGTAAAGGCCCCTTGCCAGGGGCTTGTTCTCAAGGACCGGCACTCGGTGCTTACGGGCTATCTCCTTTATCCTCTCCGCTATGAGCCCGGCGCCCTTGGCGACCACGACCGGGGCGTTCGATTTCGACCTGTCGTACTTCAAGGCGACCGCTATGTGCGTCGGGTTGGTGACGACTACGTCCGCGCCTGGCACCTCCTGCATCATCCTCTTCCTGGCCATGTCCCTCTGCATGGACTTGATGCGCGCCTTCACTATCGGGTCGCCCTCTGTCTCCTTGTGCTCCTCCTTTATCTGCTGCCTGGTCATCCGGAGGCCCTTTTCGAAATTCCACCTCTGGAAGGCGTAGTCGATGACGGCTATCGCGGCTATGACCCATACGGTCCTGAGCATTATCCTGAACGTGACCTGCCCGACGTAGAGGACCGAGGCCGCGGAGTCCACGTCTATGAGGAAAGGGAGGTTCTCCCACTCGGCCTTGACGCTAACGTAGACGACATAGGTGAGCACCGACACCTTTAGGACCGATTTCACCAGCTCGGCGAGCGAGTTGAGGGAAATGATCTTCTTAAGGCCCGCTATCGGGTCCAGCTTCTTCAAGTCGGGCTCGAGCGGCTTGGTGGAAAGGTTCAGGCCGTTCTGGAGCACGTATGAAATCGCGCCAAAGAGAGGTATTGCGAGCGCCGGCGCGATTATCACGAGGTAGTCCCACGACAGGTCCTGGAAGATAGCATGCGCGTCCTCCACGGTAAGCTCGCCCCTGAAAAGGCCGAAATACTTTCTCATGACCTCGGACATGCCCGAGTACATCCAGGCGGAGGACAAATAAAGGACGACTATCCCGGCGGAGATCATGAAAAGGGTGCTGACCTCGCGGGAGGTGGCGAAGCTCCCCTCCTGCCGGGCCTGCTCGCGCCTTCTCGAAGTAGGTTGTTCTGTCCGTTCCTGGTCCTTGTCGTCGTCGGCCATCACATCGCTCTCATGAGGTTGAATACGCCGGTCCACATCCGGTCGAAGACCGCCTCAACGGCGGTCCCGAAGACAGGGAGGGACAGGCTTATGACCAGAAAACCCGACATAATCGTCAGGGCGAAACCTATTACGAACATGTTTATCTGCGGCACCGTCCTCGCCATTATGCCGAGCGAGACGTTCACGAATATAAGCATGGCCACGACCGGGGCCGAAAACTTGAAGGCAATGACGAATATCTCCATCGAGAAGGCGACAAAGCCCTCCATGAGCCCCGCCGTAAGCCCGAAACTGAACGGAGGTATCGAATCGAAGCTCTTCTGGAGGACCATGAAGACGATCAGGTGCCCGTTGACCGAAAGGAAGATAAGGAGGGTCAGTATGCTCAGGAACTTCCCGAGCACCGTGACCTGGGAGCTGTTCATCGGGTCGTACGCGCTCGCCATGCCTATGCCCATCTGGAACCCGGCGACCTGTCCCGCGTACTCGATTCCAGCGAGCACGAACCTGATGGCGAGCCCTATTGACGCGCCTATGAGCACCTCTCCCGCCACCGCTGCCGCGAGGCCGACCACCGTCTCCGGCACGGGCACATGGGGCGTAAGGGGCGTAAGGAGAACGGCCACCATCAGCGTAAGCCCGAGCTTTACCTGCATCGGGATATTCAGGGCCCCGAAAACAGGCGCGGCAAGCAGTATCGACCCCGTCCTCACGAGGACGAAAAGGAAGGTCGAATAGTTGATCGCTATGTAGTTCGCTGATTCCATCTACCTTATGTAATTGGGTATGTTGGTGAATATCTGGCTCGTGTACTTCACGAGCACCTCCATCATCCACGGCGAGAGCGCAAGGAGCACGAGCAGCACGGTTATTATCTTAGGCACGAACGAGAGCGTCATCTCCTGTATCTGCGTGACCGCCTGGAATATGCTTATGACGAGACCCACCGCCATCCCGGCGAAGAGGACCGGGGCGGATATGAGGAGTATCAGGTTTATCGTCTCCCTGCCGACTCCCGTCACGAATTCCGGCGTCACGCTCCCCCTCCCTATCCGAAGCTCTGGACGAGCGAGCCGACGAGCAGGTACCACCCGTCGACCAACACGAAGAGCATGAGTTTGAAAGGCATCGATACCATTACAGGCGGAAGCATCATCATGCCCATGGACATGAGGACGCTCGCCACTATCATGTCTATGGCGAGGAACGGCAGGTAGATGAGGAACCCTATCTGGAAGGCCGTCTTAAGCTCGCTCGTCACGAAGGCCGGTATGAGAGCGAGAGTCGGGATATCGTCCTTCGTGCGGGGGGCCTCGGATTTCGAGAGCTTGAGGAAGAGCTCCATGTCCTTTTCCCTGGTGTTCTTCAGCATGAACTCGCGGAGAGGCTCGACGGCGCCCGTGAAGGCGGCCTCCTGGGATATTGCCCCCTGCATGTAGGGCCTGAGCGCGTCCTCGTTTATCTTCACGAAAGCAGGGGACATGACGAACAATGTAAGGAAGAGCGCGAGCCCCACGACGACCTGGTTGGGAGGGGCCTGCTGGACCCCGAGGGCCTGCCTCAAAAGCGAGAATACTATTACCAGCCTCGTAAAGGAGGTCATCATCAGTAATATGGCGGGTGCGACCGTCAGGACTGTAAGGAGAAGGACTATCTGTATGGCGGTGCTGAGCCCCTGCGGGGAGCTCTCCCCGCCTATCGAGAGATTGACGTTCGGAAGCCCCAGCGCGTCGGCAGCAAACGAAGCGCCCGGCGCGGTAACGGCCAGCGCGGCCCCGGACGATAAAACAGCTTTTTTAAGAAACCCCGCCATCAAATCCCTCCCTGGAGGAGCCCCAGGAACGACCTCTGTTTCCCGTCCTTGAGCTTCTTCAAGTCCTCCAGCGCGTCCTTTCCCTCGACCTTGGAAAGGAAGGTTATCGTGGTGGGCGTGAGCCCCAGTACCAGCATCTCCCCCGCGACCTCGACTATCGCTATGTTCCTCTTGGGGCCCAGAAAGGCGGATGCGACGACCTTCACCGGCCTGGAAGCCGCCCTGGACGAGGCCCCGCCCCCGGATGCCGAGAAACGCTTGAGCGCGAACATGGCCGCGCCGAGGAGCCCCAGGAGGAAAAACAGCGTGAGTATGGACTTTACGAGGAGATACATGTACGAGTCGGTCATTTCAGCCTGCTTATCCTCTCGCTCGGGCTCACGATGTCCGTGAGTTTCACCCCGAACTTCTCGTTCACCACCACTGCCTCGCCGCGGGCGATGAGCCTGCCGTTGACGAGTATTTCCATGGGCTCCCCGGCGAGCTTTTCGAGCTCTATGACCGCACCCTGTCCGAGCTGAAGTAGGTCCTTGACGAGGAGCCTCGTCCTCCCTATCTCGACAGAGACGGTGAGCGGTATGTCGAGGAGCATGTCCATGTTGGCGACCGCGCCGGAACTCTCTGGCTTGAGGTTCGAGAAGCTCGCGGGCCTAGCCTCGACCTCACCCTTTTTAGCGGCCTGGACCTGCTTCGTCTCCTCGAAAGCCGCGCCCCACTCGTCGCTCACGGAACCGGACTGCGTGCCTTCATCGTTCTCTTTCATCGTCTAACCCCTTTCTCCTTTTGCTGCGTCCACCACCTTCAGCGCGTAGTTGCCGTCCATTACACCGGGCCGAGCCAGGAGCTTGGTCATGCCTTCGATTTCGACCTCCAGGAGGTCCTTTACCTTGTTGTTTAGCTGTATCACGTCCCCTGACCTGAGGCTCAGGAGGTCGGAGAGGCTTATCTCCGCGCGCCCCATCTCCCCCGCGACCGCGAGCGGCACGAACCCCAGCTGTTCACGGAGGTTGTCGAACCACCTCGCGTCCACCTCGGAGGTGTCTATCCTCTGGAACCCGAGGAGCTTGTCCTTTATCGGCTCTATCGTGTTGTACGGGAGGCAAAGGGTGAAGTTGCCGGTATTCGACTCGATCTCCATCCTGAATACCGAGAGTATCACGTGCTCGGAGACGCCGACTATGTTCACGAACTGGGGGTTCATCTCCGTCCTCATGTACCTGAAGTCGACGGGGTGGACCGCCTTCCAGACCGACGTCATCTCGTGGAATATGATGTCAACGACCTTTTTTACGACCGCCTGCTCGACGTTCGTGAAATCGCGCCCCTCTATGCGCGCCTGGAACCTGCCGTCACCGCCGAAGTAGCTGTCGACGATAAGGAATACCAGGCTCGGGTCTATTGCGAGTACCCCCTGTCCCCTGAACGGGACGAACTGGAAGACGTTGAGGCTCGAAGGGACCTGGAGGTTGCGTAGAAAGTCCTCGTATTTGCCCGTCTTCATCGACTCCGGGCATACGTCGACCGACTTCCTCATCATGTTGAAAATGGACCCGCGGAGCGACCTGCTGAACTTCTCGTTTATCATCTCGAGGGTGGGCAGCTTTCCCCTGACCACCTTTTCCTGGTTGGCGAAATCGTAGGTCCTGACCTCTCCCGTGTCGGGCCCTTCGCGCCTTTCCTGCTCGGTCTGTATGTCGCCGTTCGAAAGCCCCCTCAGGAGGGCGTCCACCTCGACCTGTGTAAGTATCTGCTCTGCCATCTCGGGGTCCTTTTACTGGATTACGAACTCGGTGAAATAAGCCGTACTCACCTTGCTGTTGGTCAGGTACTGGTTTACCCTCGCGACTATCTCGTCGCGCATCTTGTATTTGCCCTCGACCGTGCCTATGTCCGAGTAGCTCTTGCTGCTCAAGAGTATGATGAGGGAGTCCCGTATCTGTGCAGAATGGTTGTTAAGCTCGGTAATCATGGAGCCGGGCGGAAGCTCGAGGTTTATCGTGAGCTTCAGGTATCGGGTGCCCGAGTTGTCCTGCAGGTTGACTATGAAGGGCTCCAGGGCGAAGACAGTCCCCTTGGCCTGCTCGGCTGCATGGCCCTCAGATGCGAGCTTCGCCGCGTCGCCCCCGCCTTTTGCGCTGGAGAGCACCAGGTACGCACCGGCGCCGGCTGCGAGGAGCACCACCGCGACTATGCCTATTATGAGGCCGCTCCCTTTTTTTTGGGGAGCCGCCTCTTCCTTTTTATCGACTTCCGCCGCCATAATTGCCTCCTTCCCTTCTCGCGGCCCGGGGGCCGGGCCTCGCAGACATGTGAATGCCAGGCTTGAACTGCAATACCTGTGCCAGCCGGAAGACGGCAAAGTGGAATGGAGAAGTCGCTGGAATATAAAGGAAAAAGACAGGTCCAGGCGCCATGCCGACCATGCGGCAGAGGGCCAGGTCAAACGATTGGATAGGAGAGCGTCATAAAAATGACTGGCACAATGCATGAAAAAAGGGCGGCGGCCCAGGCCGCCGCCCCGCCTTAAGGCAAGGTGTTAGCGCTTGAGGTTCACAAGCTCCATGAGGAGCTCATCCGTCGTCGTTATTATCTTGGAGTTCGCCTGGAAGCCGCGCTGGGCGGTTATCATGTTAACGAACTCCCTTGCGAGGTCCACGTTCGAAAGCTCCAGGGTCTCGGCCTGGACAAGCCCCATGCCCGAGGTGCCCGGCGCGCCTACGAGCGGCTGGCCGGAGTCGAAGGTCTCGGAGTAGAGGTTCATGCCGGCGCTCGAAAGGCTCGTTGGGCTGGGAAAATCCGCCAGAAGCACCTGCGCGAGGCTGAGGGCCTTCCCGTTGCTGAAGATGCCCTGTACTACGCCGTCCTGGTTTATCGCTATCCTCTGGAGCGTGCCGGAGGAATAGCCGTCCTGGATGAGCTTGGAAACGCCAGAAGCCGTCCCGTACTGGGTCGTCCCGTTCGTGCCGGTCCCGCCCTCGGTTATGCTGGCGCCGAAGTCGAAGGCTATGGTCTGGCTCACCCCGGCGCCGCCCGTGAAGTCGAACCCGGTCGCAGACGTGCCCCCGGGGTTGCTGACCGAGTAATGGGTGTAGTCAATGGGGTCTTCGGAGTGGAGCGCTCCGCTCGAATCGAAGGTTACCCTGCTCTGGGCCTGTATCTCGGTCTCACCGCTCAAGGACTCGCTGCCGTCGACCACGGCGAACCACTCCCAGGTATTGCCTGTGCTCCCGAGCGAGTCCTTCCTGAAGTACATGGTGACGGTATGGTCGTTACCGAGGGTGTCGTAGAACGTGAGCGGCACCGAGAAGTTCGAGGTGTTCCCGGCGTTTGCGAGATCGAACTCGCCTCCGGCCGCGTCCGAGGTGTAGGTAGAGCCGTCAGGCGCGATGGGTCCGGTCGGGTTGGTCGCGTAGCCCAGGAGCGAAGCCGCCGTCGAAGTGGCGGCCTCCATGTCGAAGTCGAGCGTCCCGGTGTTACCGGAGTCGTTCGCAATGGTGAACTTGCCGGTCTGGTCGTCGTAGGAGACCGCATAGGTGTTGCCGCTCGCGGCCCCCTGGAGTACGGCCCTTATCGCGGCGCTTACCTGGTCGGCTGTAGCGGCGGCCCCTGATATCAAGCCGCCGTCTGTCACGAGGCTCCGGGTATACGGCGTGCCGCCTATGTCGAAGGTTATCTCGTCGTTTACGCCGGTCCGGAAGACGAAGCCGTTTATCGGGGCGTTGGAGTCGAGGTTGGCGTTGAGGAGCGCGCTCGTGGTGGCGTTCGGCGCTATTATCTTCGTCGAAAGCTGCAGGTCGGTGATCGTATTCTGGAACATGCCCGCCGAGTCGGCCATGTAGCCCTGGAGGCGCATGCCCTCGGGGTTCACTATGAAACCCTCCTTGTCGGTTGTGAACTGGCCCGCCCTGGTGTAGTACCTGGTGTCGAGCACGTGGTCGTTCACCATGTAGAAACCGTTTCCGCTTATTGCGAGGTCGAGCGCGTTACCGGTGCTCTCGAAGGCGCCCTGGGTGAAAACCTTCTGGATGCTGCTCATGACTACTCCGAGGCCCACCTGGTTTGTGCCGCCGCCCCCGGAGAGGGTCTGGCTGAGGACGTCGCCGAAGGTCACGTGGCTTCCCTTGAAGCCCACGGTGTTCACGTTCGAGATGTTGTTGCCGATTACGGAGAGGTTCGACATGTTCGCGTTAAGGCCGCTTATTCCGGTATAGAGAGCTGACTGCATGGTCCGTTTCCTCCTTTTGGTGTCCGTTGGTTTGTGTGGGCGCCTCAAAGAACGCCCCCGTCCCTTAGAATATCTCTTTTATGCTTTCCTTCCTGACAGGAGTCCCGTTCAGGTAAAGGCTCGCGCCATTCCCGTCCGCGAGGTTTATGCCTGTAACGAAGCCGAGCAGATATTTAGCGGCCTCGATTGGCGAGCCGTTCGAGCCCCTGGCATCAACAGAAAAGGCGTACTTGCCGGGGGGGAGCTGAGAGCCGCTGTCGTCCGTGCCGTCCCAGACCAGTTCGTGCTCGCCTGCGGACAGGGGGCCCAGGTCGATGGTCCTGACCGGCAAGCCGTATTCGTCGGCTATTATCAGCCTGGTCGAAGCCGACGCGGAGCCCGTCTCGAAGCCGATCCCGTGCTCCTGTCCGCCAGCATGCTCGAAGGCCTCGCCATCCGCCTTCACCATCCTGCCTATCAG
This sequence comes from Deltaproteobacteria bacterium UBA5799, assembly GCA_002418185.1. GTDB lineage: Bacteria > Desulfobacterota > GWC2-55-46 > GWC2-55-46 > GWC2-55-46 > UBA5799. The sequence continues at coordinate 42,726 of DIDN01000149.1, forward strand.
CCCGGCGGAGCCCAGGTCGCCCATGCTGCCGATGCTCCCGGCCATGCCGGTCATCGTGGAATTGAGGTTCTGTATGCCCTCGAGCGAGCTGAACTGCGCAAGCTGCGCCACGAACTCGGTATTCTCCGTGGGGTTAAGCGGGTCCTGGTTCTGGAGCTGTGTGACCAGGAGCTTCAGAAAGGCGTCCTTGCCCATCGCCTCCCCGGCCCCGGTCGTGTTAAGTCCTGTCGACGATCCGTATACTCCGACGCTTGAAACCATGCTCATTCACCTCTCAGGCAAAAAGGTCTATACCGCCGTAAGCGGGTCGGGAGCTCCCGTCACCGCGGTTCCCGCCGCCGTATCCGCTCTTGCGTCCGTTCTTCCCGTCATTGTCGTTCCCGCGTGTATCGTCCCGGCGTTCCTCATAAAGGGCGTCCCTGCGCTCAGGCAAGCCGCCCTCCGCCCGTGAGCTCACGCCTACCACGCACTCGCGAAGTGTAAGCCCCTGCTGGGCGAGCGAGTCCTTGAGCATGGAAGAGCCCGCGTCGAGGAGCGCCTTGGCCTCGTGGCTCTCGGCGGTTATCTCGGCCGTTACCGCCCCGTTGTTTATGTTGAGCTTTATCGCGAGCTCGCCGAGGTGCTCAGGGCAGAGCTTTATCCTCACCTCGCCCCCGTTGTGGCGGACCGAGATGCGCACGGCCGCGTCGAGCTGTTTTTCAATGTCAGCCGCGTATGAAAGGGGGTCCGGACTGCGGGCCGTTAAAGTCGGCTCGACCATGTTTCTGAAGGATGTCGCTGAGAGTACCCCGGCAGCTGGCCTTTCGGACTGAGGCGCAGCATGCTCGCGGCCGTTCTCGCCCTCGGAGAACGCGGACCTGGAACCGGCCTCCCCGGCATTCATCCCTGAAAACTCCCGGCCTGCATCGACCCGGCCCGTCTCCGCGCCGCCACGGGCATGGGCATCGTCGGAAAAGTCATCAGCAGTGCCGCCGGGAGCCGGGGCGAAACTCCCCTGTCCCTCGTTCCCGGCTGCGAAAGAGGCGTTCCCGTGAG
>DIDN01000042.1 GCA_002418185.1 Deltaproteobacteria bacterium UBA5799
CTTCAAAGACTTTTAGTTCCTGATAAAACCCCCAAATGGGGGTTTTATCAGGAAGAACTGAAAGTTTTGGAAAGAGTTTGAGAGAAACTTTTTACAAAAAGGTTCTCTCAAGAAAAACTCTCACAATCCTCCGGGCTACTTCCTCTCGTAGCACTTCGCGCCTTCGTGGTAGGTAAGCTCCTCCATCGCGAGCTTCTCCTCCTTCATATAGCTCCTGTTACGGAGTATGAGCTCTGCGAAGTCCACCTGGTGGCCGTCGAACTCCGGGCCGTCCACGCAGACGAACCTGGTCTTTTCCCCGACGGTCACCCTGCACGCGCCGCACATGCCCGTGCCGTCGACCATTATCGGGTTGAGGCTTACGACCGTCTGGATGCCGTAGGGCCTGGTAACGTTGCTTACGGCCCTCATCATGGGCACCGGTCCTATGCCGACCACGCAGCCTATCTTCATGCCTTCGTCTATGAGGTTCTGCAGGACTTGCGTCACGAACCCGTGGTGGCCGTAGCTGCCGTCGTCGGTCGTTACATGCAGCTCGTCGCTTACCTCCCTCATCTCCTCCTCGAGTATGAGAAGCGGCTTGCTCCGGGCGCCTATTATGGAGACGACCCTGTTGCCGGCCTCCTTCATGGCCTTGGCTATGGGGTACACCGGCGCGGTGCCTATGCCGCCGCCTACGCAGACGACAGTCCCGAAGTCCTCGATGTGCGTGGGCCTGCCGAGCGGGCCGACGACGTCGAGGATGTTGTCGCCTGCGCCCATGTTCCCGAGCATGGCGGTAGATTTCCCGACCTCCTGGACGATTATGGTGATCGTCCCCTCGCGGGAGTCGGAGTCGACTATGGTAAGCGGTATCCGCTCGCCGTTCTCATTTAGCCGGAGCACGACGAACTGCCCGGCCTTCCGCTTGGCCGCTATCTTCGGGGCCTTCACCTTGAACTGGTAGACAGTGTGGGCCAGCTCTTTCTTGTCCGTTATCTCGAACATTGTGTTGACTCCTTGAGTGGTTATCCGGGCGCCAAAAGCCGGAGAATGATACCAGAAGAGTCTTCGCGTTTCAACGAAATCAGAGAGTCCCTGATATGGCAGCCTCGCTGAAAAAACCGGCAATTTTTCCCGGGGCCGGGGCAGGGTGGAAGTTAAAAGCGCAGCATATATGGTCAATATGTGAGCATTTTTACTTACGCCCTAACGAAGAGATCGGGGATAAGGGCAATTTTTACGAGCCGGCCTCCAGGTATATCCAGAACTCCCTGTTCCCCTTCGCCCCGGTTATCGGCGATTCGCCGGTGGCCCTTACGGTATAGCCTGTCCCTTCCGAAAACCTCGCTATCCTCTCGACCACCTCGGCGTGGACGTGCGGGTCCCTGACGATCCCGCCCTTGCCGACCCGCCCCTTGCCGGCCTCGAACTGGGGCTTTATGAGCGCCATGACCGCGCCTTTTTCCTTGAGGAACTCCCTGGCCCTGGGCAGGACCTTTTCAAGGGAAATGAAGGAAACGTCTATGACCGCGAGGTCGACCGGTTCTCCGACCTCGGAGGGGTCCAGGTATCTTATGTTCCTTTGCTCAAGGACGACCACCCTGGGGTCGGACCTGAGGCCCGCGTCTATAAGGCCCTTTCCCACGTCCACGGCGTAGACCCTTGCCGCTCCCCTTTTAAGGAGGCAGTCCGTAAAGCCCCCTGTGGAAGAGCCTATGTCGAGGGCCGTCATCCCGGCTACGTCCAGGCCCGTCTGGTCGAGGAACGAGGCGAGCTTGACGCCTCCCCGCCCCACGAACGGAAGGCCCTCCTTGACGGATATCCCGGACCCGGGGTCGACCTCCCTGCCGGGCTTGTCGACCAGCGCGCCCTCGACAAAGACCTTGCCGGCCATTATGAGGGCCTGCGCCTTCTGGCGGCTCTCGATAAGCCCCCTTTCCACAAGGAGGCTGTCTATCCTCTCCTTTTTCCTTTTTGCGCCTTTCACCTTAGAAGGCCATCTTGAGACCGCCGGAGCCCGCGACAAGCGCCTTCGCAGCGGCCTCGATTCCCTCGGCGGTAAGGCCGAGCCTTGAGCGGAGCTCTTCCTGGCTCCCGTGCTCTATATACTCGTCGGGCACGCCGAGCCTCTTTATCGGGACCCGCACCCCGCGCTCTTCGAGGAGCTCGAGGACGGCGCTCCCGAAGCCGCCCTGGAGCGAGCCCTCCTCTACCGTAAGGAGCGCGCCTGCCGTTGACACGGCCTTGAGTATGCACTCGGCGTCCAGCGGCTTGACGAACCTTGCGTTTATCACCCCGGCCTTTATGCCCGCCTTTTCGAGGCGCCCGGCAGCCTCGATGGCCGGGTGGACCATGTTCCCGATCGCGAGTATGGCGGCGTCCTTCCCCTCCCTGAGCACCTCTGCCTTGCCGAGGGGTATTTCCCGCATCGGGCCGGACGTGTCAACGCCCATGCAGGCGCCCCTCGGGTACCTGAGCGCGACCGGCCTTCCGTACCGCACGGCGGAAAAGAGCAGGTGCCTGAGCTCGTCCTCGTCCTTTGGCGCGGCTACCGTCATGTTCGGCAGGTGCCGGAGGTAAGCGATATCGAAAAGGCCGTGGTGCGTGGGGCCGTCCTGCCCAACTATCCCGGCCCTGTCCATGGCTATAACGACGGGGAGGTCCTGGAGGCATACGTCGTGGAAGACCTCGTCGTAGGCCCTCTGGAGGAAGGTCGAGTAGATGGCGGTCACCGGCACGAGACCCTCCCTCGCAAGCCCGGCGGCGAAGGTGAGCGCGTGCTGCTCCGCTATGCCGACGTCGAAGAACCTGTCCGGGAACCTCTCCGCGAAGGTCGAGAGGCCGGTGCCCTCGGGCATGGCCGCGGTTATGGCGACAACGCGCCTGTCGGATGCGGCGATCTCCAGGAGCGCGGAGCTGAATACGTTGGTGTATGACGGCCTGGAAGGCTTTTTCGGCGTGCCGGTCTCCCTGACGAACGGCCCCACCCCGTGGAAGGCCGCGGGGTCGGCCTCGGCCGGGAGATACCCCTTGCCCTTCCTTGTCAGCACGTGGAGCAGTACCGGACCGTCGGCGGACGAGACGACCTTCAGCGAGTTCACGAGCGCCTCTATGTCGTGGCCGTCGAGCGGGCCGACGTAATGGAAGCCGAGCCCCTCGAAGAGCATCCCCGGCGTAAGCAGCGTTATAATCGAGTCCTCCGCCCTCTTGGCGATATCAAGCAGCCTGGTCCCGAACCTGGGTATTGTCCTTATGAACCTCTCAAGCTCCTTTTTGAGGTTCATGGCGAAGCGGCCGGTCAACTTCCTGCTGAGGAACTGCGAGAGGGCCCCGACGTTTTTCGATATGGACATCTCGTTGTCGTTCAGGACGACTATAAGGTCTTTTTTAAGGTGCCCTGCCTGGTTGAGCCCCTCGAAGGCGAGCCCGGCTGTAAGCGAGCCGTCGCCTATGACCGCAACGACCTTCCTTCCCCCGCCGCCGAGGTCGCGCGCAGCGGCCATGCCGAGGGCCGCTGAAATGGATGTGGACGAGTGCCCGGCGACAAAGGCGTCGTATGGGCTCTCGGACGGCTTCGGAAAACCGCTTATGCCCCCGTACTGCCTGAGGGTCCTGAACTCGTCCTTCCTTCCGGTCAGTATCTTGTGGGCGTATGCCTGGTGGCCGACGTCCCATACGACGCGGTCGTTCGGGGTGTCGAGCACATAATGTAGGGCTATCGCTATCTCGACCGCGCCCAGGCTCGATGCAAGGTGGCCGCCCTTCTCGGATACGGTCTCTATGATGAGTTCCCTCACCTCTGCTGCAAGGGCCCTTAGCTCGTCCGGGCCGAGGGCCTTCAAGTCCGCCGGTGACCCGATTCTTTCAAGGACGCTCTTCAATACGGCTACCTCTTCCTCTCGACTATGTACCTTGCGATGTCCCGGAGCGGGTCGGCCCTCTCGTCCAGGCCTGAGATGGAGTGGAGCGCAATCTCAAGGAGCTCGGAGGCCCTTTTCCTGGACTCGTCGAGGCCGATGGCGGCAGGGTATGTCGCCTTGCCCTTTTTCTCATCCGACCCGGCGTTCTTGCCCATCTCGACCGTCGAGCCCTCGACGTCCAGTATGTCGTCGGCTATCTGGAACGCGAGGCCGATGGATTTGCCGAACCTCGTAAGCGCGTCGAGTTCCTTCTTCCCGGCGCCGCCGAGGACGGCGCCGCACCTTACTGCAGCGAGTATCAGCTCCCCTGTCTTGTGTATGTGTATGTATTCGAGGACCGGGAAGAGGATGTCCTTGCCCTCGGACTCTATGTCGATCATCTGCCCGCCTATCATGCCGGTCGAGCCCGCTGCCTTCGACATCTCGACAATGCATTTCGCGACAGCGGACTTCCTCCTGCCGCCTGACCTGGCGGCCATGTTGAACGCCGCCGTGAGGAGCGCGTCGCCCGCGAGTATGGCGGCCGCCTCGCCAAAGGCCCTGTGGCATGTGGGTCTTCCTCTCCTAAGGTCGTCGTCATCTATCGCGGGCAGGTCGTCATGGATTAGCGAATAGGTGTGTATGCACTCGAAGGCGCAGGCTATATTGAGCGCGTCGGCTGCCTCGCCCCCGGCGGCCTCGGCAGAGGCGAGCACCAGTACGGGCCTTATCCTCTTCCCGCCCGCGAACAGGCTGTAGTGCATGGCCCTGTGGAGCGTCTGCGGGTACTCGTCTTCCCCGGGGAGGAGCTCCTTGAGCGTCCTGTTTATGAGTCCGGTCTTCTCGGAAAAATAGCTTTTCAGGTCCAAGGTCCCTCGCCCCCGCTGCGCTTCCGGGCTGCCGGAGACAGGGGGAATAATGCCACAAGTGGCTAATATATTATATTATCAGAACAAAAATTCAATTACAAGGGGACGGGATGAAGCCGGACGTAGCAAGGCGAAATTCGATTCAGGGAAGCAAGGCCGCCTCAAACGGCGCTTGCCGGGACTGTATGGGAGATGCGCTTCCGGGGACATGCGCGGCGGTTGGGGTATCTCCAAAAGCTCCCATGCCTTTAACGGCAGGTGACTGAGGGGAGGGTGAGATTCTCTTCACCCACTCCCTGCCTAGCCCATCAGGGAGAGGGGTCAAATACGATTCGCGGCAAGCTGCGGGGGATTTGCCCCGAGACATGAATTAAAAACCCCCTCCTGCCTTGGGCAGGAGGGGGGTCCTTTTCAGAAACAAAGCCGTCCGCGGTTCAGACTGGTTGGGCCAGCCTTACGCCACTTTCATTACGTTCGACGCCTGCGGGCCCTTGGGTCCCTGGGTTATCTCGAATTCAACCTCTTCGCCTTCCTTAAGGGTCTTGAAACCCTCGCCGGTGATGGCCGTATAGTGGACGAATACGTCCTCGCCGGACTCCTGCTGGATGAACCCGAACCCTTTGGTGTCGTTGAACCACTTCACTCTGCCTCTTGCCATTACAGTGCCTCCTTGTTTTTCTGGTACCCTCTTGCAGCATAAAAAAGCCGCGGAGTTACTGAGTCCCTCCACGGCCTGACTGGCAATAACCCCAACCCATACTGCAAAGAATCCCATGTATAATTTGACGCAATACTACCAATATAAATTTTTGGTGTCAAGGATTTTTTTACTTAAAACCAAACTTTTAATTTCCTTGCCTTTTCCACCCGTTAGGCGCCAAAAAGCGCAAAAAGGACTGTTCACTCCGCTATCTCGGAGAGGCGCACCAGCTCGACGCCTTCGAGCCCGGGGAAGGCTTCCCTGAGGGCCCTTATCGTCTCAGGATAGGGGTGGCCTATGGCTACCGCCTTGCCGTGTTTTTTCGCTATCATGGCCGCTTCCATCAGCTGGCCCTTTATATAATCAACGTCCCTCTTGTTGTCCAGGAAGACGTTACGCTCAGCGCTCCTTACCTTCATCTCGCGCGCAAGCGCACCTCCGACCGTCCCGGACGAGGTGCGGCTGTCGAGGAAAAGGAAACCCCGGTCCTTGACCGCCATCAGGACCACCCTCATCTTCTCCGGGTCTTCCGTAAACCTCGATCCCATATGGTTGTTGAGGCCTATCGCCCCCGGCACGGACTTGAACCCGTCTTCAAGGAGGTATGCTACCTCTTCGTCCGTCATTGCGACCAGCAGAGCGCCGTTCCCGGGGTTGTGCCCGTCCGTGTCCTTGGGCTCCATGGGCATGTGCACGATTACGTCCAGGCCGCCCGCCCTCGCCTCGCCGGCTACTTCCCTTGAGAACCTCATCTTCGGCATCACGGCCACGGTGACGGGCTCTCCGAGCTTGAGCAGCTCCCTTACCTTGCCGAGCTCGGGGCCCATGTCGTCTATGACGACCGCGAGCTTGGGGCGCGGCGGGACTATCGCCGGTCCTGGCTGAGGCTCCTCCTCGGCGGGTGGCGCTTCATGGGGCGCCGGCGCCCTCTCGGGCGCGACCCTTGCCTGGGGAGGGACGCTCACGTTCGGCCTCCGGGGAGCCGCCTTTTCGAAGCCAATGTACCTGAGCCCCACTACTGCAATAGCGGCGCCTGCGATAAACCCGAGCGCCACGAGCGCCAATGTAAATGCCCAGGTCTTTTTCCTTCTCTTTCCCATTCAGGCCGCCTTCATAATGGCGAAGGCCCCTTCCGGGGCCTTCGCAGTCCGTATAACCTGTTTCCGCTCAGCTCGCCTTGAGGGCCGTGGCCTTTTTCTGCACCTGCTTCTTAAGATGCTCTATCGCTTCCTTGAGCTGTATGTCCTCTGGCTCCCCGCCCGGCCCGGACTGCTCCGCGGGAGCCGCCTTTATCTGCTCTATCTCGGGCTTTTCGGCCTCCTCAACCGCCGGACCCTCGGGCGCAAGATGGCCTTCGAGGTCGGCTTCTTTTATGTGCCCCTTGGGCGCCTCGCCCACGACGACGTCCGGCTCTATGCCCTTGGCCTGTATGGACCTGCCGGACGGCGTATAATACTTGGACGTCGTAAGCCGTACGGCCGAGCCGTCCGAGAGCGGGATTATCGTCTGTACAGAGCCCTTGCCGAAGGTGGGCACGCCCATGATCACCGCCCTCTTGTGGTCCTGGAGCGCTCCGGCGACTATCTCGGAGGCGGAGGCGCTGCCGTTATTGACGAGCACTATCATCGGAAAATCGGGCCTGCTCCTGGACTTGTCCGCGTTGAAGGTCATGTTCTGCCCGGGCGCCCTGCCCTTCGTGTAGACGATAAGGCCGGAGTCGAGGAACTCGTTCGACACGGCGACCGCCTCCTGCAGGAGGCCGCCGGGGTTGTTCCGCAGATCAAGCACCAGCCCGGTGAGCCTGCCGCCGTCGGACTTGGCGGCCAGGTCCCTCAAGGCCTTGTCGAGGTCCTCGGAGGTGCGCTCCTGGAACTGGTTCAGCTTGACGTAGCCGAAGCCCTCATCGAGCATCCTGTACTTGACGCTCTTGACCTTTATTATGGCCCTTACTATCGTAAACGGCTTCGGGGCGTCAAAGCCTTCCCTAATCACGTGGATGGTGACCGGGGTGCCCTTGGGCCCCCTCATGAGCCCTATCGCGTCCTGGAGGCTCAAGTCCTTGGTGTGCTTGTCGCCTATCTTCACGATCTTGTCGCCCGCGAGGAGGCCTGCCCTGAAGGCCGGCGTGTCCTCTATGGGGGCCACTACCGTCAGGACGTCGTCGCGCATCCCTATCTCGATGCCGAGGCCGCCGAAGCTGCCCCTGGTGTCGACCTGCATCTCCTTGTACTCCTCGGGGGTCATGAAGCTCGAGTGAGGGTCGAGACCCTTGACCATGCCTTTTATGGAGTTGTATATGACGTCTTTCGAGTCGATGTCCTCGGCATAGCTCTCCTGCACTATTCCCAGGACGTCGGTATAGAGCTTTAGGCTCTCATAGGTGCCGTCAGGCACAGAAGACGCCTTCTGGACTCCCCAGGATGAAAACGAGAATACGGCTATTATGGCCAAGGCCCCGGCCAGCAGCCTGGGGTCGAATATCTTCCTCATCAAAATATTTTCCTCCTTTTCTGCGCTATGAAAGCCGAAACCAGCCGCAGTCAGCACATTATATCAAATGAGGAGCCGGCCTGAAATACAAAAAATCACAAATCACCGGGACGAGAGCCACCCCATCGGGTCCCTGGGGATGCCCTTCTGCCGGATCTCGAAATAAAGGCCCGGCCTGCCTTCAGGGCCGGAATCGCCGATAAGGCCGACCTCCGTGCCGGGTCCGACCTCGTCGCCAGCCGCCTTCAAGGCCTTTCCGAGATGGGCGTATAAGGTATAGAAGCCCCCCTTGTGGTCTATTATCATCACCTGCCCGTAACCCTTGAGCCAGCCTACGTAAATCACCTTCCCGGCGTAGACGCTCTTTACCGGCTGGCCGAGCGGGGACTCTATCGTGATGCCGTTATTGAAGGTAACGGTCCGGAACTTAGGGTGCCGGACCTTGCCGTAGAATGAGACGACCTTCCCCTTTACCGGCATGGGGAGCTTCCCCTTCATCGACGGGAACCCGGTGCCGGAAGGGGGCGTTTCGCCCTCGGAGGCCCTGAGCCTGTCTATGAGCCTCGTAAGCTCCGCGGCAGCCTCCTCCAGCTCCTTTGCAACGCGCTCCCGCCTCGCCTTCTCCTGCTTTACGCCCGAGAGGAGCGCGAGCTTCTTCCTCTGCAGGGCCTCCGCCTCCCTCTGGCTTGAGAGGGCCTCTGCCCTGGCTTTTCCGAGTTCCGCAAGGAGAAGGGCGTTCTTCTCCTTCTCCGCTTCAAGGGCGGCGAGGGTCCGGGAGAAGTCCTCCATGAGCTCGGCGTCCAGGTCCATGAGCAAGGTCAGGTACTTGTGCCTCTTGCCGAGGTTCCCGGAATCGGATGAGAAGAGCACTTCCACGGCCTCCCCCCTTTTCATCTTGTACATGGCCTTCAACCGGGCCTTGAGCCTTTCCGAAAGCTCGCTTTTACGCGCATCGAGGCTCTTTATCTCGGCGCTGACCCTGCCTGACTCCTTCCTTATCCTCTGGACAGAGAGCCTCACTATCCGGAGCTCCTCCCTCTTGGCCGCGAGGTCCTTGCTTATATCCTCGAGCTCGCCGAGTATGCCCCTCTCCTTTTCGGAGGCCTCGATTATCCCCTGTTTGTTATCCCGTATCTGCCTTTTGACGTCCTCGAGGCTCTTCTCCCTTTTTATGAGCTCCTGTCTCGTAGACTTGTCGGCGGCAATGGCCCCGTCCCAGCCCATCACCCAGCCGGTTACGATGATAAGCGATAGGACTGCAAGGACGCGCGCCGTCATACCTTGAGGAACCTGTTCATGGAGATGAGGCTTCCGGCAACGCCCATTACGACCCCGGAGGCCGCGAGTACGGCCATGAAGACCGGGACCGGGTAGGGCATCTCAAGCGCGAACCGGAGGTACGCGGGCACCTGCCCCATTATCGCGGCCCGCCCTGTTGCCAGTATGCCCATTGCGAGGAGCCCGCCGAGCACACCCTGGACAACGCCCTCTATGACGAAAGGGGCCTTAACATACATGTCAGAGGCGCCGACGAGCTTCATAATCTCTATTTCGTCCTTGCGCGCGTAGACCGCAAGCCTTATGGTGTTCGAGATTATGAAAAGGGTCGCGGCTGCAAGGAAGGCCCCTGTGCCAGCGGCAACGAGCTTTACGAACCTCAGGAAGGAGGCGAGCTTCTCGGCCCACTCCTTGCTGTACTGGACCTCCTCGACCCAGGCCTCGGCCTCGATGCCCTTGACGACCGACTCGAGCCTCGCCGGCTCTATGTACTCGTCATGGACCCTTATCTCGAACGACGCGGGAAGGGGGTTCGAGTCCACCCCTTCGAGTATGCCCTCGTGCCCCTTGAGCTCCAGCCTCAACTCGTTGAGCGCCTTCTCCTTTGATGTGAAATCCGCGCTCCTCACTCCCTCCATGCGGAGTATCCTCTCCTTCATGGCCTCGGGAGATGGGCCCGGGTCGTTTTTAACGTATGCTATGACCTGGGTCCTGTCGCCCCAGCTCTTTACGACCGCGTTGAGGTTCGTTATCACGAAGGCGAAGAGCGAGAATATCGCGAGCGAAAACCCGAGCGTGAACGAGGTAAGGACGGTCGTGCCCTTGTTTTCCCTGAGCGAGCTCAAGGCGTCGGATACGACGTAGAATATGTTCGCCGAGCCCGTCCCAGCCATGCTACGCAAGCCTCCCTGCATCAAGGGCTATGGAGTGCCTCGCGTACCTTTCAAGGAGGCCCTTGTCGTGTGTTGCGACGACCACGGTCGTGCCGCGGCTGTTCACTTCCCTGAAAAGCTCTATTATCTGGACCGAGAGTTCGGGGTCGAGGTTTCCCGTGGGCTCGTCCGCGAGTATTATGGCCGGGTCCTTGACAAGGGCCCTTGCGATGGCCACCCTCTGCTGCTCTCCGCCCGAGAGCTGGAGTGGCTTGAAATTCGCCCGGTGCTGGAGCCTCACGTAGGAGAGCATCCTCGTTACCCGCTTTTTTATCTCCGAAGGGGGCGCACCCATGACCTTGAGCGAGAGGGCAATGTTCTCGAAGACGGTCTTCCTGGGGAGGAGCTTGAAATCCTGGAAGACGAACCCGATACGCCTCCTCAAGGGCGGGAGTTCCTCGGGGGGAATCCTCACGTAGTTCCTGCCGTCCAGGATTATCTGCCCCTCGGTAGGCGCCTCAGAGCCGCACATTATCTTTAGAAGCGTGGATTTTCCGGCCCCGCTCGGCCCGGTTATGAAGACGAACTCGCCTTTCTGGACCTTGAGCGTTATGTCCGTAAGGGCCGGGGTGCCGCCCTCGTAAGTCTTGGAGACATGGAACATCTGTATCATGGTTACGGCCCTCTGGGGACGAAATCTCCGGAAAAGACTCGTCTTTTCAACCACTTGAGTAAAATCCAAGACCCGGATATTATCCCAGCAGAGCCCTTTCCTGTCAAGCTGTATCAGACCTACGGAAAGCGGCAGACAGGGGCGGGAAACGTAGAGGCTTTTCGTCCAGTCAAGGAGGGCTTACAGTAAGCTGAACAGAAGAACTTGAGATGATGGCCTGTAGGCAAGCTTTAAAATCGGAAATTTTCCCGCTTTTCCAGGAAGGCCGGCAATATAGATATGAGCATATATGCAGATGTGTGACTTATTCACATACTGTGCAGAGTCAGGGGAAAAGATCAGTTGCCTGACGGTTTGTATGTGACCACCCTCCCCCACACGTCGTTAGTCCCCCATGTGCCGGAGCGGAGGCTTTCGAGGAGCACTATCTGGCTATGGTCCACGAAGAGGTTTACCTCCGGGCCGTAGTTCTTTACGTACCAGGTGAACACCTCGGGGTCGGCCGCCTCGAACATTACGCGTTCGAGCCCCAGTTCCCCCACGAAGGCGCTTATTACGTCCGTCCGCCAGCTTGAAACGTTTTCCGTTATGCCTTCGGACTCGACCATTATCATGGACGCGCCCGCGTCAAGGTGCCTCTTAGCCTGCCGGATTGCCCATCCCGGGTCCTGGACGCCCTCGGACTCAAGCTCCCGGGAGGGGGTAGCCCCTCCTGCGCCGAACTGTATCCCGACCTCCGCCTTTGCCTTGAGGCCGGCGGCGACCACCCTCTCCGTGAGCCTCACCATGTCGTCAAGAGGGACTGAGATGAAGCCCTTCGAGACCTCTATTATGTCGAACTCGAAGTCCTTGCACTCTTCTATGTATTTTTCGACCGCGTCCGGGCCCTTTGTCAACACGTGCTCGATGAAACCGCCGGTATCGACCTCCACGCCGTAGGCGTGCGCGAGGTCGATTATGTCGCGGAGGACCTCCGCCGGCATGAGGGAGAAAGAGCCTCCAGCGAACTTCATCATGTCCACGTATTCGCCGAAGGTCTCGAAAATGTCCTCGAGCTGCCTCTTGCCTATCGGCGTGTAATACGGGCCCCTTATTTCGGTAACTCCCCTTTGCCTGGGCCTGGCATCGCGCCTGTTAAGGCCGAGGAATGAAAAAGCGCGCCCTTCCTTTCCCGAAGTCCCATGCATAAAAACCTCCCAGGACGAGTTTTATACGGATGACCGGCCCTCGTGGAAGATCCGGAACCGGAACGCAGAGCGACGAAGGCGTGCTCAGGCCCCGTGCCTTCCGTGCCTCACCCCGGTCGGCTTCGGCTTGTTCCTGTCGATCAGGAACTTCTCCAGCTCCACGAGCACGAAGACTGTAAACGCGACAGCCACAATCCTCCCCCAGTCAGACGCGTCTATATCGGCAGTGCCGAAGAGCGACTGCAATAACGGCGCGTACGTGAAAAGGAGCTGGAAGAAGATTACCAGGGCTATCGCGATAAGGGCGTACCTGTTTCCGAAGAGCCCCTCGATCGATACGACGGACCTCCTCAGGTACCTCGTATTCAGGAGATAGAACACCTCGAACATGACGAGGGTGTTCACGGCCACTGTCCGGGCCTCCTCTACCGGGGTCCCGTTCGACTTCTCCCAGACGAACAGGCCGAAGGTGCCGATAAGGATTATGCCCGAGACGAACAGTATCCTCCAGATGAGGAAGGCCGAGAGTATGGGCTCCTTGGGGTCCCTCGGGGGGCGCCTCATAACGTCCGCCTCGGGCGGCTCGAACGCGAGCGATAGCGCCAGGGTCACGGCGGTTATCATGTTGACCCAGAGTATCTGCACCGGGGTTATAGGCAGCATCATCCCGGAGAATATGGACGCAAGGATGATGCCCGCCTCGCCGCCGTTCGTCGGGAGTATGAAGGTTATGGACTTTATTATGTTGTCGTAGACGGTTCTCCCCTCCTCGACCGCGTTTGCAATGGACGCGAAGTTGTCGTCCGCAAGGACCATCTCCGAGGATTCCTTTGCCACCTCGGTCCCCTTGATGCCCATGGCTACGCCTACGTCGGCCCTCTTGAGGGCCGGGGCGTCGTTCACTCCGTCGCCGGTCATGGCCACTATCTCTCCGTTCTCCTGGATCGCCTCCACGAGCTTCAGCTTGTGCTCCGGGCTTACGCGCGCGAAGACGTCGCAATCGACCACGGCGTCTTTAAGGCTGGCCGGGTCGGTCGAATCCACCTCCTCGCCCGTCATTGCCAGCCTGTTCTCGCCGATGCCGATCGCTGTGCCGATTGCGCGGGCAGTGAGCGCGTGGTCGCCGGTTATCATCTTTACCCGTATCCCGGCCGACCTGCAGAGCGCCACGGCGCTTATCGCCTCGGCCCTGGGCGGGTCGATGATGCCGAACATCCCGAGTAGCGTAAGGCCGCCTTGCACGTCCGCGAAGGCAAGCTCGTGCATGTCTATCGGGACGGGCTTGCAGGCGACCGCGATGAGCCTTTGCCCCTTGCTCGCTGTCCTGGCAACCCTGCCGTGCCAGTAAGGCAGGTCGAGCGGCTCTTCGCCACCCCCTGGAGCCCTCTGGCTTCCGCACATCCCGAGGACCCGTTCAGGAGCGCCCTTGAGAAAAATGAAGGCGCGCCCTTCGTGGTCGTGGTTGAGGGTCGCCATGAAGCGGTGCTCGGACTCGAAGGGGATTGCGTCCTCCCTCGGCAGCATCTCGTCAATGAGCGCGTGGTCCAGCCCGGCCTTCAGGGCCAGAGTGACGAGAGCGCCCTCGGTAGGGTCGCCGTTCACACTCCACTCCTCCTCGGCCCTGCCGAGGCTCGCGTCATTGCAGAGGAGGCCGGCCTTCGCCATCTCCATCAGCTCGGGGTGTTCTTCCGGCACGACGTCCTTGCCGCCGAGGAGGAACCCGCCGTGGGGGTCGTAACCCACGCCGCTGACGGCGAAGGTCTTGCCCCGGGTAATCACCGACTGGACGGTCATCTCGTTACGGGTAAGGGTGCCCGTCTTGTCGGAGCATATTACGGTTACCGAGCCGAGGGTCTCGACCGCCGGAAGGCGCCTTATTATGGCGTTCCGCCTCGCCATGCTCTGGACGCCTATCGCGAGGGTTATCGTGATAATGGCCGGAAGCCCCTCGGGTATGGCTGCGACCGCGAGCCCTATGCCGGCAAGGAACATCTCTTCCGCCGAATAGTCACGGACGAGTATGCCGAAGAAAAACGTACCTGCCGCAAGGGCTATTATCGCGGCGCTCAGCCACCTCCCGAACTGCGCCATCTGTACGAGGAGGCGCGTCGTGAGCGGCTCGACCCCCGCAAGGAGCGAGCTGATCCTCCCTATCTCGGTCGAGTCGCCCGTTGCCGCTACGACGCCGCGCGCCTGGCCGTAGGTCACGAGCGTGCCGGAGAAGGCGAGTGAGCTCCTGTCGCCGATGGTCGCGTTCTCGGCAACCGGCTCCGCGCCCTTCTCAACAGGCACCGATTCGCCGGTGAGCGCCGCCTCGTCTATCCTCAGGCTCTTTACGGAAACGAGCCTCAGGTCCGCCGGCACCTTGTCCCCGGACTGGAGGAACACCAGGTCGCCGGGGACGAGCTCCTCTGCGGGGACGGTGGTTTTCACGTTCTCCCGGAGGACGAGCGCGTTCAGGGAGAGCATCTTCTTTATCGCGTCGAGGGCCTTCTCGGCCTTCCCCTCCTGTATGAACCCTATGAGCGCGTTCACGAGTACGACTCCGATGATGACCCCCGAGTCCACCCAGTGCTCGAGAAGAGCGGTAATGACCGCCGCTATGAGGAGCAGGTATATGAGGACGTTATGGAACTGCGAAATGAACCGGGCAAGCGGCCCGCGCTTCTTCTGCGGAGTGAGGCGGTTCGGGCCGAACTCTTTAAGCCTCCGGGCGGCCTCAGGCGCGGTAAGCCCCTTCGGGCCGGAATCGAGCGACTCCATCGCCTCTTTAACGCTTAATGAGTGCCATTTCACCTCTGTCAGATTATCCTTCATCAACCCCTCGCATGAATCCGGGCCGCAGGGCGGCCCGGGAATTAAGTGAAAGCCTATCAAATTCTATCAGAATACTAAATAACATCAAACATGACCCCCCGGGAGCAAAATCGCCCCTCCAGGCGGGGACGGGCCATGAATTGGTTTGGGCTCCAGGTAGTTTTTATGTTAAAAAAGTCTTGTGGCAATGGACATTTCTCGCATCATCAAGGGTACGGGCCTGCCGGTAAGCGAGGCCCTCCCGGAGCTTATTGCGGCTCTTAAGAGGGGGCGGAACGCGGTCCTCGAGGCCCCGCCGGGCGCCGGGAAGACAACGATTGTGCCTCTGGCGCTTCTCGGGCAGGAATGGGCTGCCAGGAAACGCGTCCTGATGCTCGAGCCGAGGAGGCTTGCGGCAAGGGCCGCGGCTTCCAGGATGGCCGACCTGCTCGGCGAAAACACAGGTGAAACGGCAGGTTACAGGACGAGGCTCGACAGCTCCGTCGGCCCCCGGACGAGGATAGAGGTCGTTACCGAAGGGATACTCACCCGCCTCATCCAGGACGACCCGTCGCTCGAAGGGACCGCCGTAGTCATATTCGACGAGTTCCATGAAAGGAGCGTACACGCCGACCTGGGCCTCGCCCTCGCCCTCGAATGCCGGTCGGCATTAAGGGAGGACCTCCGGATACTCGTCATGTCAGCGACGCTCGACGGCAGGGAGGTAGCATCCCTGCTCGGCGGCGCGCCGGTCATAAGGAGTCCCGGTACGTCCTATCCCGTTCAGGTGCGGTATCTTCCGGCATCGCCGAGGCCCGAAAGGGACGATACGGATACAGGGCCGGAGTTCGTAAAAAAGGTGGCTTCCTCCGTACATTCGGCCCTGAGGGAGGAGGCCGGGAGCGTCCTGGTATTCCTTCCCGGGAGCGGCGAAATAAAGCGGGTGGAAGGCGCGCTGAGGGAAAAGGGCGTTTCTCCGGACGCGGACATCGTCCCGCTCTACGGCGACCTCTCCAGGGAGGCGCAGGACCGGGCAATAAGGCCCTCGCCTCCGGGGAGGCGGAAAGTCGTGCTCGCGACCTCCATAGCGGAGACGAGCCTGACGATAGACGGGATAAGGGTGGTCATAGACTCCGGGCTCAAGCGCGTGCCCCGCTTCTCGCCCTCGACCGGATTAAGCAGGCTCGAGACGGTAAGGGTGACGAAGGACTCAGCGGTCCAGAGATGCGGCAGGGCGGGAAGGCTCGCCCCTGGCGTTTGCCTGAGGCTCTGGCCAGAGCACATGAACGCGGCCCTGAAGGAGCGGGCAACGCCCGAGATACTGGAAGCCGACCTCCTGCCTTTGGCCCTTGAACTCTCGGTATGGGGAGCAGCCGACCCGGAGGGGCTTAAGTGGCTCGACCCGCCGCCCAAAGGGGCGCTCGCACAGGCAAGGGAGCTTCTCATACGCCTCGGGGCCGTCGGGCGGGACAGGAGCGCGACCGCCCACGGAAGGGAGATGGCCGGGCTCCCGCTTCACCCGCGCCTTGCGCACATGGTGATAATGGGAAGGTCCATGGGGCTCGGCGCGCTCGCCTGCCGTATCGCCGCCTTCCTGGCGGAGCGGGACTTCCTGAAGGACGAAAGGGACCCTGACTTAAGGCACAGGCTTGAGCTACTCTCCGGCAACGCCAACGGCGCGGCCCGACCCTTTGACAGGAACGCGTTTGAAAGGGTACGGGCAACCGCCCGGCAGCTCGAAAAGACGCTCGGCGTAAAAGACAGGTCCGAAGACCCGGACAAGGCGGGACTGCTCCTTGCCTTCGCTTACCCGGACAGGATAGGGAAAAGGCGGGGCGACGGAGGGGACGGACGCTACCTGCTCGCCAACGGCAGGGGCGCGCTCCTTCAGGCCTCTACCGCGAGCGCGGAGTACATCGTCGCAGCAAACCTCGACGGCAGGGAAAAGGACTCCCGCGTCTTCCTCGCGGCGCCGCTCAAGGGGGCCTGGATAGAGGAGCACTTCCAGGACCGGACCGAGGCAGTGGACGTCATAGATTGGGACCAGCAGGAGAAAAGCGTCATTGCCAGGACCGAACGGAGGCTCTCCGCGCTTGTCCTCTCAGAGCGTCCGATAAAGGACCCGGACAGGGAGAAGGTGCTCGAAGCTCTCCTCAAGGGTATCAGGCAGAACGGCGGCATGAAGGCGTTCCCCTGGGACAGGCATTCCGAGGGCCTGAGGGCGCGCATAAACTTCCTTAACCGCGCAGCCGACCTTACCGGGGTCCCGTTTCCGGACCTCTCGGACGAGAAGCTCCTCGGTTCGCTTGAAGAACGGCTCGGGCCGCTTGTATACGGCATGACAAGGCTCGACCACTTGAAGGCCCTGGATATGAAGGAGGCGATATCAGGCATGCTCACATGGAAGGAGCGGGAGTCGCTCGAAAAACTCGCGCCGTCCCACATATCAGTCCCGAGCGGCTCGAGGACAGCCGTCGACTATTCGGGCGAGCGCCCTGTGCTCGCCGTAAGGCTCCAGGAGATGTTCGGCCTCGGCTCGACCCCGGCCGTTGCCGGAGGCAGGGTCAGGCTCCTCCTGCATCTCCTTTCCCCTGCGGGCAGGCCCGTACAGGTCACCGACGACCTTGCAGGGTTCTGGGCCTCAAGCTACCAGGACGTCAGGAAGGAACTTAAAGGAAGGTACCCGAAGCACGACTGGCCGGACGACCCGGCGGAAGCCGAGCCCTCAAGGGGCGCAAGAAAAAAAAAGCGAACCGGAGGCAGGTATTGAAATACGACTTCGACAAGCTCATAGACAGGGCCGGGACCGACTCGGTCAAGTGGGACCACCACCAGATGAAGGGAGAGGTGGAGGAGATGATACCCATGTCCATAGCGGACATGGACTTCAAGGCCCCGGACTCCGTCATAGAAGCAATAACCGAAAGGGCCGGGCACGGCATATTCGGCTATACGGTCGTGCCCGAGGGTTATTATTCGTCGTTATCCAAATGGCTTCTACGGAGGTGGGGCTGGGAGGTAAGGAAGGAATGGATAAGGCCCGCTCCAGGGGTCGTCCCCGCCCTCGCCTTTGCGGTGCAGGCCTTTACCGGGCCCGGGGACGGGGTCATAATACAGCCGCCCGTCTACCACCCCTTCAGGGCCGTAATAGCCGATAACGGCAGGGTGGTCGTGAATAACCCGCTTAAATACGAAGGCGGCGCGTACTCGATGGACTTGGAGGGCCTTAAGCGCGTAATCGACGGCAGGACAAAGATGATAATCGTCTCAAGCCCGCACAACCCGGTGGGCAGGGTCTGGCAAAAGGCCGAGCTCAAGGGGCTGACGGATGTCTGCCTTGAAAACGGAATTATCGTCATATCGGACGAGATACACGCCGACCTCGTAATGCCCGGCTTTACGCACACGCCAACGGCAACGCTCTCGGACGAGGTCTCGATGATAACGGTGACGTGCACCTCGCCGAGCAAGACCTTCAACCTGGCCGAGCTGCACGCGGCCAATGCCATAATCCGGGACCACGGCCTATATGAGAAGTTCGACCTCGCACTCTCGAAGGCGGGTCTCAAGAGGCCCAACGTGCTAGGCATGGCGGCCCTGGAGGCAGCCTACTCAAAAGGCGGCGAATGGGTCGACGAGCTGATACGCTATATCAACGGCAACTACCTTTTCATGAAGGACTTTTTCCGGGAGGGCCTGCCGGAGGTCGGGGTCTCGGAGATGGAAGGGACCTATCTCGGGTGGCTCGATTTCAGGGGACTCGGCCTTCCGGAGGCCGCGGTCGATGAAAGGCTCCTTTTGAAGGCAAGGGTGGACATGACTCCCGGACGCATCTTCGGCCCAGGCGGGGAAGGCTTCTACAGGATGAACCTCGCGTGCCCGAAAAAGGTGCTCGGAGAGGCGCTCGGAAGGATACGGGTGGCCTTCAGGGGTTAACGCCTTCTCCTTTTTCAGACCTGGTGAACACGAGAACAAGCGTCACGATGCCCGCAATCATCAGCGAAATGTCCTCGGCCACGCACAGGGCCAAAGCCGCGAATGAGCCAATGGCGGACCAGATGAGAGGAATTATCAACAGGTACTTAGGCAGCCCAATCGCCAAAAGGAAGAAGCCGAAGGTGAGGATGGTGGTCGGGCATGGGAGCCCAAATGTCGGAGAGTATGGGTATACATGCCCCAGGTAATCCCCCAATACCGGATAAATAACGGTGCCGAATAGTATGAAAACGAACCCTGAAAAAGTCTTGAGCCCGTTAATATATGCAAACGACAGTCTTCGCCTTATCAGTCCCTCGTAAAATATTAGAATTCCCTGCAATGTAAAAAAGGCCCCAAAGGTCTTTGCCGCCGGGTTGACTGGCGAGAAAAAGATCCAGTGGTAGGCAACGCCCATCCATACCCAGTAGAAAGCCAGAATTCCCGATATTGCAGGTCCGGAATAACCCCTTTTACGGAATACAAGGAGAAAGGCTGCAAAAGCGGCGACATACAAAAACGCCTGCATAGGCCAGACAGCCGTATTGTAGACCGCGAAAACCTCAAAGAACTGCTCAGGCGTAAATGGCAGGTTTATGTATTGGCTGCACATCGCTTTCCTTCCTGAATACCAACCGGTCACGCTCAAATTCCTGAAGCTTCTGCTATACTCGGTCGAGGCGTATAGGTCACAAAAGCTTGCATCCCGCATGGAGGCTCTTGAATGAGGTACTTGCTCCTTCTGTTCTTTCTGCTCCTTCTCCCGCAGCCCTCCTTCACAAAGGAGATTGATTCGTCCCATGCTGCCGAAATCGGGGCCGACGGGGTCCAGAGGGCTGAAGTCATTGCCGGGAGCTATTACTTCAGGCCCAACCACATAATCGTGAAGGCCGGGGTGCCTGCCGAGCTTGAGATAAGGAGCGAAGCTTTGATCGTCCCGCACGACTTTATCGTAAAAGCCCCTGATGCAGGCATCGATGTCTCGGAGGAGCTTACGAGAAAACCCGTAATAGTCAGGTTCACGCCGACAAAAGGAGGCCGATACCCCTTCTACTGCGGAAGGGGCTTGCCCTTCCAAAAGAGCCACAGGGCAAAGGGGATGGAAGGGGTGCTGGAGGTAATACCGTGACTTGGGGCGCGCAGTCAAAAAAAAGGGCCGGCTCCTTCAGGAGCCGGCCCCCTCGTGTCTGGCGGGGCCGACGGGACTCGAACCCGCGACCTCCGGCGTGACAGGCCGGCGTTCTAACCGACTGAACTACGACCCCGGAAAAGCAGTGACTAGTAAATAGTGACTACGAGTGAATAGTAACGGGTGAAGAGCCAAAGTACCTTTTTGACCAATCACTAGCCAC
The DNA here is from genome assembly GCA_002418185.1 of Deltaproteobacteria bacterium UBA5799. Lineage (GTDB taxonomy): Bacteria > Desulfobacterota > GWC2-55-46 > GWC2-55-46 > GWC2-55-46 > UBA5799. Next base: position 20,074 of record DIDN01000042.1, read on the forward strand.
TGATTACTCGTCACTCAATTTCAACGAAGCTGAAACTGCTGGTGGGCGAAGGAGGTGTCGAACCTCCGACCCCCTGCTTGTAAGGCAGGTGCTCTCCCGCTGAGCTATTCGCCCGGCTACGGCATGACCCGCCGCATCCTTCGCGGAAGCGACCGGCCCTCAGTATAGCCTATGGAGTCTGCGTGTCAAGCCGAAACACCGTCCAAAAAAGAACCGCCCTTCGAACTAGGGCCCGAAGGGCGGTTCACGCATAGAATGATGGTGGAGGCGGCGGGAATTGAACCCGCGTCCGAGAACATGTCGGAAAGTGCATCTACGTGCGTAGCCTGCGTATTGATATTCGCCCCTCCCAGCTCCCACAGGCGGGGTCCAGGAACGGCTAGCTCATGTGATCTTGCCCGCCTCCCCAGAGCATAAGAGGCAAGCCAGCCCGTCTAGTCGGCGCCCAGATCCCGCCCGTCGGGCGCAGCGGGGTGGACGTGGCCACCCTTAGGCGGCCAGTGCCAATTCGTGGTTGGCAGTTACTTGTCTTCCCACCTTTTCACGAGGCGATGGGTCCTCGGCACGCAGCCCTCACCCCCTTGTCCCCGTCGAAACCGGAGCGCCCCCGCAATAAAGCCAGTGCCACACCTGGTTGGGCTTAGAGGTGCAAGACCACTCATACTGTAGGTCATCCGCCTGAAAAAGTCAACGGCTACCCCCGATCCGCGCGGCCACGGGTGAGTTGGGCCATCTCTTTCGTCATCGCGCGCTGCTTCAGGGTTTCCCGTTTGTCGTACAGCTTTTTCCCGCGCGCCAGCGCGAGTTCTATCTTGATGTGTCGTCCAACCACATAGATGCTCAGGGGGATCAGGGTCAGGCCCTTTTCCTGTACCTTTCCCATCAGTTTCATGATCTCCTCATGATGCAACAGGAGTTTCCGTGTCCGATTTGGGTCGGGATTGAAGCGATTGCCGGCGGCATACGGACTGATATGACAGCCCCATAGATACGCCTCCCCCTTCGCGATGGCGGCATAGCTGTCTTTCAGGTCGGCCTTTCCTTCCCGCAGCGACTTCACCTCGGTTCCGGTCAGCACGATCCCGGCCTCCATGACCTCTTCGATCTCATACTCATACCTCGCCCGCCGATTGGAGCAGAGGATTCTTTTGTCCTGTGGCCGTCTCATGAGCCAGACTATAGCCCAGCCCCGCAGTGTGCGACAAGCAGAAATCCGGATTCTCCCCGCGAAGTTCGAGTTCGACCAGTGGTTCACCAACGTGGGAGTTGGAGAACATGCGCCTGGATTAGTCTGAGCTATGTTAAGCTACTGTGGCCTTTTTTCCCTTGACAGATCATAGGAGAGTTTGATAAGAGCTTCCAAGATGGATCGGTAGGGGCGGAGGGTGATCGACTTATTGTTATTCTTAGTGGGCCTTTCATGAAAG
>DIDN01000008.1 GCA_002418185.1 Deltaproteobacteria bacterium UBA5799
ATGTATGGTGCGAGCTTTTCACCCCGCGACTGCGCAGAGTCCGGGAGAGCGGTTTCAGAGGCTGCATCCGTCTCAGTGGCGGACTATATCGACCAGTTCGACCTCGAAGTTCAGGTCTTTTCCGGCAAGCGGATGGTTCGCGTCCAGGTAGATCTTTTCTTTCGTAAGCTTCACGACCTTCACTATGGTCGAGCTGCCGTCGTCCTGGGTTATCTGGAGCTGCATCCCCTCCTCGGGGTCGATATACGGCGGTATCTGGTTCCTGTCCACCTCGAGTATCAACTCGTCCATGTACGGGCCGTATGCCTCGTGAGACGGTATGTGCAGCTGCTTCGTGTCCCCGGGGTTCATGCCCACGATAGCCTGCTCGAAAGCCGGCATGAGCATGCCCTCGCCTATTACGAACTGGAGCGGGTCCCTGCCGTCGGACGAGTCGAACCTGGTGCCGTCCTCCAGAGTGCCGCTGTAGTGGACCTTTACGATGTCGCCTTGTTTTGCCTGTACCATCTTCTCCTCCCGAAGCTTTATGTATTGCTGAAAAAACCCCAGGGGACTCCCTGCAAAAGGAAGTCCTCTCGGCCTTTTTTCCGGCAATTTGATGAACAAGGAGCGCGCATCAACCCTGCCTGGCACGGCCGTTCAGGCAGTAAGCAGCAGCGTATCCCTTCCATGCTCCTCGGCTTTACGTTTTCCTATTTCGACTCTAACCAGCGGGCAAAGCACTGTCAAGGACCTTCGGCGCGGTTCCTCCGTAATTCCAAGGCCATAAGCTCGCCCGGTTTTCCCCACCCTATCAGATGAAAGGGCCTGATTCAACCCAAAAACGAAAAAAAACCGGCAGCGGCCCTAAAAATCGCTTAGTTATTCTCGTCCACACGATTCGTTGTCCAGACAGGGATATTTACAGCAGGCGCGGCATTCAGCCGCCGCGAAAAGGGCCTCCAGGGACGCCGCCGTCGAAATGACGGCCGGCTTGAAACACAGGCCCAGGGGCTTCGGGAATGCGCCGCTCAAAGGTCCTTCGCCCCAGGCTTTTCCGAGGCGCGCCTGGACCTGGATTCGAGCAGGAAAGCGGCGGCGACCCCGGCAGCAAGGGAGAGGAGGAACCCTGCGCGTACCATGCCCCGCCTGTCGGGCGAGATCTTCATGTCAGGCACCCTCGGCGGGTCCACGACCCTGAATGCGAACCCCTCCCTCATCTCGGACATCATGGCCGTCTCCATCTGCCGGGCGATGAGGCTGTATATCTTCTGCCTTATTATGGGGTCCGGGCTGGCGTCGAGCTGGGCTTCGAGGTATGCCTTGTTGGCCAGCGCCACCCTCCTGGCCTCTCCCGTCATGTGGTCCATGAGCGCGGAGACCATGTGCCCGACCAGGTCCGCGGCAACCTGCGGGTCAGGGTGCGCGCCAGAAAGGGTGATAGTGTTGTCCTTGAGTTCGCTCTTCACTTCCAGTATGGAGTCCAGCGCCCTCAATCCGTCCCAGGTAGTAGGCTTGCCGCGGTCGTCCCTGGCGCCCCGGGCCCCGGTGAAAAGCCTCTCAAGGAGGCCGCGCTCCTCCAGGACGCGGGCGCGGAGCTGGTTCGATTTCAAGAGGCTCGTTATCTCGGCTGACGAGGCCGAGGCAGGGAGCGATATGCCGGGTATGGAGCCGAACCGCTCCGCGATGGCGGAAGCGCCGCCCGCGCCCTGCTCGGCGCTCCTGCTGACCGGCATTATGACGGCCCTGGACTCGTACCTGTCCGTGATCGTGAAGGAATAAACGAGGGAACCGGAGGTCACGGCCAGAGACACCAGGAGGACGGCAAGCCTCCTTTTCCATACGACCGCCCAGTAATCGGCGAGGTCGAGCTCTCTTTCGCGCGCGTACTTCCCTCCCCTCATCCTAAACCACCCTCCCCTGCAATGTAAGTTCCCCGGGCCCCGCCTCGGCCATGTGCTCGACATACTTCCTAAGCAGCGACTTCAGCTCCGGGGCCCGGCCAGGCACGCTGATATGCGGCTCGAACTCCCGGAGTATCCTTTCTATATCCCGGAGGGAGTAGGCAGCCGTGTTCCGCGCGACGAGTATCTTCCTGTGGGCGCTCACCTTGAGGACCTCCTCCTCGGTAAAGACCTCCTCGTAGAGCTTCTCGCCCGCCCTGAGCCCCGTGAACTCTATGCCTATGTCCTTGTACGGCTCGAGCCCGTTCATCCTTATGAGCTCTTCCGCAAGTTCGGCGATCCTTACCGGCTCTCCCATGTCCAGGACCAGCACCTCCCCGCCCTTTCCGATGACGGCGGCCTGGAGTACGAGCGAGACCGCCTCGGATATGGTCATGAAGTACCTTTTTATCTCCCTGTGGGTGACGGTAAGGGGGCCGCCGGACTTGAGCTGATCCATGAATATCGGAAGGACGCTGCCGCGGCTTCCGAGCACGTTCCCGAACCTGACGGACATGAACGCGGTCCTGCCGGTGCCGAAGGCGGCGCAGATGTTCTCGGCCATCCTCTTGGTCGCGCCCATGACGCTCGTTGGCATCACCGCCTTGTCGCTCGAAATCATTATGAACTTTCTGACCCCGCTCCTCGCGGCGGAGGCGGCCAGGACATGGGTGCCGAACATGTTGACCCTCACCGCCTCCCCGGGGTTATGCTCCATCATGGGCACGTGCTTGTACGCGGCGGCGTGGAACACGATATCGGGTCCATAGGCGCTGAAAACGCTCCTGACCCTCTCGGGGTTCCCGATATCGCCCACGACGAAGGCGAACCTGCCGCCCGAGCCGCCATCGGCGCTGAAGTGCCGCGGGTAGACCCTCTTGAGCCTGAGCTCCATCCTGTGGAGCTCAGTCTCGTCCACGTCGAAAAGTATGAGCCTCTCGGGCTGGAACGAGGCAGCCTGCATGACGATTTCCGAGCCTATGGAGCCCCCGGCCCCTGTGACGAGCACAACCTTCGCTCTGATGAGCGCGCCGATGCCCGTGCTGTCCACCTCGACCGCCTGCCTCCCGACGAGGTCTTCTATCCGTATCTCCTCAAGGCCCTTGAGGCCCGGACCCTCTTCGCGGAAGTCGTGTATGCGGGGGGCTATCTTTATGGACTCGACAAGGTCCTTGGCCGTCTCGTATATTGTCCTGAGATCCTTTCCGGCCATGGACGGGACCGCCACTATCACCTGTTCTATCCTCCTGGACGTTACGACCTCCTCGAGGTCCTCCGGCGCGCCGATGACCCTCAACCCGTGGATGGAGCTCCCGAGCTTGCTCCTGTCCCGGTCGATGAAACCGACCGGGGCCCACCCCATTGTCTTCTGCCTGATGATGTCCCTGAGGACCATCTCTCCCGTGTCGCCGGCGCCGATGATGAGAGTCCTTTTCCCGTTCTTCCTGTTCCTCTTCCTCCTGAGGGCGTCGATGGCTACCCTCTTTGAGACCCTGAGGGCGGCAAGGGACAATACGGAAAGCGCGGCGTCGATGGGGAATACGCCCCGGGGGACGCGCACCGCCTCCGCCGCCACAACGGGTACAAGGGAGCTGTAAACAGCGAAAAGCGTTATCTCGGAGAGCGCGACAGCGCCCGTTATCCTCATGAAGTCCTCTATTCCCGCGTACCTCCACGTCATGCTGTACATCCTGAACGAGGCGAGGAAGAATACTTTCGGGAGTATGAAGAACGGCAGCGAGCGCATGAACGCCGCCTTGTGCTCAGGCCCCATGACGAAGTCCGTCCGGAGCTGAAAGGCGAGCAGCAGCGAAGCGGTAATCGCAAGGGCGTCCGCAAGGAGGAAGAACGCAGTCCTTTTCGCCGGAGTCGGCTTAATGAGCTTCTCAAAGGTCCCTTTCACACGACACCTTCTGCCCGGCCAGGGGCCTTGCCCTTCGGCGGAGCGGATTTTATCGAACGGTATGCCGCAGCGAAGACGAATAGAAGCGCGGCGAGCGCGCCTGGGAGGAGAAACCGGCCCGCGCCCGACGAGCAGGCAAACAGCGCCAGGGCGCCTGTGAGCGCCTGTATCGACGCGTACCCGAGAGAGACCTTCCAGTGGGGAACGGACAGCTCGTTCGCAAGGTACTGATAGAGATGGCCCCTGTGCGCCTTGAATATGTCCTCGCCCCTCGCCGCCCTCGACGCGACGGTTATCAGGGCGTCCGCGTAAAACGTACCGAGAAAGGCTGCGATACAGACGAACTCCAGCGGCCCTGAAGCCGCCTTCAGCGCAAGGGAGGCGAAGAGAAACCCCAGGAACAGGCTCCCGGCGTCTCCCATGAAGACCCTGGCCCTGGGCGCGTTGAAGGGCAGGAAGCCGAGGCATGCGAGCGACGGAACAAGGCTTAGGGCAAGGAGCTCCGGGCAGGATAAGAACGCGAAGAGAGAGAACAGGCCGAAGGCCACGGCGCCTGAAAGGCCTGCCATGCCGTTGACCCCGTCCATGAAGTTGTAGAAGTTGGCGGTGCCCGCTATAAAAACGGCCCAGAAAAGGAGGAGCGCGCCGTCCGCGCCTGATGCGGGCAGGCCCAGCGCAGACGCCGCCGCCAGGAAGGCAAGCCCGAGCTGAACGGCGAGCCTGAGCCTTGCCGGTATGCCGTAGAGGTCCTCGAGGAACCCCAGCAGCCCTATTGATGCGAGGATGAGCGCGAAGACGTGGTGCCCTGAAAGGCCCGCCGCCGCGCTCGATGCAGCCACTATGCCCAGCCCCCCGCCCCGCGGAGTCGGTACGGAATGGGAGCTCCTCTCGTTCGGAGCGTCCATGAGCCAGATGCCGCGCCCGAGCCTCTGGATAGCCACCGGCCCGGCTGCGCCGGCGATCAGGCCCGTTATCGCCATGTGCAGGGTGTCCATCAGCCTTGAGACCTGCCCGCGCTTTCCCAGGTCGTCTTCTGCCTGCCTGAGACGGCCTTCAGGAAGCCCACGAACAGGGCGAGGTTCAGGGTGCAGAAAAAATAGGGCGCATGGAAGAGAAATGGAAGCCTGTCCTGCCGCCTTCCCAAAAACCCCAGGAGCGCCGCCCCGTAAAACGCGGCCTGAAGTGCAAAGGCGGCCCTGTATGCCTCGTTTTGAAGGAGCATCGCGTTCAGTACGAAAAGGGCGGCCAATATGAAAGGCGCTCCCCACCTGAGGACCCTGTGCGACCAGAATATGAAGGCGGGGAGCCCCATGAGAGGATTGAGGAGGCGCGCCAGGTGCCATACGGCGATATAGTGGCCTGCCCCGTCCCTTACGTGCCGCATGAACTCGCCGCGCGCGCTCGCTGCCACGTCCTCGTAGACGAGGGCCCTCTCCTCGTAGACGCTCCGCACCCCTTTAGCCGCCGCGGTCATCGAGATTACGAAGTCGTCGTTCACGGTGCCGGGCGGCGGAGGCTCGAAGAGCTCCTTCCTTATGGCGTACGCGGCGCCGTTCGCGCCTGATACACACCCGAGCCTGCTCTCGAGTTTTTTAAGAAAAGTCTCGTAGCTCCAGTATAGGCCCTCCCCCTTTCCGCTGACTATCCCCCCGGGGTTCCTGTATACGAGCCTGCCTGAGACGCACCCTATGCGGCTGTCTCCAAACGTACCGGCAATGAACCGGAGCGCGTCTTTTTCGCATATGGTGTTCGCGTCGGAAAAAAAGACAATCTCTCCTCTGAGCTGGGGCGCCGCGAGCGCGAGCGCCCTGGCCTTCCCGCCCCTCGGCAAATCGAGGAGGCGCACCCTCGCGTCCTTCGCCTCGAAAGACCTGACGATATCGGCCGTTCCGTCAGTAGAGCCGTCCGAGGCGACGACCACATCGAGAAGCCCCTCAGGGTAGTCGAGGCCGAGGGTGTTCTCCAGCTTCTGCCCGATGGTCTTCTCCTCGTTGTAGGCAGCCACGAGGACCGATACAGGGGGTAGCTCCGCCCCCTGTCCCCCGGCCCCCCTGTCCTCGCCGAATGCGCGGCTGAGGAAAATAAGGACCGCCGGGTACCCGATGTAGGCGTAAAAGAGGGCCGCGGCCCCGGACCAGAAAAAGATCTCGACAACAGACTGCCCGGTCATATGGTCATCTCCCCCGTCGTACAGGTTTCATCAGCAGCGGGCCGTTCCTTCGTGGCTGCGCTCCGGCCCCTTCAGCGGGCCGCGTTCTTCCGAGAGCCGCGCAGGAGGTGCCTTGCGAAAGTCCTGGCCGACTTGAGCGTCTTTACAAGCTCGCCGCGGTCCCTCAAGCCCTGCCTGAGCTTGTAGGCGATGTATCCGGGGTCGAGGTAGTAGCTCTTCCGGGCATGGTCGCAGAACCCTACAAGGTCCTCCGCGCTCAGTTCCGGCGTGCTTACAACGCAGTCGTGGAGCCCCTCTTCCGTAAGCCAGCGCCTGAAGTCCCTCGTCTTCAGGAAACCGTTCTCGTCGGCCCACTCGTAGGCCTCGGTCCCCGGGTATACCATCAGCGGAAAGAACTGGCAGGTGTCGGCGCGCATCTCCTTTGCGAACGCGAGCGATTTTTCAAGGGTCTCTCTCGTCTCACCCATGTTCCCCGCCATGAAGCAGGCGTGCACCATTATCCCGGCCCTCTTCGCGTCCCGTACGAACCGCCGCATCTGCTCGACCGTTATCCCTTTTTTCACGTTCCGCAGCACCCTGTCGTCCGCGCTCTCGAAACCCGCCACTATCAGCCTGCACCCGGCCTTTTTCATGAGGCGCATGGTCTCGTAGTCGAGGTTGGGGCGGCACTCTGCAGTCCACGGCAGCCTTACTCCCCTCCTTATCATAAGCTCGGAGAACTCGGCCGTGTGCCTCCGGTCGGCAGTGAAGGTGTCGTCGTCTATGAGCACCTCCCGCGCCTGCGGGAGCTCCTTTTCTATGTACTCGAACTCGGCCACTATGCTCTCGGGGCTCCGCTGGCGCTGCCTCCTCCCGAAGGCCTGCTGCGGGTAGACGCAGTAGGTGCACCTGGCGTTGCAGCCCCTGCTCGTGAATATCGAGACTACCGGGTAGCGGCAATGCGCGTAAAAATAGTCCTCTATCCTCAGGTGGCTTTTATACACCCTCGAAACGAAGGGGAGCCTGTCGAGGTCGTCCATGAAGGTCCTGTCCGGGTTCGACCTTGTCGAGCCCCCCTCCCTCAGGGTCAGGCCCGCGACCCCGGAGACGTCACCCCCGTCAATGCCCTTTAAGAGTTCCACGAGCGTGCGGTCGTACTCGCGGCGGGCCACTGCGTCTATCCTCGGATCGAGCGCCAGCGTCTCCTCCGGAAGCGCGGAGGCGTGCGTGCCGGTAAGGACCGTGAACGCGCCGCCCGTCCTTTCCTTCAGTTCAGCCGCCACCTCGACGTCGTTATAGACGCTCGGGGTCGAGGTATGGACAACGGCCAAGTCCGGCCTGAAGTCCGCAGCGGCCCGGTAGCAGTCCTCCCTGCCGAGCCCCCTGGCCGGCGCGTCGACGAGCATGACCTCGTGCCCCTCTTTTTCCAGGAGCCCTGCCGCATAGGCGTGCCATATCGGATAGTAGATGGTCCCGCTCCTGGTGACCGCAGGGCTCCGCGAAAAACGCGAAAACCTCGGGAGAAACGGAGGGTTCAGGAGGAGCGCCTTCATGTCCTTGCCTCCCCTGTGCCTGCCCCCGGCCCGGTCCCGGCGCTTCTGTAGCGCACCCTGTCAGAGACCCTTCTTACAAGGTTGTTGTTGAAAAAGAGCTTCTGGAAGAAGACGGTCGAGGCGAGCCAGCCCATTGGGCGCTTGAGCCTCCCGTATCTGGAAAAGACGCGCTCGACACCCTTCCTCTGTATCTCGAGGGTCGCTTCTCGGAGCCTCCTCGCCAGGTATTCCCTTTCGTCCGCTCCGAGCTCCTTCGTCGTAAAAAAGGGTTTTCCGGTATCTTTCGAAAACCGGAGGTTCTTGTCCATGCTGTCAAGAAGTTCCATCGGCTCTGCTGTCCATGCCCGGTTCTCCTCGACCCAGTCCCAGAGCTGCGTGCCCGGAAAGGGGATGAGGTTATAGAAGTCCGCCTTGAGGACCGGGTATTTTTTGGCCATCTTTATAGAGTCCTCTATGTCGCTCATGGTCTCGCCCGGCGCGCCGTAGACGAAAAAGAGCGAGACCTCGAAGCCGAGCTCGCACGAGAGCCTTATGGCGTTCTCAATCTCGGCCATGGTCTCGCCCTTTTTAAGCGCCGCGAGGACCTTGTCATTGCCGGCCTCCACCCCTATGCCGAAGCTCCTGAAGCCGACCTCCTTCATCCTGAGGAGCATCTCCCGGTTCAGGCGGTCGGCCCTGAGCCCGTTTGACGCCCTGAGCACCAAGCCATTGAGGCTTCGTCTTTCGATCTCGTCGCAGAGCGAGAATACCCTCTCGGGGTAGAAGGTCAGGTTATCGTCGAGGAAGTTGAATATCCTTTTCCCCCTCGAATGCCAGTACTCGAGCTCGTCCCCTATCTTCTCGATCGAACGGACCCTCACCTTCCTACCGAGGGTCAGGCCCACCGAGCAGAAAGTGCAGGGATACGGGCACCCCCTGGAGGTGATCACCCCTATTTCGTTCGCGTACTTCTTCAATTCGAATTTCCCGTAGCGCGGCCAGTTTATCGAATCCAGGTCGTCGGGCCTCGACAAAGGGGCCCCGCATACGGCTGTACCGCCTTCCCTGTACACGAGACCGGGAATGCGGCTGTAATCCTCGCCCTTGCAGAACCGCACGAACGAGTCTTCAGCCTCTCCCGTGAAGGCGAGGTCTATGTGGCGGCACTCGTCGAGTGTCTTCTTTCCCATGATCGTCACGTGGGGGCCGCCGGCTGCCGTCGTGACCCGTGGATATCTCTCCTTGACCGCCTTGAGGAGGCCGAAGAACTTCCTGTGGCCCACGGTGTAGACGGTCACGCCCACAGAGGAGTATCCGCCCCGCCCTATCATGTCGAGGACTCTTTTTTCCGAATATCCTAGCTTCATATCGACCACGTCGTAATCAATCCCCGCGTCCTCAAGGGCCTGGGCGAGATAGCCGGTGCCAAGGGGCGGCCTGCTCGAACCGAGTTCGTCGGAGTAGACATTATAGATAAGGAGAACCCTCATACACGAACCCCCTCGCTTTTCTCGCCTCGGCTAATAGCATCCCCCCGAAGGGCAGGGGCCGAGGCGATCTCGTTCATCCCGCCCATCCGCCTCCCGAGCGACGGAAAAAAATAGCTCCTTGCGCGCACCTCTGAAAACCCGGTTTTCTCAAGGAGCATCGACATCGAAAACGCGTCAAAAAAGTGCCTGTGGTCCTTTTCGACGACCCCGACTTATCTGCCGCCTTTCACAAATCGGCTGAGGGCCATGCGGTTCGGGGTCGAAAGCAGCAATATTCCTCCGGGCGCGAGTATCTTCTTTACGCTCTCCAGGAACCCGTACGCGTTATCCACGTGCTCTATCACCTCCCACATGGTCGCGATATGGTAACTCCCCTCGGGCACGCTCCCGGTCCCAAGCCGGAGGTCCTGGATGAAGAGCCTGCCGCGCCTTTTTGCGGCCTCCGCAGAGAGCCACGGCGTGGGCGCGTCTATGCCGTCAGCCTCCACTCCCGCCATGCTCGTTGAGGCGGCTTCCATGAACGCGCCGTCCGCGCAGCCGATATCGGCCAGCCTGATGCTCCCCTTTCCGGGAAAGAGCCTTCCGCGCACCTCGTTCGTGCGCCTGGCAAGGAAGAGGAGCCTCGGGTCAACTGCCACCATGACCTCCCTTGCCGAGTAACATCGCCGCCTCCCTGAAGACCTCTCCGGGCGTTATGTCAAGGACGCACTCGCCAGCCCCGCCGTCGTTCCGGATGCACGAGAACTGCCAGCAGGGCGAGCAGAAAGGGGCCTTGTAGACAACCCGTGCGCCACCCCTTCCGCGCGGCCCGAATACCGACGGCGACTGCGGGCCCATCATGGCCACCACGGGCACTCCCGAGGAGGCCGCGATGTGCATGGGGCCGCTGTCGAAACCGATAAAGAGCGCGCCCCCGGAGAGGACTCTCTTAAGCTCTTCAAGCCCCACCCTGCCCGAGAGGTCCTTTATGCGTCCGGCGTAAGGCAGAAGGGTCCTGTCCTTCAGCACGGCCTCGGCATCACCGCGGTCGGCTTTCGAGCCCAGCAGGCATATCTTCAGGGCCCTGTCAGAGCCGAGGAGCATGCCGCAGAGGGAGGCGAACCTCTCCCTTGGCCACCTCCTGAGGGCATTCCCCGAGCCTATATGGATAAACACCCTTTTCCGGAAGGGCCGCACGGCCCCGGGCCGCTCCTCGACAGGCATCCGGGCGCCGGGGAAGTGCTCCTCAAGTAGGCTTTCCATGCAGTCCGTGAAATGCGGATATGCGTTTGCCGGCGGCCTTCTTGATATGAAAGAGGCCCAGGCGCGGCGTAGCGGCATCGGGTACTTGGCTACGCTCGCGAACCGGACCCGCTTGCGTATGAGCCAGAGGAGCACCTTCAAGTCGCCCCTCAGCCATACGGCGCAATCGAACCCGCGCTCCCCGAGCGATGCCGAAGGGAAGCCCGAGGGTTTTCCCCGCGTGTATTTCCTCGACCCGTACAGGACCACCTCGTCTGCCGCGCCGCCCTCCTTGCAAAGCCCGTAATTCACCGGGTCTATGAGGGCGGTTATCCGCACGCTTTTCCCCGGATAGCCCTTCAGCGCCTTCAGGAACGGCTCGCTCAGAACGTAGTCCCCTATCTGGCCGAGCTGGATGAAAAGGACCTTCGCCTCCGGTCCGTCGAGCCTTACCGGAAAGGCTTTTTCATGGAGGGCGTGCGCCCCGGCCTGGAGCGCGGACGCGCCTGAAAGAAGGAGCGTCCTTGCGAAAAAGCCGGGCTTCTGGAATATATGCCTGACGCTCATACGTATCCCTTCACTGCGTAGACGAGGAGCTTCACATACTCTGCCAAGACGGCCGCTGCGAGCCCCTCGTCCCTCCACCATCCGGCAAGCCCCTCGTTGAAACCCCTTGCAGGCGAGAAGCTCACCTTGACGCCGCTGCCCCGAAAAGCCTTCCTGAATACCAGGGCGACCCTCCTCATGTGGTAAGGGGAGCTCACGACCACTATGGACCCCATGCCTTCCCCTTCGATGAAAACCCGGACTGCCGCGGCCTCGTCGTAAGTGCTCGCGCCCTGCGCTACGACCTCTATCGAATCTTCCGGCACTCCGTTCTCAACGAGCCAGCCCCTTGATACGGAAGCGAGCGAGCCCCCCGCCGTGTAAAAAATAAGCCCGGCCTCAAGCCCCCCTCCTGTGACGATTATCTTCCCCGCCTTGCCTGCCTTGTAGAGCCTCCGGCAGTGCTCGACCCTTTCGACCTCCGCCCCGGAGAGGCAGACGACCGCATCGGCCCGGGACCCGTCGCGGGTATCGACGTAAAGGAGCCTTGCGGGCGAATCGAGGACCCTGTCCGGGTTGAGCGCGGTATGTATGAGTACGGCAGCGGCCAGGGCCAATAAGAGCGACGCGAGCCCACTCCTCATTCACCTCCCTCCAGGCGTTTGCGGCCGAACACCCTCCCGCCCGCGACGTACATCGCCGCGAGGAAGCCAAGGGAGCCCACATAGAGGTAGTCTGGCGAGGTGTTTATGGCGGCCACGCTCGTTATGAGGGCGCCGCCGACCCCGAACTTCC
>DIDN01000127.1 GCA_002418185.1 Deltaproteobacteria bacterium UBA5799
CGAGTCCCCCCTTCGGCACCAGATTTTGATTTAAGGCGGGACGAGAACAGTTTGCGAGCGCCCGCTAAAAGGTACAATCGCATTTAGAGCCGGAGACAGGCCCTATCCCCTTCTTTGTGAAAAGTGAACCAAAAACGGGGGCTGCGCATCCCGTCATTCGAGAGAGCGCCTCCGCCCAACGGACCCTGCCCGCGCCAATGGTGCCTGACAAGAAAATACTCATAATAATCCCGGCTTTTAACGAGGAGGCCTCCATAGGGGGCGTTATCTCCCAAATCCGGGAACACGCGCCCGGTGCCGACATGGTCGTCGTGAACGACGGCTCAACGGACCGCACGGCATTCATTGCCGAGGGCCTGGGCGCGACGGTCCTCAATCACATATACAACCTGGGCATCGGCGCCACCATGCAGACCGGGTACAAGTATGCCCTCCGGCGAGGGTACGACATCGCGGTGCAGGTGGACGGCGACGGCCAGCACCCGGCAGACCAGATTTTCGATCTCGTCAGGCCGGTGGCCGAGGGCAGGGCGGACATGGTCGTGGGCTCAAGGTTCCTGGGCGCGGGCGAATACAGGGCGTCGATTGCGCGGAGCGCCGGGATGGTATTTTTTTCGAGGCTCGTCTCGGCCATAATCAGGGAGCGCGTCACGGACACGACCTCCGGTTTCAGGGCGGTCGGGAGGAGCTGCATCGAGTTCTTCAGCGCGCGATATCCTGACGATTACCCGGAGGTGGAGGCGCTGGTGCTCCTCCATAAAAAAGGCTTCAGGATAATGGAGGTCCCGGTCAGTATGGCCGAGAGGGCCGGCGGGCGCTCCTCTATAACGCCGCTCAGGTCCGTCTATTACATGGCCAAGGTCTTACTGGCCATACTGGTGGACCTCGTCAAGAGGGCTTGAAGCCCTGGGGAGTGTGCCATGTACCTTGTCCAGATAGTAGCGATCCTCGGGTCGGTCCTGCTCTTCAGCATAGTCATAGACTTCATAAGACGGGGGCTGCTGAAAGAGAAGTATTCCGTGCTCTGGCTGGCCGCGGCCATAATCATACTGTCCCTTTCCCTCAAGAAAGAGCTGCTTGACACCTTCGCCGAGAGGCTGGGGGTCGCCTACCCCCCGTCGCTACTCTTTCTCGTAGCCTTCATCTTCGTGCTCCTCATAAACCTCCACTTCTCGGTCGTAATCTCCATCTTCCACGAGAAGAACAAGGTGCTGAGCCAGGAGCTTGCGCTCATAAAGAACGCGCTCAAGGAATCGGGCATCGACCCGGCAGGCGGGCACAAGGGCCCGGGGCTCCCGGATGATTAGTTTTTTTTCGCACCGCTGGTTCAGCCCGGCCTTTCTCCTATTCATGGCCGTCCTCACGATTGCCGCGTATTCAAACTCGTTCCGCGCCCCCATGCAGTTCGACGACTCCCAGGCGCTTGAGCACCTGCTCCTCAGGGACTTTGCCGACCTCCGGTCGATCTTTGACAGCACGAGGGGCTTCTCTATGTTCACATTCGCCCTCAACCACGCCGTCGGGGGGTTTGACGTCTGGGGCTACCACGCGGTGAACCTTGCCGTGCACGTCGTTAACTCGGTCCTGGCCTACTCTCTCCTCCTTGCCACCTTCAGGCTGGCCGGTGTGGACGAGCCCGACTCCAGAAGGTTCGCGGCCTTCTCCGCGCTCCTCTTTGCAGTGCACCCTGTCCAGACCCAGGCGGTCACATACATAGTGCAGCGGATGGAGTCCCTCTCCGCCGGGTTCTACCTCCTTTCGGTCCTCCTCTTCGTCCGGGCCGCCGGCTCCGCCGCCCCCGTAAGGAAGGCGTTGATGTACGCAGGCGTTGCCGCTTCCTATTTATTTGCATTCGCCTCAAAGGAAGTCGCATACACCCTGCCGGCCGTAATACTCCTCTACGACCTCTGCTTTATCGCCGGGGGGAGGTTCCGGGAGGTGCTCTCCAGGTGGCCGGTATACTGCCTCCTTGCCGCGCTCTTCGCATATTTCACGGTGACGACCGTAGCGCCGCTCGGCGGGTTGAGCCTTCCGTGGGAGGAGAGCAGGGTCGAGGCCCGGGCAAACCAGGCAGCCGCATCCCTGCCCTTGCGGGTCCTCGGGGCCGTAAGCGCCCCGACCTTTCTGGAAGCTACCGAGGCGCACGCGGAAGGGATAAATGCGCCCCGTCCGGACGACCGCGCGAAAACGAGCAAATACGGCGACTCGGCCGGTTTCGGGGTATCTGTGATAAGCCCGAAGGAATACCTGTATACGCAGTTCAATGCCGTCGTATATTACATCACGCTCCTTGCCGTGCCCATGAACCAGAATATCGATTACGCTTTTCCGTGGGCGAGGGAGTTTCTCAAGGCCCCGCCTGTCGCGCCCGGAGCCGTCCTGAACATCCCGGTCCCCCCGCCGGCCGTGTCGTTCCTCATATTGCTTGCCATAGCCGGTACCGGCCTATTCCTTCTTTTCCGGAGGCGGCGGGGGCCGGACGCCAGGGCGCGCGTGGCGGGTTTTTTCGTACTATGGTTTTTCATCATACTCTCGCCCACATCGAGCTTCGTGCCGGTGATAGACGCCCTGGTCGAGCACAGGCTCTATCTTCCGTCGCTCGGCTTCTTCGTGGTCTTCGTCCTGGCCCTGGACCGGGTTGCATTCCGTCTGATTTCAGGTATAGTGAATGCGCGCCGTTCGTCACAGGTAGAGCGGTAGCGGCATAAACCATTGGAACCTAAAAAGTTATTGACTGGGAGCTGCGTTATAGGTTATTGTAACGCAAATAGTCGCGAGGGCTATAATAAGGTCATGAAGGCTACGGTAGCGGTGCAGGAAAAGAAGGTCCTCATAGCCGAGGACAACGCAAAAACCAGGCTCTTTCTCAAGAACCAGCTTGAGCTCCTCGGCTATCAGGTCGAAGCGGTCTCGAACGGCCAGGCAGCTGTCGAGATGGCCGCCGAGCTGGAACCGAGCCTCATAATCCTCGACGTCAAGATGCCGCAGATGGACGGCATAGACGCGGCCAAGACCATAACCTCGAAGGGGCCCGTGCCCATAATCCTCATAACCGGCCTTTCCTCCGACGAGATGGCAACCAAGGCCATCGAGTCCGGCGTATTCGCGTATCTCGTAAAACCGGTCACAAAAAAGCAGCTCGAACCAGCCATCAAGCTCGCGATGGCGAGGTACAGGGAGTTCAAGAGCCTCAAGGTGGAGGTCGACGACCTCAAGGACGCGATCGAGACGAGGAAGCTCGTCGAGCGCGCCAAGGGCATACTCATGAAGAGGTGCAATATCTCCGAGGAAGAGGCCTTCAAGCTCCTCCAGTCACATTCCCAGAAAGAAAACAAGAAGATGCGCGAGATAGCCGAGGGCATCATCTCCGTAAGCAAGCTCATGTAAACGCCCCTTCCGGGCAGTTTCAACTTAAGAGCCAAGAACGAGCAGCGGCCCCGCCCCGTCTTTCGATTTGACTTGGGGGCGCGGGACTGCTATCCTTGTTTAAACCCCGTTCAGGGGGGAAATCACGCTAGGGGAGTCCGCAAGGGCTGAGAGTTCCCGCAAGGGAAGACCCTAACGACCTGATCTGGTTAATGCCAGCGTAGGGAAGCGGCTGATATCTCCATATCAAGGCACTCTTGCCTGAAGCCGCCGCTTGGCGGTTTTTTTTATTCCCGCCGGCCTCCCTGCGTTAACCCGTTTTGCGAAACCGGCGGTTTATCCCGATGCTCATCGACCGTGAAAACATAGCAGGGCTCGCCTCGCTCCCTGAGCCGAGCGAGGCGGACGTCCTCCTTGTGCTAAAGTCCGCATCAAAGGCTAAAGGGCTTTCGCTCGAAGAGGCGGCAATACTCCTTGCCTCAAGGGAGCCTGGCCTTGCCGGGCTTCTCTCAAGGAGAGCGGCCGAGGTCAAGGAGAAGGTATTCGGTAAGCGTATCGTCCTTTTCGCGCCCCTGTACCTCTCGAACCACTGCACCAACGGCTGCAGGTACTGCGGCTTCAGGGGCGGAAGCGGCGGGGTAGCCAGAAAAGCCCTTTCAGCCGACGAGGCCGTCAGAGAGGCAAAGGCACTCGAGGCAATGGGCTTCAAGCGAGTGCTCCTCGTGACCGGCGAGGACCCCAGGTGGGGCCTCGACTACATCGTCTCGTGCGTGAGGGCCATATACGAGAGGACGGGCATGAGGATAGTGCACGTGAACGCCCCTCCAATGGACACCGGTCCGCTCAGGGAGCTCAAGGCCGCGGGGGCCGGGGTCTACCAGTCGTTCCAGGAGACTTACCACCGGCCTACTTACGAGGAGATGCACCCCTTCGGGAGGAAAAAGGACTACCACTTCAGGCTCGACGTCATGGACAGGGCCATGGAGGCGGGCTTCGGAGACGTCGGCATAGGCCCCCTCCTCGGCCTTTACGACTACAGGTTCGACGCGCTCGCAACCATCGCCCATTCCCTCCACCTCTATGAAAAGT
Organism: Deltaproteobacteria bacterium UBA5799; assembly: GCA_002418185.1. Lineage (GTDB taxonomy): Bacteria > Desulfobacterota > GWC2-55-46 > GWC2-55-46 > GWC2-55-46 > UBA5799. The sequence continues at coordinate 4,456 of DIDN01000127.1, forward strand.
TCGGCGCGCACGCGCATACCATCTCCATACCGAGGCTCCGGCCCGCAGAGGACGGCTTGAAAGAGGTGCCGGTGAGGGTTTCCGACCAGGAGCTAAAGAAGATTGTCGCGGTCTTCCGTTTAAGCGTCCCGTCTGCCGGGATAGTGGCCTCAACGAGGGAGCCTGCGGGCCTGAGGGCCGAGCTCATACACACAGGGGCAACGCAGCTTAGCGCCGCATCAAGGACCAGCCCCGGCGGCTATGCCGGCAAGGAGGCGAGCCTCGAGCAGTTCTCCACCACCGACCACAGGGGCCTTGCCGAGGTGATAAAGTCCGTGGTGGACGAGGGGCTTCTCCCGAGCCTCTGCACCGCCTGCTACAGGACGGGAAGGACCGGAGGGGACTTTACCGGCAGGACCATAGCCGGCGAGATGGAGAAGTTCTGCCAGGCAAACGCCGTCCTCACCCTTAAGGAGTACCTTCTGGACTCATGCACGAACGGCACGAAGGAGTCTATCGAGAGGGCGGTCGATAAAGGGCTTGCCGGGGTGGCCGACCAGGGGTTTAAAAAGGCGCTCGTTGAGAAGCTCGACGCGCTTGAAAAAGGCGAAAGAGACCAGTATTTCTGATGCATATCAGGGTGAACGGGGAGAAAAGGGAGGTACGGGAGGGCATGACAATTGACGCCCTCCTCGACCTCCTCGCAATAAAGAGGCCGGGCATCGCAATAGACCTTAACCGAGAGATAGTGCCGAAGAGGCTATTGGGCTCTACCGTCCTCAAGGAAGGGGACGCGGTGGAGATAGTACGGATGGTCGGCGGCGGGTAGCAACCGGAATAACCGAACCACTGCTCCCATTGAATGCTGCATGTTCAAGGTTTTGCCGGCTGAAAGCCCGACTGATTTTATCACCTTTTCTAAAAGGGGATAAAATCTTATAAACGACTTCAAGATAATCTCCCCTGTCCTCTCTTTAGAAAAGAGGGGACCCAAGAACCTGGGCGGAATTCCCGGAAATGAATTTAGAAAAGGAGCGCGGCATGGACGTATTGAAAATAGGCAATTACGAATTCAAGTCCCGCCTCATGGTTGGCACCGGCAAATACCCTTCGAACGAGGTCATGGTAAAGGCGCTCGAAGCCTCGGGCGCTGAGGTCGTGACCGTGGCCGTGAGGCGCGTGAACCTTGACCGCGGCAGCGACTCTCTCCTCGACCACATAGACCCGAAATATACGCTCCTTCCCAATACCGCCGCATGCTACACGGCGGACGAGGCCATAAGGACGGCGCGCCTTGCGAGGGAGGCCCTTGAGACCGACCTCGTAAAGCTCGAGGTCATTGGGGATGAGAGGACCCTTTTCCCGGACAACGAGGCGCTCCTTGAGGCCGCGAGGGTGCTCGTAACGGAGGGCTTTACGGTGCTCCCCTACACGAACGACGACCCCATAATGGCCAAAAAGCTCGAGGAGATCGGGTGCGCTGCCGTCATGCCCCTTGCCGCGCCCATAGGCTCGGGGCTCGGCATAAGGAACCCCTATAACATCAGGATAATACTCGAGACCGTGAAGGTGCCCGTCATAGTGGACGCGGGAGTGGGAACGGCCTCGGACGCGGCGATAGCCATGGAGCTCGGCTGCGACGGCCTCTTGATGAATACCGGCATAGCCGGGGCAAAGGACCCGGTCGCAATGGCAAGGGCCATGAACCTGGCGGTCGAGGCCGGAAGGCTCGCCCACCTCTCCGGGAGGATAGCGAAAAAACTCTACGCAACCGCGTCGAGCCCTCTCTCGGGCGTAATAGAATAGGCGGAAGGGAATGCATCCGGTACTCTTCGAGTTCGGCCCCGTGGAGATACGGTTCTACGGGCTCATGTACGTCATCGCGATCCTCGTCGGGAGCCGCCTCATAACAGGCGAGGCGGAAAGGAAAGGCCTTGGTCTAAGCCGCGACGAGGTCATGAACTTCATAATCTGGACCGTCGTGGGAGGGATCGCAGGGGCGCGGCTCTACTACGTCGCCTTCAACTGGGGCTATTACGGCGCGTACCCCCTGGAGATACCGGCCGTCTGGCACGGCGGGCTCGCCATCCACGGCGGGCTTTTAGGCGGCCTGGCCGCGGCATGGCTCTACCTAAGGAGAAAAAGCGTCCCATTCTGGCGCATGGCCGATGCCGTCGCCCCGGCCATCATACTCGGGCAGGCCTTCGGCAGGTTCGGAAACTTCATGAACGGCGACGCGCACGGCAGGCCCACGGACCTGCCCTGGGGGCTCGTCTTCCCGCCGGAGTCGCCCGCCGGCGCGGAATTTCCGGGCGTTCCGCTGCACCCTGTCATGCTCTACGAGATGCTCATAAACCTGGGGATATTCTCGTTCCTGTGGTTCTACCTCCGAAAAACCGGACACAGGGACGGGTTCATATTCGCGTCCTATATAGTCCTTTATTCTGCGGGTAGGTTCTTTGTCGAGCACTTCAGGGCAGACAGCCTCATGCTCGACTCGCTCCGGGCGGCCCAGGCCGTGAGCGTGGCCGCAGCCCTGGCCGGGCTTGCCATTATATTCTACAAAAGGCTCTGGGAGGCTCCGGGCAAAAGGAAAAAATGACCAGCGGTTTAAGTCCACGGTGTCCGGAAGACCGTCTTACAGGGGCGATATGCCTCCTCTCGCTGGAAAACAAGCTCGTTCCGACCGGGATCATAAGACGCCGCGCAACCGGACTCATGCTCATCAAATGGAAGACCTGCCTTCAGTCTATCTGATAACCGACAGGAAGGCCGCCCCCCGGGGCGCTTTTCTGGACACGATAAGGGCGGCGCTCGCGGGCGGGATAAGGCTTCTGCAGCTACGGGAAAAGGACCTTGCGGCAAGGGAGTTGCTTCACCTCGCAAAAGAGGTCCGGGAACTGGCTTCCGGATATGGCGCGAAGCTCCTCATAAACGACCGCGCGGACATAGCCATGCTCTCCGGGGCCGACGGTGTGCATCTTACATCGAGGTCCTACGCAGCCTGGCGCGCAAGGGCGCTCCTCGGGCCCGGGAAGCTCATTGGCGCCTCCACCCACTCCCTTAATGAGGCGAGGGAAGCCGAGGCCGGGGGCGCTGATTTCGTGACATTCGGGCCGGTATTTCACACTCCGTCGAAAGCGGCGTACGGAAAGCCCGTCGGGACCGGGCCGCTTGAAGAGGCGACCGCCGCGCTCTCGATACCCGTATACGCGCTCGGCGGCATAAATAAAGAGAACTTACGCGAGGCAGTAGGCGGAGGTGCGCGCATCGCCGTCATCTCAGCCATAATGGGTAGCAAGGATGCGGAGCTGGCAGCACGGGAGCTTATAGAAAAGGCCTCGCCTGCAGGCAGGCAGAATAAGGGCGGCCTCTAAAAATCAGAGATTTTTCCCGAAATCAAGGAAGGTCGGGAATAAAAAAGCGGAGCATATATGGCAATATGTGAGCATTCTTATTCCCGGACTGACGCAGAGTCCGGGGAAAAGATCAATTTTGTTGCCTAAAAAAGGAGCGGAAATGACACAACTCGAGGCCGCCCGCAAGGGTGTTGTAACCGAAGAGATGAAAAACGCGGCTCTCTCCGAGGGCGTGGACCCGGACTTCATAAGAAAGGGCATCGAGGACGGGACCGTCATAATCACAAGGAACACGCTGCACCGCTCCATACAGGGCCTTGCCGTCGGGCGGGGCTTGAGGACCAAGGTGAACGCCAACATAGGCTCATCGCAGGACAGGGCGGATATCGAGGAAGAGCTTGCGAAGCTCAGGGCCGCTATCGAGGCCGGGGCCGATGCGGTGATGGACCTCTCTACAGGCGGGGACGTCTCGGCCATAAGGAAGGCCGTGATGGCCGAGTCGACCGTGCCCATAGGCACCGTGCCCATCTACCAGGCCGCGTATGATGCCAGAAGAAAAGGCAAGTCGTTCGTAGAGCTCGACCCCGAGGAGATGTTCGACTCTATTGAGGCCCACGCAGAGGACGGAGTTGACTTCGTTACCGTCCACTGCGGCGTTACGCGGAGCTCGGTTGAGCGGGTAAGGAAGGAAGGGCGCATAATGGGGATCGTAAGCAGGGGGGGCGCCCTCACCGCCGAGTGGATGAAGTTCAACAAGAGGGAGAACCCCCTGTACGAGGGCTACGAGAGGCTCTTGAAGATTGCCATAAAATACGACATGGTCTTGAGCCTCGGCGACGGACTCCGGCCCGGCTGCCTTGCAGACGCGACAGACAGGGGGCAGGTGCACGAGCTCATAACCCTGGGGGAGCTTGCGAGGAAGGCCTTTGACGAGGGCGTGCAGGTCATGATAGAAGGGCCCGGGCACGTGCCGCTCGACCAGATAGAGGCGAACATAATCATCCAGAAGCGGCTCTGTAACGGCGCGCCCTTTTATGTGCTCGGCCCGCTCGTAACCGACATAGCCCCTGGCTACGACCATATAACCTCCGCAATCGGCGGGGCGATCGCAGCGGCAGCCGGGGCCGACTTTCTCTGCTACGTTACGCCGAGCGAGCACCTGAGGCTCCCGACGATAGACGACGTCCGCGAAGGTGTCGTGGCCTCGCGCATAGCGGCGCACGCAGGCGACATCTCCAAGAAGGCCCGGGGCGCAATGGATGCCGATACGAGGCTCGCCAGGGCCAGGAAGGCCCTTGACTGGGAGGAGCAGATAAGGCTCTCGATAGACCCGAAAAGGTCCAGGGCCATAAGGGAGACGAGCCCGCCGGAGGACGAGAGCGTCTGCACCATGTGCGGGAGCCTCTGCGCGATAAAGATACAGAAATGAACCGCCTCGCGGCAAGCCGCGCGTTTCTACCGGGTTGCTGAAAAACCGTTTCAGCCTGTCATTCTGAGCGAAGCGACAATTTTCGCAGGATAGCGAAAATTGAACTTGCACCAAAGGCGCAAGGCCCGAAGTGGCGAGGTAAGAATCTCGGCGCAAATGAACCTCCCGCCGCAGGCGGCGGGGAATTCAACCTCAGATTGGATTAACGATAAATCCGGTATGCGGAGGCGGGTTATGGAGCCAAGGCTCACGGTAGTGACGCTCGGAGTGAGCGATTTTGAACGTTCCCTCGATTTTTACGGAAACAGGCTCGGCTGGCCCGCAAAGGTAGTGAACGGCGAGGTAGCCTTCTTCAAGCTCAACTGCGTGGTTCTCGCGCTCTACCCGAAGGACCTTCTCGCAAAGGATGCGGACGTCAGTCCGGAAGGCGGCGGCTTCCCGGGTTTTACCCTCGCGCACAATGTAGAGAGCCCCGAGGAAGTGGACAAGGTATTGGACGAGGCCAGGGCAGCTGGCGCGGGCATACCTAAAAAGGCTCAAAAGACCTCATGGGGCGGATACGGCGGCTATTTTGCCGACCCGGACGGCTATTTGTGGGAAGTGGTGCACAATCCGTTCTGGTCCCTCGACGAAAAAGGAAACCCTGTGGTTCAATAATCTGCTCCGCCTGACACAAGCTTAAAAGGCGGGCCGAAGCCCGCCTTTCCCTTCCCGAATACAAATTCATGGCAACCTCTAAAATTAGAGATTTTTCCCGCAGTCAAGGAAGGCCGGGAATAAAAAGCGCAGCATATATGACGATATGTGAGCATTTTTATTCCCGGGCTGACACAGAATCCGGGGGAAAGATCAATTACTGGAGGTTGCCTTATAGCTCCCTTAGACCTCAGCCACCTTGACGCAGTTCTTTCCGCTCCACTTTGCCTTGTAGAGCGCGTCGTCCGCGTGGTTTACCAGGTCGCCGGAATTCATGGCACCCTTCTGCGGGTAGGAGGCCACCCCTATGCTTACGGTTATCCTCTGGTTCACGAGCCCGGCGTAGGCGTGCGCCTCTATCATCTCGCGGAGCCTCTCGGCCTCGTCCACGGCGCCCTTAAGGAGCGTGTGCGGGAGTATGACCGAGAACTCCTCCCCGCCGTAGCGGGCGACGATGTCCGTCTTCCTCACGCCCTTTTTCACGAGGGCGGCGATTTCCCTGAGGGCCATGTCACCGACCCTGTGGCCGTAGGTGTCGTTAATGTTCTTGAAGTTGTCTATGTCGATCATTATGAGTGAAAGCGGAGTTTCATACCTCACCGCCCTCTCGAACTCCTCTTCGAGCCTCGAATAGAAGAAGTTGTGGTTGTAGAGGTTCGTGAGGTGGTCCCTGACGGCCATCTCCTTCAAGACGTCCTTCTCCTTCACCACCTTCTCGAAGATGCGCGCGTTCCTGAGCGCGTGGAAGGAGGCGTTCGCCACTATCCTGCAGAAGTCTATCTCCTTCTGCGTGAACCCGTTCTTTTTCTTTCTCGTGCGGAGGAAAAGCGTCCCGAGCACCTCGTCGTTGAAGACTATGGGGAGGATGAGTATGCTCATGCCGGCCAGGGCGCTTATGCTGTCGCGGACCGGGGACATAATCGGGTTCGCGAGCACGTCCTCGAGGGCGAGCGGCATCTTGCTCGTCATGACCTGCTTTATCTCCGGGTACTTGGCCAGGTCAATCTTCAGCTCCTTTACCTGCGGGTCCTCGTGCGAGGCGAGCACGTACCCCTCGTTCTCGTGCGTCGATATCAGCACTATCGAGCACCTGACTGCGTTTGTCGTCGCGGCCACCTTGTCGACAATTGTGCTGAGTATCTCCGATGCGTCGAGGGTGGCGGCCATGGCCGTCGTGATGTCGAGGAGGGTCTCGAGGTTCTTCTTGTCCTCCTCGAGCTCCAGGTAGAACTCGCATATCCTCTTCTGGGCCTTCACCCTCGCAACGAGCTCGGCCTCGTTCAGGGGCTTCACTATGAAGTCGTCCGCCCCGTTCGTAAGCGCGTTTACTATCGATTCCTTGTCGTCCTTTACGGAGATTATGATTACCGAGGGCCTGGGGGAGAGGTTCATCCGCCTTATCTCGCGGCAGACGCTCATGCCGTCCATGCCGGGCATGACGAGGTCGAGGAGGATTACGTTAGGTACCCATTCAGCCAGTATCCGGAGCCCCTCCTCGCCGGCGGCGGCCGCCCGGGTCTCGAACCCGTTCTCGGAGAGGACGTCCTCGATGGCTGCCTTGTTGGTGAGGTTATCGTCGATTATGAGGACCTTGTTGCTGTTCGCCTTCTCGATTGTCAGCGTGTCTACGCCCATAAGCCTTTCAGGGCCGGGGAATCCCGCAGCCAGGGCCTTTTTGGCTCAAAACGCTTGACAAAACAGGCCCTTTATCTTAGTATTTA
>DIDN01000024.1 GCA_002418185.1 Deltaproteobacteria bacterium UBA5799
CTCTTTACCTCCTTCCCGGGCTAGCCAGGGAGGCCGTGATAATCTGGCGCTCAAATGGAATTAATTATGTTTCAGAATTAAAATATGTTTCATATGCGCAACCTATTTAAAAGTACCTATTTTATCTTAGGAAAACAATGAATTGTTAACTGGTGTTTCAGCCTGGAAACATTGAGAATTGACGCTGAATTTATCTTCCTATAAAAAAGAAAAGCAATTTCAGGCAGTTATCTGAGATATGTCATGTTGGCACGAGTCTTGAATATTGTACCCTGTAACTGTACTTTCTTGAAACGGAGGTGTCGAGATGAGGACCGGTCACATTGCCATTGATTATATTGCCCTTGCCCTCGGCCTTATTGCGATAACTCTACTCTCATTCGAGCGCGCCGGCAGGGGGTTATTCTAATTGATAACGGTGCTGAAAGCGCCTTGTTTACCAGGGGAGGCTATCATGAGAAAGGCATTTATTGCAGATATAATCGGATTCGCGATAATGATCGCAGTAGCCACGACGGTCGCGCTCAGATGACGCCGTCCAGCTGAAAGAGTTTACCGACCGGGACATCCCATCAATTTTCCGCTACATTTCCCGCCAAATCCTTCCGACCCTGCCAGGCGATACCGGTAAGCCTGGCAGGGTTTTTTTCTTGCTCCAGGTCTTTAAAAAACGGCCAAGAACTCCCTGCGCTCTTGGCTAGGGCTGAATTGGCCTGGCGCGAGCGCCTCAGAGTGCTTTTTTGTCATTCCGAGGGAGCGTACGCGACCGAAGAATCTTGTATCTGAATAAATACGAGATTCTTCGCTGCGCTCAGAATGACAAACAGTTTGATTTACCAAGACGCCCTGCGCTCTTGGCGCAGGGTAGTTTAAGATGTTTCTCTTATGAAACAAAGAAGTTGAAACACCGGCACTTAAGCCGTATAATCCTTTTCAGGAGAAACCCGAATGGAGAGCGAGAAAGTAAGGCTTGCCGGCAATAACGACGCCGTACACAAGTACATAGAGCTCAATAGCGACGCCATCCTCAACAGCATCGCGGACGGCGTGGTCGTAATCGGCCTCAACCACGAGATACTTTTCATAAACAGGGCCGCCCGGGAGATATTCGCCAAGGTCGGCATAAAGGATTTCTCAAAGGGCGGCAAGTGCAGCGGCATGATCGGACACACGAGCTGCGCCTTCGACTGCGTCATAAACAGGACCATAAAGACCGGCGAGCACCTCTATAACTACGAGGTGACGCTCGGAAGGGGCGACAGCAAAGTGACCCTCAGCATAAACACCGCGCTCCTCAAGGACGAGGACGGGAAGATAATAGGCGGCCTCGAGATATTCAGGGACACCTCGCTCATAAAGGAGCTCAGGGACGAGATAAAGGGCAAGTACTCCTTCGAGAACATAATCGGCAAGAACTACCGGATGCACGAGGTCTTCGAGCTTCTGAGGGAAGTCGCGCCCACCAGGGCCACCGTACTCATCGAGGGCGAGACAGGGACCGGCAAGGAGCTTATCGCCAACGCCATCCACCACAATTCGCCGAGGTGCGGCGGGCCTTTCGTGAAGGTAAACTGCGCGGCCCTTTCCGAGGGCATACTCGAAAGCGAGCTCTTCGGCCACGTGAAGGGCGCCTTTACCGGGGCCATTGCGGACAAGGCAGGCCGTTTCGAGCTTGCGGACAACGGCACCATCTTCCTTGACGAGGTCGGTGACATTACGCCTCACACCCAGGTGAAGCTCCTCCGGGTGTTGCAGGAGGGCGAGTTCGAGAAGGTAGGGGGCACGAAGACCATAAAGGTCGACGTACGGGTAGTCACCGCCACGAACAAGGACCTCAAGGCCCTTGTAGAGCGGGGCGAGTTCAGGGAGGACCTCTTCTACCGCCTGAAGGTGGTGCCGGTGAGGCTCCCGGCCCTCCGTGAACGGAAGGACGACATACCGCTCCTCGTAAAGTACTTCATCGGGAAGTTCAACCGCGAGATGGGGATGGATGTGCGGCACGTCTCGCCAGCCGCCATGGAACTGTTGATGGAATACGGCTATCCCGGGAACATCCGCGAGCTCGAGCACATAATCGAGCACGCGTTCGTCAGGTGCCAGGGCAACACGATAAACCCCGAGCACCTTCCCAAAGACCTTCAGGCAAGCGGCCTCGTCGACAGGGCCATGAGCACAGACGAGCCCCTAAAGGCCCTGGAGCGCGAGGTCGTCATGAAGGCCCTGAGCGAGAACGGCTGGAAGTACAGCGAGACGGCCCGCAAGCTCAAGATGAGCAGGACCACGCTCTGGAGGAGGATGAAGGAGCTTGGCATAGAGAAGTCCGCCTGAACCGCTTCTTGTGCTCCCCGGCCGTTTACCAACCGGTTTCAACACCCGCCATCAGCTGCATTCGTCCCTTACTTGACATATCCGCCTCCCGGGAAAAGAATCAACTATGCGGGAAAAACATGGAGGGCTCGCGGCATGAAGCTCGCCGTCTTCGAGGTCGAGGAATGGGAAAGGCCCGCTTTCGAGCGGCTGGACTCCGGCCATGACATCAGGTTCACCAACGAGCCGCTTACGGAAGAGAACGCCGCGCCCTATGCCGACGTCGACGTCATATCCACCTTCATCTGGTCCGAGCTCGACAGGAAGACGCTGAGCCGGTTCGGGGACCTCCGCCACATAGCGACGCGCTCGACCGGGTACGACCACATAGACATGGTCTACTGCGCGGAACGGGGCATTAGCGTATCGAACGTGCCCACTTACGGGGACAATACCGTTGCCGAGCACGTCTTCGGGCTACTCCTGGCAATGAGCCACAACCTCGTCGACGCCGTCGAGAGGACGCGGCGGGGGGACTTCTCGCAGCAGGGGCTCCGGGGCTTCGACCTCAAGGGAAAGACAATAGGAGTCTTCGGCACCGGGAGCATCGGTAGGTACGTTATCGACATAGCCAAAGGCTTCCACATGGAGGTCCTTGCATTCGACCTCCATCCGAGGGAGGACCTTGCCCGAAGGATCGGTTTCAAATACGTCTCGCTCGAAGAGGCCCTCAGGAAGTCAGACGTCATAACCCTCCACATACCCGCCATACCCGAGACCTATCATTTCCTTTCGGACAGGGAGTTCGCGATGATGAAGGAGGGGGTGGTCGTCATAAATACCGCACGGGGCATCCTCATAGACATACAGGCCCTCCTGCGGGCCATTACGAGCGGCAAGGTGGCGGCAGTGGGCCTGGACGTCCTGCCCGAGGAGCCGACAATCAGGGAGGAGGCGGAGCTCCTCAGGTCCATAGCCCAGAAAAAGCCGCTGGACGTGCTGCTTGCCGGTCACATACTGCTCCGACTCCGTAACGTCATCATAACCCCGCACAGCGCCTTTAATACGACGGAGGCCGTACAGAGGATCCTCGATACCACGATTGAGAATATAGCTGCGTTTGAAAGGGGCGAGGCCAGGAACAAGGTCGCCTGATCGGCCCGTGGAGACGGCGGCGTCAATTGCCGCCTACGACCCGTATATTGACGGCAGGCGCATCGGACCGGCCGGGCGCGGTCGTAATCAATATACTCTCCGGCGGTATCCCGTGCCTCTCGACAAGTATGGCCTTGACCTTCTCCGCCCTTTCAAGGGCGAGTTTCTTCCTTGTCTTTGCGCTGTCCGCCGAGGACGGGTGGGCCTCTATCCTGACCATGAACGAGGGCTGGCGCGAGTGGACCTCGCTTACTGTCCTGAGCGCCGTCCTGAGCTCGTCGGAGGCGTACGATTCCTCGTCGGCCAGGGCAATTGGGTCGAGGAGCGGGAGCGTCTCTATGGAGAGCGCCACAGGCACGCCCAGCGCGTCGGAGACCATCTTTTCGAGCCAGAGCGCCTCATCGGGCGTAAACGGAGAGTCCCTGCGCACCTTTACCACCCCGGCCAGGCCCGCGCTCCCGTGCTTTTTCCCCAGGTAGAACTCAATGACCCTGTAAGGGCTGAATATCCTCTCGACCGAGACCGTAGCGTTCCCGAGCGTCTGGGATGCTGCCTCCATCTCCTTTTTCGGGTCCGGCTTGGGCTGGGTCAGCGCTGAGATGGTCGTGGGGACCACAGGCTTCAATCCACCGGCCTGCATGAGTACCTGCTCCACGTCGAGGGTTATCTCCCTGCCGAGCGCAGCCTCAATCGTCTCCTCGGCCTCGGCAATCTCTTCCTCGTCGAGGTATCTGGTGGTGTTTATGGCGGCCCTTACGCGCAAGGCATCGTCAGCCTCCCTGTAATCAAAACCGGATAGATAGGATACCTTGTCCGTGTCAAAGGCCCTTTTCAGGGCGGTATTTATGCCGCCCCTCAGCCTGACCTCGGATATGGAGACATGGAGCGTGTAAAGGAGAGGAATGGAGATGACGAAGAGCACAGCGCCGAGCGCGTATATCCTCTTCTTGAGGCTCGCCATGTCAATATCGCTCAGGATGCCCGGCCTGAAGCCGTAGATGAAGAATACTATGCAGGTGCTTATGATGATCGCGACGAAGTTCGTGAAGAATAGGAAGAAGCCGCCGAGCGCGATCGAGAAGTGTCCGCTCCCGAGCCCGTACCCGGCGACGCTCAACGGAGGGATTACGGCAGTAGCTATGGCGACCCCGGGCACTATCGTTATGTAGTTCCTTTTCGTGCAGATGGCTATCGCGCCGACCAGGCCCGCGAGAAAAGCTATGACCAGGTCGTAGAGGTTGGGCCTCGTCCTCGACAATATCTCGCCCGTGGCCTCGTTCAGCGGCGAAAGCCAGGTGGCGAGGGCGGCGACCGCTATCGTCGCGGCGACGCTTTTTACTATCGTCGACAAGGCCATCCGGCCTATGGTCTCGTTGCCGGTTATGAAGGCGAAGCCGCTGCTCAATATCGGCCCCATGAGCGGGGATATGAGCATGGCGCCGATTATTACGGCCGTGTTGTCCGTGATGAGCCCGGCGAGGGCGATGAGGTTCGCTATGGTGAGTACAAGGAAATAGCCGGCCGATATGTCGACCTCCTGGTAGACGGTCTTCATGACCGCCTCCTGGTTGACCTCGTCGGCCTTCTTGTGGAGCCACGCGTTTACCAGCCCTACGGCCCTTAGCTTTAAAAGGTCCACGGCAAGCCCGTCCCTTCCTCTTTACGTATTCAGGATATATCTGCCGGAATATATCAGAAAGACGGGCGTTTTGTCATCAAAGGAAAAGCGCGGCGGCCTATTCCCACCTGCCCTTGAAAAGCGGCTCGACAGGGTGCTTCTCTCGTTCGAGTTTCAGGTCCTTGAATACGTCGGCCGATGATTCGCTCTCGTCCTCGGGCTTAAGCTTAAGGCCGAGGTCCCTTACGGGCTCCTCTGACGCGCCGATGAGTATCATCTCGGCGCCCTCGTAATCGAGAAAGTCCGGAGGGTCGGCGTCTGAAAACCTCCTGCCGTCGAACTTCTCCATGAGCCTCTTCGGAAAATCGGCCTTCTTGCCTCCCCGGAGCCCGGCACCGCGCGGGGAAGGCTTTTCAGGGTTCTTTATCGTTATGATATAGCTCGCCTCGTCCTCTATCCTGAAGGCCTCCTGCACCTCGCCCCGCCTTTCCGGGAGTTCGAGCGAGTAAGCGAGGTGGGTGTGGTCTCCGTGCCTGGTTATCGCGTATACGCCTTCACCGGCAGGGCGCGCGGAAGGGAGCTCCCTTTCGCCCCTGGTCTTTGTCCTGTATTCCTTTCCCTCGAGCTCGTCTGCGACTTCCTCGGCTTTTCTCCCGACCTTCTCAACGAAGCCCCAGCTCCTCTCTCCTTCGCCGACGTCCGGTAATACCTGCCTGCCGACGACTATCAGTCGGTAGACCTTCTTCCCCTCGGGGCTGAGGACCATATAGAACCTCTGAACCTCATCGAGGCCCTTTACCTCCTCTTCCTCGACCTTCGGCCTGTATATGAAATAGATGTTCCCCCTCTCCAGCACCTCTGATTTCGGCATGGTGCGCCTCCGATCCGCTCTAAATCGGTTTATGATTTAAGTCTTTTTCCGGGGGAAGTGCGAGTCAAGTAGAAGGGAAGGGTCAGGGGAGGTCGCCAGGGCCTATACGGCGGTCAAAGGGTGTTTCTACCTGTTTCCGTTACATGCTTCCGGGTTGTTTTTTTTGATTTGACAGGGACCCGTTTTTTTGAGAAACTCTAAAGGTTCCGCCCCTGCCGCACGGCGGGACAACGCAATACCCGCAAACTGCATCGAAATCCATCCATATGCCCCCGTAGCTCAGCAGGATAGAGCAACGGATTCCTAATCCGTGTGTCGG
>DIDN01000048.1 GCA_002418185.1 Deltaproteobacteria bacterium UBA5799
GCCTCTGAGATGGCGGCCAGGGCCGCCAGGGCGGCGCTCAAGGCCGCGGGTGTCGCGGCCGGTGACATCGACCTCGTGGTCGTCGGCACCGTAACCGCCGAGATGGCCTTTCCGTCGGTCGCCTGCCTCGTGCAGGCGGAGCTGGGGATAAAGCCCGGGGCCGCCGCCTTCGACGTCTCGGCTGCCTGCTCAGGTTTCCTTTACTCGCTTGATATCGCGGACAAGTACCTCAAGTCGGGCGGGGCCGGGAAGGCCCTGGTCATCGGGGTCGACAAGTTCTCGGACCTCATAGACTGGAAGGACAGGTCCACCTGCGTCCTCTTCGGCGACGGGGCGGGGGCGGCAGTCCTCTCCGCGGAGAAGGGTCAAAGGGGCGTGCTCTCGTGCCGCGTGCATTCCGACGGCAGGCACTGGGATGCGCTCTATTGCAGGGCCGCCCGCCCGGACAGCCCCTTCGAGAAAGGGAGGAAGGAGCAGTCCTACCTCGTCATGAACGGGAACGAGACCTTCAAGATAGCGGTCCGCACGATGGGCCAGGCCATTAAAGAGGTGATGGAGGAGACGGGGCTTGAGCCAGAGGACATCTCGCTCCTAATCCCGCACCAGGCCAACATGAGGATAATAAACGCGGCCAGGGAGAGGCTTAATCTCCCCGCGGAAAGGGTCTACACGAACCTCGACAGGTACGGGAACACCTCTGCCGCGTCCATCCCCATCGCCCTCGACGAGGCGGTGAGGGACGGAAGGGTGAAGGCCAACGACGTGATACTGTTCGTGGCCTTCGGCGGCGGCCTCACGTGGGCGTCGGCCGCCGTCAGGTGGTGACCACATTCTTAAATTTCCGAAGAGAACGGACTTATGGGTAAAATAGCTTTCGTATTCCCGGGGCAGGGTTCGCAGTCGGTAGGCATGGGAAAGAGTTTTTTCGATTCCTCTGAGGCCGCAAAAAAGGCCTTTGCCGAGGCGGACGAGGCTATGGGCTGCGGGCTTATGAGGCTGGCTTTCGAAGGGCCTTCCGACCTCCTCGACAGGACGGAGTTCACCCAGCCCGCGCTCCTTGCGGCGTCAATAGCGGCTCTCCGCGCGCTCGGCGAGAGGACGGATTTCATCCCTGCCTGCATGGCCGGGCACAGCCTCGGCGAGTACACGGCGCTTGTCGCCTCGGGCGCGCTCGACTTCAAGGACGCGGTCCGGCTCGTGCACTTGAGGGGCAAATTCATGCAGGAGAGCGTGCCTCAGGGCGCGGGCAGGATGTGCGCCATACTGGGGCTCGACCTCGCTACCGTCCAGGTCATATGCGACTCGGCATCGATAGACGCGGCCCGGGTCGTCCCGGCGAACATAAACACCCCGGAGCAGATAGTCATATCCGGGAGCGCCGCGGCAGTCGACATAGCCGCGAACCTCGCTAAAGAGAGGGGCGCGAAAAGGGTGGTGCCGCTACAGGTGAGCGCCCCGTCGCATTCGCCGCTGATGGAGAAGGCGAGCGAACGCCTCGGAGAGGAGCTTGAGAAAATCAGCGTAAACGGACTCAGGGTGCCCGTATACACGAACGTCGAGGCAGCGCCGTTAAGCGACGGCTCAAGGGTTAAGGAGCTACTCTGCCTGCAGCTCACGAACCCCGTGAGGTGGGTGGACATCGTCAGGCGGATGAAGGCCGACGGGGTTGATACCATCATAGAGGTCGGCCCGGGCAAGGTGCTTTCGGGCCTCGTAAAGAGGATAGAGAAGGACATTAGCGTCTTGAGCGTCTCCGAGGCTTCGGATATCGAGAAGGCGCTTCCGATGCTCGATGCGTAAGCGGTTCAGGCCAGCTCGATTTAACAAGGTGCGGAAAAAACGTAAAATTCGCTTAGGCTGCTCAAAAAGCTCCAGATGCGAGGCGTCGAGAAGCGAGGAATGAGGCGTATTTTTTATACGCCGCAGTGACGAGCGACGAAGACAACGAAGCAGATGGACTTTTTCAGCAGCCTGTTAAAGGAGGAGGTACTCATGAACGTAACCGGAAGGATCGCCCTCGTCACAGGCGGCGCCCAGGGCATCGGCAGGTCCATTGCCGAGAAGCTCGGCTCCTACGGGGCCGACGTGGCCGTGGCGGACGTGAACCTTGAGAAGGCGACCGAGGTGGCCGACTCCATAAAGGCCATGGGCAGGCGCGCGATGGCTTTGAAGCTCGATGTCACGAACCTCAAGGAGTGCGAGGAGGCGGCTGAAAAGGTCTTCAAGGAGTTCGAGGCCATACACATTCTCGTAAATAACGCGGGCATAACCAGGGACGGCCTTGTCCTCAGGATGACCGAGGAGGACTGGGACGCGGTGATGGGCGTGAACCTCAAGGGCGCGTTCAACTGCACCAAGGCCGTCCTGAAGTACATGACAAAGGCGCGCTGGGGCCGGATCGTAAACATAGCCTCTGTCGTGGGCGTGGTGGGGAACGCCGGGCAGGCCAACTACTCCGCGAGCAAGGCCGGCCTCATCGGCCTCACGAAGACCATAGCCAGGGAGTTCGCGAGCAGGAACATAACCTGCAACGCCGTGGCCCCGGGCTTCATAGAGACCGCGATGACCGACGCGCTTTCCGAGAACGTGAAAAAGGAGCTCATGGACAGGATACCCCTCGGGAGGCTCGGCGGGCCTGCCGACGTGGCAAACGGGGTGCTCTTCCTCGCCTCGAACGCGTCGGGCTACATAACCGGGCACGTGCTCAACGTAAACGGCGGCATGGCCATGCAGTAGCGCGATGTTTAAAATTGACAACCTCCCCGGTAGGTGTTATACACTGGGGTCTGGCGCAAAAGGCGGTAATTTCGTGACAATATTCCAGGAGGGGTGAGAATGTCTGTTGAGAATAAGGTTAAGAAGATAATAATCGACCAGCTGGACGTGACCGAGGACGAGGTGACTCCGCAGGCCTCCTTCGTCGACGACCTCGGTGCCGACTCCCTCGATACAGTCGAGATGGTCATGGCATTCGAGGAGGAGTTCGGGATAGAGATACCCGACGAGGACGCGGAAAAGATAAAGACCGTCCAGGACGCGATAGAGTACATCAACAAGAAGGCCGGGAAATAACCCGCGCCTGACCGCTTTTTCCCCGATTCTCCCGCAGGACATTAAAAGCCACTTCTGCTTCCGCCTGCGGCCCAGGGAAAGAATCTTATTCAGACGGAACCGCGTTCCCACATGCCGCCGGGAGGAGCTTAGACCCTCCCCGGCGGTTTTTTAAGGCAGGCAACGGGGCGACTGGAGCCTGCTTTTAAAGTTCCTGGCCCATTTAAACCGGGAATTCAGAGGAATTGAAAAATGAGAAGGGTAGTAGTAACAGGCATCGGCATAACGAGCCCGCTCGGGACCGGAGTCGAAAAGAACTGGGAGGCAGTGACCCGGGGCAGCTCCGGGGTGAGGGAGATAACGAGGTTCGACGCCTCGTCCTTCCCGGTGAGGATAGCCGGGGAGGTCCCCGACTTCGACCCCCTGCCGTACATAGAGAAGAAAGAGGTCAAGAAGATGGACCTCTTCATCCAGTACGCAGTGGCCGCGGGCCAGATGGCCTATGAAGATTCGGGCTACAGGATAACCGACGAGAACGCCGAGATGGCCGGGGTCTACATAGGCGCGGGAATAGGCGGCCTCCCGGCCATCGAGCACTGGTTCGACGTCCTGAAGGAGAAGGGGCCTGAGAGGATTACCCCGTTCTTCATACCCATGGTCATAATAAACCTGGCATCCGGGCAGGTCTCCATAAAGCTCGGGGCAAAGGGGCCGAATAGCTGCGCTGTCACGGCCTGCGCCACAGGCACCCATTCCATAGGCGACGCGTTCCGGCTCATACAGACCGGCATGGCGGATGTTATGGTGGCCGGAGGGACCGAGTCCACCATAACCCCGCTCTGTGTTGCCGGGTTCAACGCCATGAAGGCCCTCTCTACAAGGAACGACGAGCCAGCGAAGGCGAGCAGGCCCTTTGACAAGGACAGGGACGGGTTCGTCATAGGCGAGGGCGCCGGGGTGCTCTTCCTCGAGGAGCTGGAGTCGGCCAGGAAAAGGGGCGCGAAGATATACGCCGAGATAGCAGGCTACGGCCTCAACGCGGACGCCAGCCACATGACCACTCCGGCCCCGAACGGCGAGGGCGCGGCCAGGTGCATGAAGATGGCGCTACGTACAGCGGGGCTCAACCCCGAGGACATCGGCTACATAAACGCACACGGCACATCCACCTACTATAACGACCTCTACGAGACCATGGCCGTAAAGACCGTCTTCGGCGAGCACGCAAGGAAGCTCGCCGTAAGCTCGACAAAGGGCATGACCGGCCACCTCCTCGGGGCCGCGGGCGGCGTAGAGGCCGTATTTACGGCCCTTTCGCTCCATCGCGGGGTCCTGCCCCCGACCATAAACTACACGACACCCGACCCGGAATGCGACCTCGACTACGTGCCCGATGCCGCGAGGGAGGCGAAGGTCAATGCGGCCCTCTCCAACTCCTTCGGCTTCGGCGGCACCAACGGCGTGCTCGCCTTCAAGAGGTTCGAGTAAGGCCTTGCCTCGTGGCCCCAAAAGTCGCATAATGAAAGAGTGCCTCTAAAAATTGCTCTTTTCCCCGATCTCTTTGTTAGGGCGAAAATAGAAATGCTAACATATTTACATATATGCTCCGCTTTTTATTTTCGCCCTGCCTCGACCTCGGGAAAAATATTCAATTTTTAGAGGCACCCAAAAGGTTATTGAAAGAAGAAAGAAGGGCAGATGGAAAAGATCGCCATAGCAAGCGACCACGCCGGAAGGGAGCTCAAGGAGGACCTTAAGGAGTTCATGGCCTCTCTCGGAGTGGAGGTGCTGGACATGGGCGTGAACGACGATAAATCGGTCGACTACCCGGACTACGGCATCCCGGTTGCGGAGAGGGTCTCGAAAGGGGAGGTCCCCAGGGGGGTGCTCGTCTGCGGCACCGGCATAGGGATGAGCATACTCGCCAACAAGTTCAGCAACGTCCGGGCCGCGCTCGTCAACGACGTCTACACCGCCCGGATGGCAAAGGAACACAACGACGCCAATATCCTCGTCATCGGCGGGAGGATAGCCGGCAAGGGACTTGCCAGGGAGATGCTCAAGACCTGGCTTGAGACCGCCTTCGAGGGCGGCAGGCACCAGAAGCGGCTCGACAAGATACGGGAAGTGGAGAAGAAGAACGGAAGGTAAAGGCGGGGCCGCGGAGTTTCCGCGGCCCACGTTATTTCGAAATGGAGGCGGTAAGAAAGATGGCCCTCAAGGAATTCGACCCCGAAGTGTACGACGCCATACGGCTTGAGACCGAGAGGCAGGAATTGAAGCTCGAGCTCATCGCGTCCGAGAACTTCGTA
The DNA here is from genome assembly GCA_002418185.1 of Deltaproteobacteria bacterium UBA5799. Lineage (GTDB taxonomy): Bacteria > Desulfobacterota > GWC2-55-46 > GWC2-55-46 > GWC2-55-46 > UBA5799. The sequence continues at coordinate 5,364 of DIDN01000048.1, forward strand.
AGCGAGGCGGTTATGGAGGCCGCCGGGAGCGTAATGACCAACAAGTACGCCGAAGGCTATCCCGGCAAGCGCTACTACGGCGGCTGCGAGTTCGTGGACATAGTCGAGAGGCTCGCGATAGAGAGGGCGAAGAAGCTCTTCGGAGCGGACCACGTGAACGTGCAGCCCCATTCCGGCTCGCAGGCCAACATGGCCGTATACCTCGCGACAGTAAAGCCCGGCGACACGGTCATGGGCATGAACCTGTCCCACGGAGGCCACCTTACTCACGGCAGCCCCGTTAACTTCTCGGGCCAGCTCTATAACGCGGTATTCTACGGCGTCCGCCCCGGCGACCACAGGATAGACATGGACCAGGTGCGGGACCTCGCGAAAAAGAACAACCCAAAGCTCATTGTGGTGGGCGCGAGCGCCTATCCCCGTATAATAGATTTCAAGGCCTTCAGGGAAGTGGCCGACGAGGTCGGCGCGAAGATAATGGTCGACATAGCCCACATAGCAGGGTTCGTGGCAACGGGCCTGCACCCGAGCCCCGTGCCCCACGCCGAGTTCGTAACGACCACAACGCACAAGACCTTGAGGGGCCCCCGTAGCGGCGTCATAATGTGCAGGGAGGAGTTCGCGAAGGCAGTCGATAAGCAGATATTCCCCGGCATCCAGGGAGGCCCGTTGATGCACATAATCGCCGCCAAGGCCGTGGCCTTCAAGGAGGCTCTCGACCCCTCCTTTACGGCCTACCAGAAGCAGGTGCTCGCTAACGCGAAAGTCCTCTCGGAAGAGCTCATCTCAAGGGGCTTTACGCTCGTATCCGGCGGAACCGACAACCACCTCATGTTAGCGGACCTTACGAAGCAGGACATAACAGGCAAGGAGGCCGAGGAGGCCCTCGTTAAGGCCGGCATAACCGTAAACAAGAACACCATCCCGTTCGAGACAAAAAGCCCCTTTGTCACGAGCGGCATAAGGATAGGCGTTCCGGCGGCCACCACCAAGGGAATGAAGGAGCCGGAGATGAAGGTCGTAGCCGGTCTCATACAGAGGGCCCTTGAGAAGAGGAACGACGAGGCCGCGCTCGATGGCATAAAGGCCGAGGTCAGGGACCTGTGCTCGAAGTTCCCGCTCTACAAGGGAAGGCTGGAAAAGGCTCCGGTCTGAACTCAAGCACTCCGGGAAAACTCAAGCCGCCCGCCGGTTTTCATCAACATGCGGGCGGCTTTTTTATGGCCTGAAATACCGTTCTTGCGCAGCACCATGAAATTTGGTAATTTCCAGCGCATGGAGTATATACTGGGCTTCGGCTCGACACACAGGGCGCTGAAGGCCGAGGCTATCCTGAAGGAAGCCTCCATTCCTTTCAGGCTACTGCCTGTGCCGAAGGCCCTTGACTCGGCTTGCGGGCTTGTCATCTCGGTCGATGAAGGCACGTTCGAGGGAGCCTTGAATACCCTCGAGAAAGGAGGGCTTTCGCCCAGGAATGCGTACAGGAAAGAAGGTGAGGAGTATGTTAAAATGTGATTTCTGCGGCAGGGAATCGGACAGCGTGACCAGGGTCGCCCTTGACCAGGACTACGACAGGCTCACGGTCAAGCACCAACAAAGATATGCCTGCCCGGAGTGCTCGCTGAAAAAGGAGCAGGAACGCCAGGCAAGGCTCAAGGCCAAACGGTAGGGAAAAGCCTGCTCTCCGGTTCAGGCCAGCCGTGGACCCAGCTTCCGGCCTGACGGAACACAGGCCTCAATCTGCCCGACCGGCTTGAAAGCCGGATTCATGCCCGCCCCTGCCTTCTAATAAGCCCGCAAAAAGTGACCGGAAAACAGCAGCTTCAATCATTCCCCCGCCCGAGGCGCTCGCTTTGGGTCCCGATGCACAGAGGGGTTCCTCATTGCGGAACACGGGCCGTCATGTTATCCTACCAGGCATGAAACGACTTCCGCCCTGGACGAAGAAATCGCTCGGCCCGCTTGCGCGCCTGCACGAGGTGAAATCCATACTCCGGAAAAGGAACCTCCACACTGTCTGCGAGTCGGCAAGGTGCCCCAACATCGGGGAATGCTTCTCGAAACCCACGGCCACGTTCATGATCCTGGGGGACGTCTGCACCCGTAGCTGCGGCTTCTGCTCGGTGGACAAGGGGGCAAGGCCTCTCCAGGTCGACCCGGACGAGCCGGCCAATATAGCCCTTGCCGCAGGGGAGCTCGGCCTCAGGCACGTCGTGATAACATCGGTCACAAGGGACGACCTCGAAGACGGCGGAGCAGGGCAATTTGCCTTGACAATCAGGGCTGTTAAGGATAACATTTCCGCCATTTTAGTGGAGGTCCTGACACCTGATTTCAAGGGGGACGCTGAGGCGCTTGATACCGTCCTCGAAGCCCGCCCGGATATCTTCAACCACAACCTCGAGACCGTCCCGTCGCTTTATCCGAAGGTAAGGCCCGAGGCCGGGTACGAGCGTTCCCTTGAAGTCCTCAGCCGCGCGAAACGCCCGGGAATAGTCGTAAAATCCGGCATCATGGTCGGACTGGGCGAGACCCAGGATGAGGTCAGGGACCTCTTGGGGGACTTGAAGTCCGTAGGGTGCGACGCGGTAACCATAGGACAGTACTTGAGGCCCACCAGAGGGAGCCTCGAGGTCGAGGAATATGTCGAGCCTGAAAAGTTCAAGGAATACGAGGATTTCGGAAAGAGCATAGGAATAAGGCACGTCTATTCCGGACCGTTCGTAAGGAGCTCATATAACGCGGAGAGGCTCCCGGGAGAAATAGGGGCCTGAGAAGCAGTTTGAAAGGTGCGCCGGAGATGGAAGAGTTCCACAGGATAAAGAGGCTTCCCCCATATGTATTCAACATCGTCACCGAGCTCAAGGTAGAGGCCCGGAAGCGGGGCGAGGACATAATCGATTTCGGCATGGGGAACCCTGACCAGCCCACCCCCGGGCACATAGTAGACAAGCTCGTGGAGGCTGTCCACAACCCGAGAAACCACAGGTACTCGGCCTCGAGGGGCATATACAAGCTCAGGCTCGCCATAGCCGACTGGTACAAGAGGCGCTACAACGTGGAGATCGACCCCGAGACAGAGGCCGTGGCCACCATCGGCTCAAAGGAGGGCATCGCCCACCTTGCGCTCGCCGTCATAGGCCCCGGGGACGTCGTCTTCGTGCCCAACCCGACATACCCGATACATGCCTACTCGGTCGTCATAGCGGGGGGGGACTTGAGGAGCATACCGCTCCTTCCGGGCGTGGACTTCTTCGACGAGCTCCAGAAGGCCGTGAAGCAGACATGGCCCAAGCCCAAGATGCTCATAATAAACTTCCCGCACAACCCGACCACCCTTGTGGTCGAAAGGGATTTTTTCGTCAAGGTCGTGGACTTCGCCAGGGAGAACGGCCTTATGGTGGTGCACGACCTGGCTTACGCCGACATAGTCTTCGACGGCTACAAGGCCCCGAGCTTTTTGGAAGTGCCGGGCGCCAAGGACGTGGGTGTGGAGTTCTTTACCCTCTCCAAGAGCTACAACATGCCCGGATGGAGGGTGGGCTTCGCGGTCGGAAACAGGAAGCTCGTGGGGGCGCTTACGAGGATCAAGAGCTACCTCGACTACGGCATGTTCCAGCCCATACAGATAGCCGGAATAATTGCCCTTAACGGGCCCCAGGACTGCGTGACCGAGATGTGCGGCACGTACGAATCGAGGAGGAACGCCCTCATAGAGAGCTTCGGGAAGGCCGGCTGGGAGATAGAGAAGCCCAGGGCCAGCATGTTCGTCTGGGCGAAGATACCTGAGCCGTTCAGCTCCATGAAGTCCATCGAGTTCTCGAAGTTCCTCTTGAAAAAAGCGAAGGTCGCCGTCTCGCCGGGAGTGGGCTTCGGCGAGTACGGCGACGATTACGTAAGGCTCGCGCTCGTCGAGAACGAGCACAGGATACGCCAGGCGGCCAAGTGCATAAAGAAGGCCCTGGAGGGCTCTGCAAAAGAGGCCGTATGACGAAGACCGCGCCGATAGAGCATCTTTCCGAAGCACACGGGGCGAGGGCCGGAAGCATGAACGTCGGGCTCATAGGCTTCGGCACCGTTGGCACGGGTGTCGTAAGGGTGCTGAAGGAGAACGCCGAAGGAATAGCCGCGAAGCTCGGCTGCGAGCTTGTGCTTAAGAGGGTTGCCGACAGGGACCTTGCGAGGGACAGGGGAGTCAAGCTCGCCGACGGGGTCCTCACCGCCGACGCGAGGGACATAATAAATGACCCTGATATTTCGATCGTCATAGAGCTCGTTGGCGGCACCGGGGTCGCGAAGGACTTCATACTCGAGGCTTTCGAGCGCGGCAAGCACGTCGTGACCGCGAACAAGGCGCTCCTTTCCACCCACGGCAGGGAGATATTCGGGAAGGCCGCCGAGAAGGGTGTGGACATCGGCTTCGAGGCGAGCGTCGGCGGCGGCATCCCGGTTATAAAGGCGCTCCGCGAGGGGCTTGCCGCGAACAAAGTAGAGTCCATCTACGGCATCATAAACGGCACGGCCAACTACATCCTCTCCAAGATGACGAACGAGGGCGGCAGGTTCGAGGACGTCTTGAGAAGGGCCCAGGAGAAGGGCTATGCCGAGGCGGACCCGACCTACGACGTCGAAGGGGTGGACACCGCCCACAAGCTCGCGATACTCATAAACCTGGCCTACGGGACTCATATACGGCTCGAGGACATCTATACCGAGGGCATAACGGGCATAAGCCAGCTCGACATAAAGTTCGCCAGGGAGTTCGGCTACAGGATAAAGCTCCTGGCAATAACCAAATCCGTGGACGGGAAGGTCGAGGCCAGGGTGCACCCGACCATGATACCGGCCCATCACCCTCTCGCGGCGATAGACGGCGCCTACAACGGCATCTTCCTCAAGGGGAACGCGGTGGGCTCCGTCCTCCTCTACGGCATGGGCGCCGGCATGATGCCCACCGCGAGCGCAGTGGTGGCCGACGTCATGGACATAGCGCGGAACATAAGGACCGGCGCGGTCCGGCGCGTCCCGCCGCTTTCGTGCCCTGAGGAGGAGACAAGGCCACTCGCCATACTCGAGACCGAGTCCGTGGAGATGCCCTATTACATACGGTTCCTGGTCGTGGACAGGCCGGGCGTGCTGTCAAGGATATCCGGCGTCCTCGGAAGCCACAACATAAGCATCTCGTCGGTAATACAGAGGGACAGGAAGGTGGGCGGCGCGGTCCCGCTCGTGGTCCTTACGCACAACGCCCTCGAGAGGGAGCTCAGGGCCGCGGTGGCGGAGATATCGAAGATGGACATCATACACGAAAAAATAGCATACATAAGGATAGAGGAGAACCCGGGTGCAGCTAACTAGGAAAGGCCTTTGGGGAGGCATAATAAGGGAGTTCAGGGACTTCCTTCCGGAGGTCGGCGACGGCTCGATAACGACGCTACTCGAGGGGAACACGCCCCTCGTTGAGAGCATGAACCTTAAAGACATATTCGGCGGCCTTAGGCTGCTCCTCAAGTACGAGGGGCTTAACCCCACGGGCTCTTTCAAGGACCGCGGCATGACCATGGCCGTATCGAAGGCCAGGGAGGAGGGGGCGGAGGCCATAATCTGCGCCTCCACCGGGAACACCTCGGCTTCGGCATCCGCGTACGCCTCCAAGGCCGGGATGAAGGCGTTCGTCCTCGTGCCGGACGGGTCGATAGCCATGGGGAAACTCTCGCAGGCCATGATGCACGGCGCGCTGGTGCTCCAGATAAAGGGGAGCTTCGACGACGCCCTGGAGATAGTGAAGGAGATAACAGGCGGCTACCCGATAAAGATGGTGAACTCCTTGAACCCCTTCAGGATAGAGGGGCAGAAAACCGGCGCCTTCGAGGTGTGCGAGCACCTCGGGTACGCTCCCACGTACCACTTCCTCCCGGTAGGGAACGCCGGCAACATCACGGCATACTGGAAGGGATACAAGCAGTACCACGGCGAGGGCATAGTGTCGAACCTGCCGAAGATGATGGGCTTCCAGGCCGAGGGCGCGGCCCCGATAGTGCTGGGCCGCCCGGTCGAGAAGCCCGAGACCGTCGCGACCGCCATAAAGATAGGGAACCCGGCGAGCTGGGACTCCGCCGTTAAGGCGAGGGACGAGAGCGGCGGGGTCATAGAGGCTGTAAGCGATTCCGAAATACTCGATGCCTACAGGCTCCTCGCGTCGCGCGAGGGCATATTCTGCGAGCCCGCGTCTGCGGCGAGCCTTGCAGGGGCTCTGAAGCTCAAGAAGGAAGGCGTATTGAACGACGGCGACACGGTCGTCTGCACTCTCACCGGCCACGGCCTGAAAGACCCGGACATAGCGCTCAAGTCCTCGGAGAAGCCGGTGAAGGTGGCGGCAGAGACGGCGAAGATACTGAAGGCGATGGGATTCTGAAAAGAGGACTAAAATTGATCTTATAGGTTGTTGACAGAATGAAATACCTGATCCTCATAGGCGACGGCATGTCCGACGCCCCGATCGAAAGCCTCGGCGGGAAGACGCCGCTCGAGGCTGCAAGCACCCCGAACATGGACAGGCTCGCGGGCGCAGGAAGGTACGGACTGTTCAGGACCGTGCCCGAGGGCTTCTCGCCGGGCAGCGACGTCGCGAACCTGAGCGTCCTCGGCTACAGCCCCGCAAAGTACTATTCGGGGAGAGCCCCGCTCGAGGCCGCTTCCATAGGCGTAAAGCTCGGCCCCTCGGACATTGCCTTCAGGTGCAACCTCGTAACACTCATCGAGAAGGAAGGCTCCTCCGTCATGGGGGACTACAGCGCCGGGCACATCTCGACCGAAGAGGCGAGGGAGATTGTCCTCGACCTCGACAAGGCGCTTTCAGGCGAGGGCGTGAGGTTCTACCCGGGCACAGGCTACAGGCACCTCATGGTCTGGGGTAACGGGGCGAAGAAGATAAAGACAGTGCCACCGCACGACATATCCGATAAGGCCATAGGTCCCTATCTGCCGAAAGGCGATGGGGCGGATAAGCTCCTCAAGGTCATGGAGCTGTCCAGGGATGTGCTCAAGGGCCACCCTGTGAACGCAAAAAGGACCGCGGAGGGGAAAAAGCCCGCGACCTCTGTCTGGCTCTGGGGCCAGGGTAGCGCGCCTGCCATGCCCACATTGAAGGAACGGTTCGGCGTGAACGGCGCGATAATATCTGCCGTGGACCTCATGAAGGGCATAGGCATATACGCCGGGCTCGACGTGATAAAGGTGGAGGGCGCAACCGGCTATATCGACACCAATTACAAGGGCAAGGCCGAGGCGGCCCTGAAGGCGCTTGAGACGCGGGACCTCGTCTGCGTGCACATCGAGGCCCCGGACGAGGCCGGCCATAACGGCAACCTCGGGCACAAGCTCCAGGCCATTGAGGACTTCGACTCCAGGATAGTCGGCCCTGTGCTGGACGGCGCGCGCCGCCTGGGCCAGTTCGCGGTCATGGTCCTTCCGGACCATCCCACGCCCGTGGCGCTCAAGACCCACACCTCGGACCCGGTCCCCTTTGTCCTTTACAGGGACGGGGACGAGGGGGGGGCGGTCAAGTTCTCGGAAAAGAACGCGGCGGCTACCGGCCTCTTGATAGAGGACTGCGGCGCGCTCGCCCGGGACTTCTACGGGAGGGCCGAGAAAAAAGCGCTCTCCTGAAAAACCGGGTATAATGGAAGAAAAGGCCCGCTGGAAGCGGGTCTTTTTTATTTCAGCTATATTGAGATACCCCGGTGAAAAAAACCCTGTACGCCGTCCTCATAGCTCTTCCCGTGCTCTCGGCAACCTGGCTTGCGCTCTTCCCGGACGTCTCGCGTCTTGAGCGGGAGAACCCGGAAAGGACGGCCATGATGGAGTTCAGGGAGGCCGAGTGGGAGGCCGGCGGCAGGAAGGTCAAGCTCCGGCACAGATGGGTCCCGTATTCGCGCATATCCCCATACGTGCTGGAGGCGGTCGTAATAGCCGAGGACGAAAAGTTCTGGAACCACGAGGGCTTTGATCTGGAGGGCATTCAGAGGGCGCTCGAAAAGGACCTGAAGTCCGGGGAGTTCAGGTCCGGCGGCTCGACCATAAGCCAGCAGCTCGCAAAGAACCTCTTCCTCAAGCCGACGAAATCCCCCGTACGGAAGCTAAGGGAGGCGATAATCACCTGGAGGCTTGAAAGGGCGCTCACAAAGCGCCGCATACTCGAGATCTACCTGAACGTGGCCGAATGGGGCGAGGGAATATTCGGGATAGAGGCCGCCTCCCGCCATCACTTCGGAAAGTCCGCAGCCGAGCTCACGCCTATGGAAGCGGCCCGCCTTGCCGCTGTGCTGCCTAACCCGAGGAGGCTCAATGCCTCCGGCTCCCAGCCTTACGTGGCGAGAAGGGCCGATGTCATATACCGCATCATGGCAAAAGGCGGCTCAGCGGTCCAGGAGCCCGCAATACCGGGCCCGGGGGAGAGGCAGCCGGGCACCGGGGAATGACAGCAGAGTAAGGCACGAAGACCGCGGACCGGCCCTGCATGTTGACATGTGCGCGGCGCTCGGGGACCCGACGGTTCCGGGGGCGGAGACAATACTTTGTTTGCAAAGAGAAGGCGAATGGGTTAGAATGTCCGCGGTAGAAGGTTCAGGCCTGGACTCAGCTTGCGGAATATCCCTCTTCAATCCCCTCTGATTCCATCTCCCCTGAAATAACCGGAAAGCGCCAACCCAGACGGGGCCGACATTTCCAGACAGAGTAGCGAGGACAAGGCACACATGAAGACGCAAATGAGCGAAAGCGCAGCCCAGTGCAGTCCGCTCGTAATACAGGGCGGAATGGGGGCAGGGGTTTCCTCGTGGGCCCTGGCCAGGACGGTCTCCGGGTCGGGCCAGCTGGGGGTAGTGTCGGGCACCGCCCTTGACATGATACTTGCCAGGAGGCTGCAGGAAGGCGACCCGGGCGGGCACATGCGCCGCGCGCTCGATCAGTTCCCTTTCAAGGCGATGGCCGCGCGCGTGCTTGAAAGGTATTTCATCCCCGGGGGCAAGGGGGACGGCGAGCCCTTCAAGCCCGTGCCCATGTGCTCGGCAAGCCTTTCGCAGGACCACCGCGAACTCATCGCGATCGCCAACTTCGTCGAGGTCTATCTCGCCAGGGAGGGGCATGCGGGGAGAGTCGGGATAAACTACCTTGAAAAGATACAGCTCCCGCAGCTGGCCTCCATATACGGCGCGATGCTTGCCGGGGTGGACTGCGTCATGGTGGGCGCCGGCATCCCCAGGGAGATCCCCGGCGTCCTCGACAGCTTCGCGGCCAACAAGGACGCCTCGCTTAAGCTCAACGTGCTCGGCGCCGACAGGGACGACGACTTCAGGATAACCTTCAGCCCGCGGGAGTTCGCCCAGGGGGCCGCGCTGCCCGCCTTGAAGCGCCCGGCTTTTTTCGCGATAGTCGCCTCGACCGTCCTTGCCCAGACCCTCGTTAAAAAGGGCACGGGCCGGGTGGACGGGCTCGTGATAGAGGGGGCCTCGGCAGGCGGCCATAACGCGCTGCCCAGGGGTGTATTGAGGCTCGACGAGCACGGCGAGCCTGTATACGGCCCCAAGGACGATGTGGAGCTGGAGAGCATAAAGGCGCTGGGCGTGCCCTTCTGGCTCGCCGGGGCTTACGGCGGCGCCCTGAGGCTTAGGGAAGCGCTCTCGCTCGGCGCAAACGGCATCCAGGCAGGCACCCCGTTCGCATTCTCGACGGAATCGGGCCTCACCGGCGAGGTCCGGGCCCAGGTCCTCTCGGCCGTCTCGTCTGGCACGGTCCGGGTCTTCACGGACTCCAAGGCCTCTCCCACGGGCTTCCCGTTCAAGGTGGTCGCCCTCTCGGGCTCGAACTCCGAGAAGGACGTCTTCGAGGAGAGGGAGAGGGTCTGCGACCTCGGATACCTGAGGCACGTCTATAAGAGGGACGACGGCTCACTGGGCTATCGCTGCCAGGCCGAGCCGGTCGATGAGTACGTCCGGAAGGGCGGTAGAGTCGAGGACACCGAAGGCTGCAAATGCCTCTGTAACGGGCTCATGGCCAATATCGGCCTGCCCCAGAAGAGGGCCTCGGGGTATGTCGAGAAGCCGCTGGTGACCGCGGGCAAGGATTTCTCGCTCGTCAAGGAGGTCCTTGAAAAGACCGGCAAGCCCTCTTATTCCGCAAAGGACGTTCTGGACTCCATCCTTAAAGAGGAGTGCGTTGCATTAAGCTCGAATTGCCGCTGACATCAGGCTCTGGTGAAGCCGCCTGTGAAACAGCCCATATTCCAGGCGGTTAGGGTTTTTTCTTTATAGTCGTTCTTCCTGTATTCTCCCCTTGACATACGAAAGCTCCTGGATTATCTTTAGGGTAACAAATGTACCCCTATGGATAACAAGCTTACATCCCGGCAAAAAGAGATACTTGATTTCCTCGGCGAGTTCATAGGGGAGACTGGCTACCCGCCTTCCCTGAGGGACATATGCGCGAGGTTCGGGATAAGGGGGCCGAAGAACGCGGCAAAGCACCTTGCCGCCCTCGAAAGAAAGGGGTTCATAAAAAGGGAGGCCTCGGCATCCCGCGCGGTCTCCCTTATCGGCCCCGGTCCGGGGCGGCGCGGCGGCGTTTCCCTGCCCATAGCCGGAAGGGTGAGGGCAGGCGCGCCGGAGGAGGCGGTTGAGGACATACTGGGGCACGTGGTGCTCGACGAGCGCTTCTTCAAATGCAGGGACGCTTTCCTTTTGAAGGTCGAAGGCGAGAGCATGATTGAAGCGGGCATAGCAGAGGGCGACCTCGTTGTCGTGAGGCCCCAGCCCGATGCCTCGGACGGCGACATAGTCGTGGCCGTCGTGGACGGCGAGGCTACCGTAAAGAGGCTCGCAAGGACGGGAGGGAAAGTGGTCTTGAAGCCCGAGAACCAGGCGATGGAGCCCATTGCCGTCAAGGAGGGGAGCGATTTCGCCATAATAGGCAAGGTGATATCCGTAATAAGGCGGCTTGAATAGGCGACCTCTAAAAATCGATCTTTTCCCCCGGACTCTGCGTCATGCCGGGAATAAAAATACTCACATATTGTGTCATGCTCCGCTTCTTATTCCCGGGCCTTCCTTGATTGCGGGGAAAATTCTCTAATTTTTAAAGGCCGCCCAATAGCGTAACCGTATCACAGGCGGAAAGCGCGCCGTAGATGCCCCTGGGATGTTTATGACAACAAAGGTAAAGGACGCGATAAAGGTCGTGGCTGTATTCGACAGGGGGGTAAGGCCGGTAAAGTTCAAATGGCGGGGCAGGGTATACGGCGTAAAGGAGATAACCTATACCTGGGCGTCAAGGGAAGGCAGCGCGCGCATACTGCACTTCACCGTATCGGACGGCGCGACCCTCTTCGAGCTCGCATACAACTCGTTGAGCCTCGGCTGGTCTCTCGAGGAGGTCGGCTCTTGAGGGTCATCATGCACGTCGACATGAACGCCTTTTTCGCCTCGGTCGAGCAGCAGTCGAACCCTTCCCTCAGGGGAAAGCCCATTGCGGTGGTGGGCTCGGCCCAGAGGACGGTGGTTACGACAGCCTCCTATGAGGCAAGGGCATTGGGCGTCAAGACCGGCATGAACAAGGTCGAGGCCAGAAGGGCCTGCCCGGGGCTCATATTCGTCGCGGGGGACAACCGCAAGTACACCGACGCCTCGGTCAGGATAATCGGGATATTGAAGGACTTCTCCCCGATGGTCGAGGCGTACTCAATAGACGAGGCGTTCGTCGACATAACCGGCTGCCTCTCGCCGTACGGGACTCCCGAGGCCCTTGCAATGGCCGTAAAGGAGAGGATACGCGGCGAGCTCGGGCGCCTCCTCACATGCTCCATAGGCATAGCCCCCAATAAGCTCATCGCCAAGCTCGCATCGGACATGAAGAAGCCGGACGGCTTGTTCAGTTTGGCGCCGGGAGAAGTGCCTGCCCTCCTCGAGGACCTCCCGGTTAACGAGCTCTGGGGCATAGGCCCGAGGCTCACCGCCCGATTGGGAGCTCTGGGGGTCGTCACCTGCGGCCAGCTCGGGAGGTTCCCGGCCAGCGTCCTGCGGGAGCGCTTCGGCATAATAGGCGAGAGGCTCAAGCTCATGGGACAGGGCGTATACGATAGCGCGGTAGTGCCCATAGGCCGGGAGGAAGAGGCAAAGAGCGTAGGGCATTCCATGACCCTTCCGGTCGACGCATCGGATAAGCCCGTCATAAGGAGGCACATGCTGAAGCTGTCGGAGAAGGTCGGCGCAAGGGCAAGGGAGCACAATCTTAAGGGACGCAAGGTGGCCCTTACCATAAGGTACCCGGACTTCTTTACCTTCTCGAGGCAGAAGACCCTTGCGGCCCCCACGAACGACACCCGCGCCATATACTCGGCGGCAGCGGGGATACTGGACGGCCTCCGGTTGAAGACCGCAGTGCGGCTACTCGGAGTTACGCTCTCGGACATCTCAAAGGGTGCGCTCCAGATGGCGCTTTTCGAGGACGACAGGAGGCGCGAGAGGCTCCTCGGGGCAATGGACGGGCTGAACAGGGCATTCGGCTCCTCCGCGGTCACATGGGCCGCGCTCTTTGAGAAGGACCCCTGGGAGGACCCCTCTGGCGTCATATCCCCTTCATGGAGGCCGGAGGGTGTCAAGAGGGTGGACGTAAGGTGATGGCCGTCTTTTTTTCCGATGAACTGTGATCAACCGGTCCCGGTAAAAAAGTTTGCAAATTACGCAAATCGTCTGTAAAGAAATTGTCCGGCAGGCTGGAA
>DIDN01000071.1 GCA_002418185.1 Deltaproteobacteria bacterium UBA5799
CACCAAGATAGAGCAGGTCAAGGCAGTGGCTGAGGCTGGTTTCGTCATGCCTCAGAAATCGACCTACTTCTACCCCAAGCTCCTCTCGGGCCTCACCATAAACTTCCACGGGACAAAGGCCGCCATCAAGGCCTGAGCCCCCTTGAACGATTTGTACAGACCCCGTATCTCCGAAGGCGAAACGCTCGAAAGGCTCGGCCCGTACTTCTTCGTGCAGAGGAAGACGGGCCAGAGGCTTACGGGCGACACTGTCGAGCTCGCCGGGTTCGCAGCCCCGTCCCTCCATGAAAACGACAGCATAATCGACATCGGCACCGGGACAGGCGCCATCCCCCTTATCCTTGCATGGAAGTCCGGGGCCGGGAAGATAACCGGGGTCGAGATAGACGGGGAGGCCGCCGGGACGGCGAAGAAGAACGTCCGGGCAAACTCGCTCTCCGGACGCATCGATATCATGAACCGGGACTTTAGAGTTTTAAGGGAGTGCTTTCCGGAGGGCGCTTTCACCGCGGTAATAAGCAACCCGCCTTACGGCAAGGCGGGCGCCGGCAGGATAAGCCCCGAAAGGGAGAGGGCCGCGGCAAGGACCGAGGTCCACGGCGGCCTGGCAGACCTCGTCTCGATATCGGCGTATCTCACCGGCAGAAAGGGCCGCGTCTTTTACGTCTTCCCGACCGCAAGGCTAAAGGAGATGCTCTCGGAGCTCGGCAACGCAGGTTTCAGGCCGACGCGCCTCAGGTTTCTCGCCGAAAAAGAGGGCCGCGCGCCCAGGCTCTTCCTTATCGAGGCTGGCAGGGAGAAAGGTATGGAGATAGAGCAGTCCAATGGCCGAGACTAACGCGCCAGGATTCGCGCTCCTACGCGCATCCCCTCCCTTTTTTCATCACCTTTTCCACAAGGGCCCTCAGCTTGCCGTCCTTTATCGGGCCTGCCGTCTTTTCTATGAAGGCCGCCTCCTCGGGGGTGAGGGGCCTTGGGGGTGAAGGGGGGGCAGGGCCGGCTTTCCGGCGCGTTACCGGGCCGGTCCTGAAAACGATATCGGTTACGGAGCCGGGGCCGAGCGCCTCGTTAAGGCGCGATTTTATCGACGCCTTCTGGTAATTGAGCTCTGTCATCCAGGGAGAGCTCTCGACCGAGCAGAAGAGGACCGTGCCTATGAGCCTCTCCGGGCAAGTCCTCCGCGAGATGGCCTCGCCGACGCACCCCGGCCAGAGCTTCTTGAGCCTGTACTCCATGAGCTTGGCGCCGAGGTTCAGGTGCCCCAGTGTCGAGCCCAGTATCGAGCTTATAATTGAGGGCGAACTCCGCGAGGAACGGCTGCGGCGCTCTCTGCCACGGCCGGCCATCTCACGGCCCCTTCCGGTTGAGCTTCCCGCCTATAAGCTGTCCGGCTACGGCGCCGATGACCATGAGGGGGATGAACTTGTAGCCGATTTCAGCCATGGTCCGAAGGAGAAATATGAAAGGGATCGGCAGGTGGATGTACAGAAACCACTTGACCGAGAACTTTTTAGCCTTTACCCTGAAGTACCCGAACGGCAGGTTCAGGGCCAGGGCGGCCAGGGTCAAAAGCGTCAGCAGGACCATCAGTTCCAGGGGAGTCATCCTCAATAAGGTAACAGAATAAACTCCCGCGTGTCAACGGACTACTTCCGTGCCATACCTCGCGGCCCGGGCCGGGAGAAGGGCCGGTACACCGGGAAGGGCGCACGTGAAGGCAAATGTGTTGACATGCGAGCTGTAAAACCTGTATATTAATAGAATTTGCGTCTTTCCCGTCACGCGTTATTCACTGTCTGGCAGGGCAGAAGCGGATTATAATATTTAAGGTATAATTGATACAATGGGTGCCAGCCGGGCCGTCCGGCGGTATTCCTATCAGGCAAAAAGGGCGATGTTCGAGTCACTTTCAGACAAATTCAGGAAAATATTAAAGGACGTGAGGGGCCAGGGCACCCTGACGGAGTCGAACGTCCAGGCGATCCTTAAAGAGGTGAGGCTCGCCCTTCTGGAAGCCGACGTAAACTTCACCATCGTCAAGGACTTCGTTGCGGCAGTGAAGGAAAAGGCCATGGGCAAGGAGGTCCTCGAAAGCCTCTCCCCCGGCCAGCAGTTCACCAAGATAGTCTACGACGAGCTTGCTTCGCTCCTGGGAGGCGAGGACGCCGGCCTCGATCTCAAGGGGAGGCCCTCGGTCGTCATGCTCGTGGGGCTTCAGGGCTCCGGCAAGACCACGACGACCGCGAAGCTCGCGCTTCACCTCAAGAAAAAGGGGAGGAACCCGTACATAGTCCCGGCGGACCTCTTCAGGCTCGCGGCGGTGCTGCAGCTCAAGAAGCTCGCCTCGGACATAAGGGTAGATTGCTTCGACAGCGAGCCTTATTCCTCTCCTGCCGACATATGCAGGGAGGCGTTCCGGGTAGCCGGGCTTAAGGGCTACGACATACTGCTCGTCGACACAGCAGGAAGGCTCCATATAGACGACGCCCTCATGACGGAGCTAAGGAGCATGAGGGAGATACTATCGCCGAGCGAGGTCCTCTTCGTGGCCGATTCCATGACGGGCCAGGACGCCGTCAATACGGCAAAGGGCTTCAACGAGTCGATAGGCATAACCGGCGTGATACTTACCAAGTTCGACGGCGACGCCAGGGGCGGGGCGGCCCTCTCGATGAGGGTCTCGACAGGCCGCCCGATAAAATTCATAGGCACCGGCGAGAAGGCGGACGCCCTCGAGGTCTTCCACCCTTCGAGGCTCGCGGGCAGGATCCTCGACATGGGCGACGTGCTCACGCTCATCGAGAAGGCCCAGGCCACCTTCGACGAGAAGCAGGCGAAGGAGCTGGAGAAGAAGATCAAGAGGGACGAGTTCACGCTCGAGGACTTCAAGGAGCAGCTCCAGCAGATAAAGAAGCTCGGCTCTCTGGACTCCATCCTTTCGATGGTTCCGGGCTTCGACGCCATAAGGAAGTCGAAGGACATAAGCGTGGACGAGAAGGAGCTTGTCAGGATAGAGGCCATCATAAACTCCATGACCAGGGGCGAGAGGCAGAACCCGTCCGTCCTCAACGCGAGCAGGCGTCAGAGGATAGCCAGGGGGAGCGGCACCAGGGTGCAGGAGGTCAACAAGCTCATGAACCAGTACGCGGACATGCGCAAGATGATGAAGAAACTGAAGAAGGCCGGCCCCATGGGGCTCAAGGGGCTTTTCAGCAGGATGTCGTAGAAGTTTCTCAAACCATTCAACAATCAAACACGGGAGGTAATACGGCGGCATGGCGGTAAAGATCAGGTTGACAAGACAGGGAGCCAAGAAGAAGCCTTTCTACAGGATAGTAGTTGCCGACTCCGAGGCCCCGAGGGACGGGAATTTCCTCGAGGTCGTCGGCACCTATGACCCGATGGCAGAGCCGGCCCGCATAGCAGTGAAGGGCGACAGGGTCTCCTACTGGCTCAGCAAGGGCGCGGTCCCGACTGATACCGTGAGACAGCTCCTCAAGAAAGCCGCAAAAGCGGCCTGAGACGGTTCGGAAAGCAGGTCGGACAGCTGGGTCGATAAAAGCCGTCACCTACGCCAGAACTTCTCGGAGGTATCGCATGAAGGACCTAATCGAGTATATCGCAAAGGCTCTCGTCGATCGTCCGGAGGATGTCAGGGTAAATGAAATAGAAGGTGAGAGGACTTCAGTCATCGAGCTGTCAGTGGCCAAGGAGGACCTTGGCAAGATAATAGGCAAGCAGGGCAGGACCGCGAGGGCCATAAGGGTCATACTGACCGCGGCCTCCACGAAACTCAGAAAACGCTCTGTTCTGGAGATAATTGAGTAAGGAAGAAGAGCTCGTGCCAATCGCGCGGATAACCGGCGCGCACGGAATAAGAGGCGAGGTCAAGGCCTCTCCTTACGGCGACCTCGACGAGATGGGCTGGGGAGCCGTTTTCATCGTCGGCAGGGGCGCCGAAAAGCCGGCCAGGGTAAGACGGGCGCGGAGGCACAAAGGCGTTTTCATACTCGAGATCGAGGGCGTGGCCGACAGGAACGCGGCAGAGGCGCTTTCCGGCCTCGAGGTCGCGGTAAGGCGCTCCGACCTCCCTGGGACCTCTGAGGACGAGTATTATTATTTCGAGCTTGTCGGGATGGACGTATACTCCGAGGACTCTAAGCTCATAGGCAGGGTATCGGACATCATGGAAACGGGCGGCAACGACGTCCTGGTGGTAACCGGCCCCTTTGGAGAGGTCCTCGTCCCGGCCATAGAGCAGGTGATAGTCAGGGTCGACCCGGAGGAGAGGAAGATAACCATCCACCTTTTAGAGGGCATCCTGCCGGAAGATTGACCTGTAAATAACCGTTTGCGTCAAGCACACCCTCGCCGGTACCCCATGGTCTTCGACATACTTACCCTTTTCCCTGAGTTCTTCGCCTCCACTGTGCGCCACGGCGTGGTCGGCAGGGCCGCGGCGAGCGGGATCATAAAGGTCAATGCCCGGAGCCTTCGCGACTTCACCGAGGACAGGCACAGGACGACCGACGACTCCCCTTATGGCGGCGGCCACGGCATGGTGATGAAGGTCGAGCCGGTCGCAAGGGGCATAGAGGCGCTCAAGGAAAGCGGCGGGCCGGCAAGCGTAGTGCTCACCAGCCCGCAGGGCAGGCTCTTTTCGCAGCCCCTGGCATCGGAGCTCGCGTCAAAAGGCCGCCTGATACTCGTATGCGGCAGGTACGAGGGCTATGACGAGCGCATACGGGAGTTTGCCGACTACGAGGTGTCCCTGGGCGACTACGTGCTCTCGGGCGGCGAAATACCGGCCCTCGCGATAATCGACGCGGTTGCCCGGCTCGTGCCGGGCGTGCTCGGAGAGCCCGAGTCCGCAAAGTCCGACTCTTTCAGCGCGGGCCTGCTTGAGTATCCCCAGTACACCCGTCCCGAGGAGTTCAGGGGCATGAGGGTCCCGGAGGTGCTCCTTTCGGGGAACCATGCCGAGATCGAGAAATGGAGGAGGAGGGAGAGCATAAGAAGGACCTGTCTCAGGAGGCCGGACCTCCTGCAAAGTGCCGATATACCCGATAGCGAGAGGGCCTATATTGCGGAGATACTCGAAAAAGAGGGGTAAAAACGGTAGTAAAGGGACTTTTTTGTTGCATTCTCCCTTTTTGGGGAGCATAATAAACGTTTAAAAATTTTGAACTGTCTAAGAATCGCGGAGGATACCATGGGAGTCATGCAGGATATCGAGAAGGACTATATCAGGACCGACATGCCTGAGTTCAACCCGGGCGACACCCTTCTCGTCAAGGTCAGGATCAAGGAAGGCGACAAGGAGCGGGTGCAGCCGTTCGAGGGCATAGTAATAAAGAAGCGCGGGAGCGGCGTAAGGGCGACCTTCACTCTCAGGAAAATCTCCTACGGGGTCGGAGTCGAGAGGATCTTCCCGGTGAACTCCCCGGCGCTCGAATCGGTCAAGGTGCTTTCCAGGGGGGTCGTAAGGAGGGCGAAGCTCTATTACCTCCGCGAGTTGAGGGGCAAGGCCGCCAGGATAAAGACCAGGAGATAAACGGCAACAATCGAGAGCCCGGCCCGCAAGGCCGGGCTTTTTTATTGAAGCCCGCCTGAAGCGGGGCGGTTGCTTGTTTTTATTCCAGTCGGGTTGCGCCTCCTCCTATGGACCTGTACGAAAAAGACGCCCATTACAAGGGCATGTTGAACGTCGCCGGCATTGACGAGGCCGGACGCGGGCCGCTCGCAGGCCCGGTCGTCGCGGCTGCGGTCATATTCCCCTTCCCTCCTCCCCTGGACCTCGGCATCAGGGACTCGAAGACGATGACGCACCAGGCGCGGACCGAGGCCCTTTTCGGCATTTACAGGGCCGCAAGGGCCGTAGGCGTCGGGGTCGTATGGCCTGCTGAGATAGACAGGATAAACATACTCAAGGCGTCGCTCAAGGCCATGGAGAAAGCCGTAGGGAAGCTCTCGGTCAGTCCGGACATGCTCCTCGTTGACGGCAGGTTCCCGGTCGACGCCGTCATGCCGCAGATGCCGATAATAAAGGGAGACTCGCTCAGCGTCTCGATAGCGGCCGCCTCAATCGTGGCCAAGACGACGCGAGACGCGATAATGGATTCCTACCACGCGCAGTACCCCCTCTATAACTTCATCTCGAACAAGGGATACCCAACGAGGGAGCACCTCCTCGCGCTCGACGAGCACGGTCCCACCCCCGTCCACCGGAAGACATTCAGGGGCGTTATAAAAGACCTCTTCAGAACGGTGGCCGGATGAGCAGGAAGGCGTTCGGTACCGCGGGCGAGGACGAGGCCGCCCGCTTCCTCGTGAAAAAGGGGTACAGGATAATCGAGAGGAACTTCCGCTGCCGTTACGGCGAGATTGACATAATCGCCGTGGACGGCGGCTCAATCGTATTCGTCGAGGTAAAGACAAGGGGCGGGGACGCCTTCGGCCCCGGAGCAGCGAGCGTGGATGCGAGAAAGCAGCGGAAGATTACCATAGCGGCCCAGTTCTATCTCGAAAAGACCGGGGGGGCTGACAGGGGGATCCGCTTCGACGTGGTCTCGATAGAGAAGATGGGCGGGAGGTTCGAGGTAGAGCTTATAAAGGACGCTTTCGAGGCGGCTGAAATAGGGTAGGCGAGGGCGCCTGAGTGCGCTTGAACTCCCGACCCTCTGCCGAAATCCCCGTACCCAACCGGTTTCTGTTGTATCGACCCCCCCATAATGCTATAAATGACAGCTGCAAGCGAGGCAGACTTCCGGACCAACAGGCGCTCTCAAGAGTATTATGCGGCTGCCCGGGCCGGTTGCGACGCCTGGCAAGCACATGTTACCGCACACGCCGCCATCGGATGACTTGGGCCTTAACGGCTTTTCCAGAGCGCGGACGCCGGCCAGACCTCCTGGGAATGAACACCGCCAAACCGGGCAGTTGCCCGCGTTAAAAGAAGAGGCGCGGGCGTAAGCCCGGGCATGACCATCATTACGAAGGGAAGGGGAAATGCAGGCAAAAAAGACCAGGATCGTGCTCATCGGGGTCATAGGTTTACTCGTAATCCTCCTGATCTCGCTCCTTAACATCTACACCGAATGGCTCTTCTTCAAGGAGACGGGATACACAGGGATATTCACAACGACGCTCTCGGCGAAGATAGCACTCGGCGCTTTCTTCGGCATCTTTTTCCTCGTATTCGCGACCGTTAACACGCTCATTGCCAACAAGGCTGCATTCAGGCCCGTCAAGCTGCAACTGGTCGACAACCTCGCCCTCCATGTAAAGGGTATCGAAGGCATAATAAAGACGGCGGCACTGGTCGCAGGCGCAGTCTTCGCCTTTTTCGCGGCGCAGTGGGGCGCATTAAGGTGGGAGGAGTTCCTTATCTTCATGAACTCCGTCCGGATGGACCTGGCAGACCCCATACTCGGCAAGGACATAGGCTTCTATCTTTTCAGGCTCCCCTTCATAGAGTCCCTTAAGGGCTTTGCCGGGTTCACGCTGGTCATGACCCTCATCATCGTGGGGGCGAACTATTTCCTGAGGGGCGGCCTCGTCGTCTCCAACGCCGGCTTCTACGTGGACAGGAAGGTGAGGGCGCACCTGGGCGTGCTCGGCGGCCTCTTCCTCCTCCTGGCTGCCTTCGGCTTCTACATAGACGTCTTCAACCTGCTCCTTTCGAGTAACGGCGTCGTCTTCGGCGCGGGCTACACCGACATAAACACGCGGCTCCTCTTTTACAGGATACTCATGGCAGTCACCCCGGTCGCGGCAGTAGTGTTCGCCGCAGCCATGCTCAGGGGCGCGCTGAAGGCGGCGCTGGTCTCCGCGGGAGTCGTTGGGTTTCTATATATCGGCGGGCTCGTGCTCTATCCGGCCTTCGTCCAGAAGTTCAAGGTCGATCCGAACGAGCTTGACCTCGAAACGCCCTATATAGAGCACAACATAAGGTTCACGCGCATGGGCTACGACCTCGACAGGATAGAGGTGATACCATTCGACGTCGGCTACGGCCTGACGTCCGGCGATATCGAGGCGAACGACGCGACCATCAAGAACATAAGGCTCTGGGACCACGTCCCGCTCCTGCGGACATACAGCCAGCTCCAGCAGATAAGGACATACTACAAGTTCGCGGACGTGGACAACGACAGGTACACGATAGACGGCGACTACATGCAGGTGATGCTCTCCGCAAGGGAGCTCTCGTACACGGACCTACCGAGCAGGTCCTGGATAAACGAGAAGCTCACCTTTACCCACGGCTACGGCCTGGCCCTCGGGCCCGTCAGCAGGATAACCCGCGAGGGCCTCCCGGAGCTTATGGTCCAGGACATCCCGCCTGTGCCCTATGGGAACCTTGCGGTTACGAGGCCGGAGATATACTACGGCGAGCTTTCGAGCGACTACGTGGTAGTCAACACCAACGTGCAGGAGTTCAGCTACCCGACCACAGAAGGGAACGTCTACACCTCATACGAGGGCGAGGGCGGCGTAAGACTCGATTCGCTCCTGAAAAGGTCTCTCTTCGCGCTCAGGTTCAAGACAGAGAAGATACTACTTTCGTCGGACATAAGGCCGGACAGCAGGATTCTCTATTACAGGAACATATTGGAAAGGGTCAGGACCATTGCGCCGTTCCTCATATTCGACAAGGACCCGTACCTGGTGCTGTCGGACGGGGGCAGGCTCGTGTGGATGATAGACGCCTACACCACC
This sequence comes from Deltaproteobacteria bacterium UBA5799, assembly GCA_002418185.1. GTDB lineage: Bacteria > Desulfobacterota > GWC2-55-46 > GWC2-55-46 > GWC2-55-46 > UBA5799. The sequence continues at coordinate 8,722 of DIDN01000071.1, forward strand.
TCCGGGAGGCTGCCTTATTCCACCCCCATAGACGGGAATACGAACTACATAAGGAACTCGGTAAAGACGGTCGTCGACGCGTACGACGGCTCCGTCAAGTTCTACGTGAGCGACCCGGCAGACCCGGTCCTCAAGGTCTACTCCGGCATATTCGAGGGCGCGTTCGCGCCTCTCGACGCGATGCCCGAGGACCTGAAGAGGCATATAAGGTACCCGCAGGGGCTGCTGAGCGTGCAGGCGCACATCTATTCCTCCTATCACATGACCGACCCGAAGGTCTTCTACAACAAGGAGAACCTCTGGGAGATACCGGTCTTCTCGGAGAGGACGATGGAGCCCTATTACACCATCATGAGGCTCCCCGGGGACGAGAAGGAGGAGTACATACTGCTCCTGCCGTATACCCCGGCCAAGAGGGACAACCTCGCAGCATGGCTTGCGGCAAGGTGCGACGTCCCCAACTACGGGAAGCTCGTGGTCTATACCTTCCCGAGGGACAGGCTGATATACGGCCCCAAGCAGATAGACGCAAGGATAAACCAGGACTCGTACATATCGCAGCAGCTCACGCTCTGGGGGCAGAGGGGCTCGCAGGTCATAAGGGGGAGCCTGCTCGTCATACCGATAGAGAATTCGCTCCTTTACGTCCAGCCCCTCTACCTCGCCGCCGTGGACAAGGCCGGGCTTCCGGAGCTCAGGAGAGTCATAGTCGCCTACGAAAACGAGGTCGTGATGGAGGAGAACCTCGAGCTTGCGCTCGAGCGCCTCTTCGGCGGAAGGAAAGCCGTCCGGAGGAGCGCCGCCGCTCCAGTTCCGGAGGCGGGCCTGGCCCCTGAAACAGAGCTGGCGAGGGAGGCAATGCGCACCTTCGAGCGGGCGCTCGATATGCAGAGGAAGGGCGACTGGGCAGGGTACGGCGAGGAGATCAGGAAACTCGAGGAGATATTGAAGAGGATCGCGAGGTAGGGGTTGCCGGCGAATTCCCGATAAGGAGGGTCAATTGCTTTCAAAAGTCGTAGAGCTTGCCAGGGAGGCCGGTCGCTCGGTGATGGAGGTCTACTCCCGTCCCTTCTCGGTTGAATACAAGGAGGACTCGTCGCCGCTTACCGAGGCTGACAGCGCCTCTCACCGGGTGATAGCAGCGGGCCTTAGCGCCATCGCCCCTGGCGTGCCCGTCATATCCGAGGAGGGAGAGAGCGTCCCGTACGCGGCAAGGCGGGAATTCGAGAGGTTCTGGCTTGTCGACCCGCTCGATGGCACGAAGGAGTTCATAAAGAGGAACGGCGAGTTCACGGTGAACATAGCCCTTATAGAGGACGGCGCGCCGGTCATGGGGGTCGTCTACGCCCCTGCCGCGGGGCTCATGTACTATGCCGAAGGCGACTCGACCGCGTTCATGGAAAGGGAAGGGGAGGCCCCGGTAAGGATCCGCTCCGGGTTCGCGGGCCCCGGGGTCCGCGCGGTCGTCAGCAGGTCGCACCCGGACGCCCGCGTGGAGGAATTCCTCAAGGGCTATGACGTTCTGGAACGTGTCGAAGCCGGCAGCTCGCTCAAGTTCTGCATAGTCGCGGAAGGGAGGGCAGACCTCTATCCGAGGTTCGGCGAGACATGGGAATGGGACACCGCCGCAGGCCACGCAGTCGCAGCCGGGGCAGGCGCCTCGGTGACGCTCCCGGACGGTAGCCCGCTACGCTACAACAAGGAGGGCCTCAAGAACCCCGGGTTCATAGCGGCCTCCGCCGGGCTCGCCGTAAGGCCCTGCAAGGCTGCCAAATAACCTCTTGACAATTTTGATGATTATGATAATTATAATCATGTCATCGGAACCAGTACGGCACGTTGATGCCTTTCCGGTCCCCCCGATTGAAATAACATAAAAAGCAAGGCGTTTTCTTCACGCGGGAGTAGCTCAGTTGGTAGAGCGCAACCTTGCCAAGGTTGAGGTCGCGGGTTCGAGACCCGTCTCCCGCTCCATTTCTATTCGAACCTCCTGGTCCTCCGCCCTTAAGGTGCGTGCCCATGCAGCCTGAAAACAAGATGGACATCCTCAAGTCCTACATCGAAGCCAAGGGGCTTAAATCGACCACCCAGAGGGACTTCATCGCGGACACCTTTTTCAGGACCAACACCCACATATCCCTCGACGAGCTCCTCAAGAAGGTCAGGAGGAAGACGCCGAACATCGGCTACGCCACCGTGTACAGGACCATGAAGCTTTTGACCGAGTGCGGCCTTGCCATATCCAGGCAGTTCGGCGACGGGCAGACGAGATACGAGAACCTCCCCGAGGACGGCCACCACGACCACATCATCTGCACCGAGTGCGGCAAGATCACCGAGTTTGCAAACGTTGAAATCGAGGCGTTACAGGAACAGGTCGTTCGCAGGCTCGGGTTTCATATTCAGTACCATAAACTGGAGTTGTACGGTCTGTGTCGGGACTGTAGTGCACACGCCGGTCGAGCCCCAGGGATGCATGCGCTCGGGGGTGGCTAGGGCTCCCGGGAAGCGTACTCTTGTGCGATCCAATTGAAAATGAATGTCTTTGTCATGCTGTGGAGGTTGTGCCATGGCTTCGAAACTACAGATGTTGACCCCTGAACAGCGCCGCCACGCGCAGTCCGTCGTTCTCGACTCGCCCAGGATGCCGTACGGCCTGATCGCCCGTCTCCTTTTCAAGACGATGGACCTGGTGTATGGGCGTGAAAAGACGTTGAGCAAATTCAAGGTGCTGGAGCTGATCGCCCGCGTCCCGTATCAGTCGTGGGAAAACGTGGCCTATGTCGCCATCACCCACATGTACGCCGATCGCGAGTTTGCGCGCCGGGTCTTCGACCGGGTCAAAGAGGCCCGGGAGGCCCAGGACAATGAGATGTGGCATCTGCTCATCCTGGAGGAACTCACCCATGCCCGCGGCATCAACGAGAATTTTGTGCTGCATCGCGTTCTGCCCCAGGTGATCGCCTTCATCTACTACCAGACCTGCTGGTTGCTCTACGCCATCAAGCCGTCGTGGAGCTACCTGTTGAACGCCCAATTCGAGGACCATGCCGAGCATGAGTATATGGAGTTTGTCGCGGAAAACCCCGAACTCGAGTGGGAGGGTTTCAAAAGCCTCTTTGAGGAGGACTATGGCTCCTTTGAGAGCATGGCGGATCTATTGCGTCAAATCGCCTACGATGAGCGGATGCATAAGGAAGAGAGTCTGGAGGCGATCGCGACGGCGCGATTTCAGTAAACGGGGGGCGGTGCCATATGAGAACGGCCGCTTGGGTTGTGACACGCTTTGGAGGGTAAGGCGCAATGACACAAGTCGGAAAGTCGATATCCGTGTACAGGTTCGTGCGGTCGCTGCCCCGCTGGGTCCTTCTGTTCGCGGCATTGTTGCCGGCGTATGTCGACGCGTCCGCGTCAGCCGCCGAGTTGGTCGTCTACTCCGGCCGCAAGGAGAGCGCCATCAAACCGGTTGTGGAGCTCTTTGAGCGCGAGACCGGCATCAAGGTCGCGCTCAAGATCGGGAAGACCTCCGGCCTCGCAAACGCGATCCTGCAGGAGCGAGGGCGGCCGCAGGCCGATATCTTCATCGCCACCGAGGCGGGCGTCTGCGAGATTCTGGCGAGGCAAGAGGTCCTGGAGCCCTATGCATCGCCCGGCGCCCGGGCGATGCCGGCCGAGCACAAGAGCTCCCGTGGATTGTGGACCGGCATCTCCGGTCGCGCTCGGGTCATCATTTACAATAAGAATCTTGTCAAGGGCGGCGATATCCCGAACTCCATTCTGGATCTCGCCGACGCCAAATGGAAGGGGAAGATCGCCATAGCCGGAACACGCGAACGGACCACCCTTTCCTGGTTGAGCGCCCTGGTCCAGGTCATGGGCGAAGCGAAGGCCAAGGCCTATATCGACAGGCTGATGGCCAACGGTCTGAAGGTGCTCCCGGACAACTCCGATGTCTGGCGCGGCGTTGGGAGCGGAGAGTTTGCCGTGGGGTTGACCAACTCACCCAACTACCATTTGGCGGTCCAGGCCAACCTGCCGGTCGGGGTCGTCTATCCGGATCAGGGGCCGCGAGGGATGGGTATCCTGGTCAACCCGAATGCCGTGGCCATTGTGAAGGGCGCGAAAAATCTCGATCAGGCCAAGCGTTTCGTCGATTTTCTGTTGAGTAAACCGGCTCAGGATCTCCTGGTTCGCCACGCCTTCGAGATCCCGCTTTTGCCAGGCGTCGATCCCGGTGCGGTCAGACCCCTCTCGGGGTTCAAGGCGCTGCCGATCAACCAAGAGCGTCTGGCCGAACTTGAGGATCGCACCATGACCCTCTTCCCAGGTTTGTAAGGAATCGATGGGACCAGAGGTGAGGTAAAGAATCGCGCATGATCAACACCACCACCGGCGTACGACCTATAGAATCCGGAGGGCTGAGGGTATTACGGCGACCCCGAATCATGGATCCCGGACCGGCAGCCATTGCGGGAACGGCGTTGATCATCCTTCTGACGGTCTCTCCCCTGGCTACCCTCGCGACCTCGGTCCTGGCCGCCGGGGCGAACGCCCTTTCGATTGTCACCCAGGGCCCCGTCCTCTTGCTCATCGCGCGAACCGGGTTGCTCGCCGCCCTCGCGACGTTGTGGGCCATCATCCTTGGGCTGCCGCCGGCCTGGATCCTCACCCGTACGGACCTGCCCGGACGGCGCGTCCTTCTGGCGGTGGCGGTGCTGCCGTTGGCGATTCCTCCGTACATCGGCGCCCTGACCTACATCACCCTGCTCGGCCCGGTCGGCTGGGTGAATACGACGGCCCAAGCCTTGGGCGCCGGCGGACCGATTGCCAACATTTACGGCCTGTGGGGTGGGATCTTCGTGCTCGGCCTGTTCACCTATCCCTATATCCTGCTGATGGCCGGCAGCGCCTTGCAAGGCTCCGACCCGGCCCTGGAAGAGGCGGCGAGGGCTGTAGGTCTGGGGTCGATTGCCACCTTCCGTCGCGTCACGCTCCCCCTGCTGCGCCCCAGTCTGCTGGCCGGGGCGTTGCTGGTCTTCCTCTATGCCCTGTCGGACTTTGGCGCCGTTTCGTTGCTTCGGGTCGATACCTTTACTACCGAGATCTTCCATCAGCTTAATACCCGCTTCGACCAGCGGAACGCGGCTGTCCTCTCCGGTGTGCTGGTTCTTATTACGGCCGGTGTATTGATCGCCCAGCGGGCCACCCTGGGCCGCCGCAGCTATGTCCAGCGCCGAAGCGGCGTCAGGCCGCCCACCGTCTATCCGCTCGGACGGTGGAAGCTTCCGGCCCTCTGCTGCACCTACATCGTCCTCGGCGGCTCGGTGTTTCTGCCGGTGGCGCTGCTGCTCTATCAGACCGGCTCGCTGATGACCTTATTGCAGACGCTGGTCTCCGGCTACCATTTCCTGTGGAACAGTCTCTGGACGGCGACGGTGGCCGCGACCGCAGCATCGGGGCTTGGGCTCTTCGTCGCGTACCTCGCCCAGCGCCGACAGGGCCCGGTCGGGTTACTGCTGACGTCTGCAACCCAGCTCGGGTATGCCGTCCCCGGTACCGTGCTCGGACTAAGCCTGATCCTCCTTTACAATGCCTACCTGCCATGGGTCTATGGAACCGCCGCCATGGTGATCATCGGCTACCTCTTGCGGTTTCTGCCGCAGGCGGTCCAGGGCAGCACCGCCGCGCTGGTTCAGGTCGATGCACATCTGGAGGAGGCGGCCCGCAGTCTGGGTCGATCCGCCTGGCAGGCGCTTCGTGAGGTCACCCTCCCCCTGATCCGTCCCGGGATTGCGGCGGGGTGGATGCTGGTCTTCATCTCGTCGATGAAGGAGCTGGCGGCGACACTGCTGCTGCGCCCGGCCGGATTTGACACCCTGCCCGTCCGAATCTGGATTGCCTCGATTGAGGTCGATTATGCCGGGGCCGCCGCGACGTCACTGATACTGATCGCCATCACGGCGGTCCCGCTCTTCCTGATGACCAGACGGGATGCCACGTTATCACGGATCGAGTGAGTCGATGCGATGAAGCGACAGACAGAAAGGCGTATAGGAGAGAGCGCGGTGACGGCAACAAAGGTGATCGCGTGGGACCAGATCAGCCACCCCCGGAAGGCCAAGGCTGTGCCGGGCCCGGCGCCCCGCCCAACCGTCATCCGGGTTGAGCAGGTCAGCAAGCGTTTCGGGGGCGGCTCTGTGATGGCAGTCGACGGGGTCTCCTTTTCTATCGAGAAGGGGGCGATCCTGGCCCTGCTCGGACCCAGCGGCTGCGGCAAGACGACGACCCTCCGGCTGATCGCCGGGTTCGAGGCGCCCGACGGCGGGTGGATCGAGATCGGCGGTCGAACGGTCGCCCAGGACGGTCTCTTTTTGCCGCCGGAGCAGCGGGGTGTGGGCATGGTGTTCCAAAGCTATGCGCTCTTCCCGCACCTCACCGTCCTGGAGAACGTCGCATTTGGCCTGCGCCAGTGGAGTGGGGAGCGACAACAAAACCGGATCGCGGAGGCGCTCGATCTTGTTGGTCTCTCGAAGCTTGACGGGCGCTATCCCCACGAACTGTCCGGCGGGCAACAACAACGCGTTGCGCTGGCCCGCGCGCTGGCCCCCAGCCCGCAGGTCGTCTTGTTGGACGAGCCGTTCAGCAACCTGGATGCCGACATGCGGGCGCAGATGCGGGAAGATGTCCGCTCCATTCTCCGCCAGGCCGGAACTACGGCGATTTTCGTGACCCATGACCAGGAGGAGGCATTTGTCATCGCCGATCAGGTCGGGGTATTGAACCACGGCCGCCTGGAGCAGCTTGATCGTCCCGAGGCGATCTACCACACTCCGGCCAGCCGTTTTGTCGCCCGGTTTGTCGGCTCTGCCGATTTTATTCCCGGCCTTGTTCAAGGCGAGAGAATCACCACCGAGCTGGGTGTATTGCCGAACCAGCGAGGACTTGCAGGAGGACAGGCGGTAGAGGTAATGATCCGACCGGATGATATTGATCTGATCCCAGATCAGGCGAGCAAGGCGACCGTGCTTACCAGGCAGTTCCGTGGCGCCGACAACCTGTACTGTGTACGCCTGCCGTCCGGCCAGAAGATCCACAGCAGCCAGGATTCCACGAGGATCATTGAGCCGGGGACGTTAGTCGTCGTCAGGGCTAACCCTACGCATGTCGTCTGTTTCGACATCAATGGGGTAGCGCAGTGAATGAGGCGGGCTGATTACTGAAGGCTGAACGCTAAGAAGAAAAAGGCGACCCCACCGCTCCCTGCTTGCCGGCCGGCGCGGTGGAGCCGCCTGCTGCCTCGGAGGGCCATGTTGTCGATTGACCTATGCGGTCTTTTTGCTTCTGGCCTTCCCGGCTTTTTAATTCTAGCAACCTCCCCGGAGGAAGTCTAGTGCCGTTCCAAGGCGACAGCGAAGTGGAGGTATGGGCATGCCATTGAGGGAGATGAGCATTCAAGGGCTTCACCGATGCCGAAAGAGGTGCAAGACAGCTCTGGTCTTGGATTCCTCAGCCGGATGGAAACTGTGGATCGCCTTGACCCGCGAGGAGACGCACCGCATTGCGAGCGAACTTCGGATCGAAAGCAATCACCCTGCGTGTCGGTGTTATACGAATTCGCTCTATGCGCTGATCGAGGGTCTACTCTCACCCGGCGGCATCTGGATCACCTCGGTCATTCTGGACGCCGCGGGAGACGACATGGTTGTAGCAACCGTCAAGATGCGGGCCGGCGTCAANNCGACACGGCAGCCGCTTGTCACACCGCCGATGCGCTCGCCCTGGCCATTCGTCTTCGGGTGCCGATCTTTGCAACCGAGACACTGGCAAAGCTCGTTGAAGCGAAAAACGCTGGGCGCCGGCAGGATCCCCTGCCGGCAGATGCGGACACGGCCTCATGGCTGGACAGGATCAAGCCGGCGGACTTTATCCAATGAACCGTTATACATCAACGTTCTAGTGTCCTGAGTCGGAAGTTCGGTGAAGAAGTGGGCGCCCTATGTATCGTCATTCCCGCGAAAGCGGGAATCCAGACCTCCGGTATTTCCTGGATTCCGGCTCGTGCCCATCATACGGGCTTGGCCGGAATGACGGCCAGAAATATGTAACGAATTTCAGAAACCGGACACCAGACGCACTGGCGGTGATCGTGGCGTGTGCCACGACTTCGCCGCCCCAACCGGTTACAAGGTCAGGAGGAACATCATGAACGAATCGCGACGATCTGTTGTCTTCCGCCGGTCTGGCAGGAACCGGGAATTAAAGGTTCTCCTGCTGCTGCTCATTCCCGTCCTCACGATGCTGATCGGGTGTACATCCGCCATCGCCCAACACACCCGCACATACTTTATCGCCGCCGTCGATCTGGACTGGGACTATGCCCCGACCGGTATCAACCAGATCAGCGGGAATGCGTTTGGCGAAGGCGAGAATGTCTTCGTACAAAGCGGCAAAGAGCGGATCGGTAAGGTGTATCAGAAAGCCGCCTACCGCGAGTTTACGGATGGCACCTTCGCGACGATGAAGGCCGCCGATCCGCGATGGCAACACCTGGGCATCCTGGGTCCCGTTATCCGGGGGGAGGTGGGAGACACTATTCAGGTCACCTTTAAGAATATGACCAGCTTCCCCGCCAGCATGCACCCCCACGGCGTCTTTTACAGAAAGGATTCCGAGGGTACCCCATATAACGACGGCACCTCCGGATCTGACAAGGCTGATGACGCGGTCCCCCCCGGCGGCACCCACACCTATACCTGGGAGGTCCGGGAGCGGTCGGGCCCAGGCCCCATGGACGGCAGTTCTGTCCTCTGGATGTATCACTCCCACCCTGACGAGCCGAAGGACACGAATACCGGGCTGGTCGGACCGCTGATCGTTACGCGACAGGGAAGCGCGAACCCGGATGGCTCCCCCAAGGACGTAGACAGGGAATTCGTCACACTCTTCACCGTCTTTGATGAAAATGCCAGCCATTATTTGGAGCAGAACATTGAAAGATTCACCGGCAAGCCGCGTCGGGTGCTGAAGAAGCGACTGGAGGATGATGATTTTCGGGAGAGCAACCTCATGCACGCGGTCAACGGCTACCTCTATGGCAACCTGCCGGGGCTGACCATGGAGCAGGGCGAGCGGGTGCGCTGGTACCTGATCAGTATCGGGACTGAGGTTGACCTGCACACACCCCACTGGCATGGCCAGACGGTGTTGATGGCTGGAATGCGCACCGACATGGTGGAACTGCTGCCAGGGAGCATGAAGACGGTGGACATGGTGCCGGACGCTCCGGGAACGTGGCTGTATCACTGCCACGTCAACGACCACATCGATGCAGGCATGATGGCGCTGTTTACCGTCACCGAATAGCAAGGAGGATTTTACGACGTGGGTGGACGCGATCTGACGATTCTTGATGATTTCGGCCGCAGCCGACGGCGGTTCATCACGGCGATTGCGGGAAGCGCCGGAGGAATGCTCTTCGGGCTGGTCTGGCCCGGAACGGCGCGGAGTAACTCGACACAGCGTACCCTGGCCCTCGGCCGTCTGCTGATGGGTACGGTCGTGGAGATTGAGGCGAATCACCCTGACCTCTCAATCGCCAGGAACGCGATCGAGGCCAGCCTTCAGCGGATGGAGGACGTGGATCGCCTGATGAGCGTTTTTCAATCCGACAGCGAGATCGGCCTGGTGAATCGCGCAGCCGCCACGCGCGCGATCGCCGTCGGGCAGGAGACCTTCACCGTGCTGACGGAGGCTCAACAAATAGGGCGTATCAGCGGCGGTGCCCTTGATGTCACTGTCCACCCGTTGGTGCAGCTCTGGCAGCGCGCGGCTATGCGAGATCGGCTGCCGTCGTCGCAGGAGGTAGAGGCTGCGGTTGGACTGGTGAGCTATGACGGCCTT
>DIDN01000016.1 GCA_002418185.1 Deltaproteobacteria bacterium UBA5799
GACGTCCTGGTAGTCTATCCTGGCCTTGGTGGTTATCTCGCCGGCTATCAGGGCGAGGCCGGTGGTTACGAGGGTCTCGCAAGCGACCCTGCTTGAAGGGTCCTCCCTCAAGAGCGCGTCCAATATAGCGTCTGATACCTGATCAGCGACTTTATCCGGATGTCCTTCGGTGACGGATTCCGAAGTGAATAGGTACTCCCTCGTTCCCATTGTTGGCGCCTCCTTGGTCTTTGTTAAGGCTGAGAATTCGTTATTATTGAACCTTTCCCGGTGTTTGTCAACCAAAAACACCTCTGGATTCAGGACGCAAGTAAGGGGCCGCGCTCAGCTCCAGAACTCCTCTCTGTACAGCCCCGGGAGCTTGGCGTTTATCTGGTCCTCCACCTCCTTGGCGGTGGCGTAGCCGAGTATGTTCCTGCATATTTTCCTGGCCTCCGCGTGGCTTATGGACCTTATGAGCCTCTTGACCCTCAGTATGGAGTACGCGTTCATCGAGAGGTGGTCCACCCCGAACCCGAGGAGTATGAGGGCGTACTCCGGCTCTCCGGCCATCTCGCCGCATACGGAAACACTCACCCCGGCCTTGTTTGCGGCCTCTATGACGCCCTTTATTATCCTGAGGACCGCCGGGTGGTAGGGCTCGTACAGATAGGCCACGTGCTCGTTCACCCTGTCTATCGCCAGGGAATACTGCAGCAGGTCGTTCGTGCCGATGGAGATGAACTTGACCTCCTTCACGATGAGGTCGGCGATCACTGCGGCGGAGGGCACCTCTATCATGACGCCTGTCTCGATGTCCTGGTCAAAGGGCTTGCCCTCGCCCTTAAGTTCCTTCTTGCATTCCTCGAGTATCTGTTTCGCCCGCCTTATCTCCTCTATGCCGGATATCATCGGGAACATCACCTTTATGTCCCCGTAGGCGCTGGCCCGGAGTATGCCCCTCAACTGGGTCTTGAAGATGTCCACGTTCTTCAGGCAGAACCTTATGGCCCGGAGGCCCATCGCCGGGTTTATCTCGTCCGGGGCCGCGGTCTGGGTGAGGACCTTGTCGCCCCCGACGTCCAGGGTCCTTATGACCACCGGGTGCGGGGCCATCCTCTTGGCGACCTGGCGGTAGGCCTTCACGTGCTCCTCCTCGGTGGGCAGGTCTTTCCTGTTCAGGTACAGGAACTCGGTCCTGTAAAGGCCTATGCCTTCGGCGCCGTGCTCGACGAGGGAGTCTATCTCCTCGACAATCTCCATGTTGCCCATGAGCTTTACGCGCCTGCCGTCGGTCGTCTCGCTCGGGAGGTCCTTGTAGTGGAATAGCGCCTTGCCGTAGTTCTCGTACCGCTCCCTCCTCCTCTTGTACACCTCGATGACGCTCTCGGAGGGGTTGATGATGACAGTGCCGGTCGTGCCGTCCACTATGACGGTGTCCCCGGTCTCGGCCTTCCTGGTTATCGATTCGAGGCCCACGACGGCCGGTATCTCGAGGGACCTTGCCATTATGGCCGTGTGCGAGGTCTTGCCTCCGACGTCGGTGAGGAAACCCAATACCGTCCCGCGGACCATCTGGGCGGTGTCGGTAGGCGCGAGGTCGTGCGCCACCACCACGACGGGCTCCTTTATGGCCGCTACCGACTCGTGCTTCCGGCCCATGAGGTTCAGGAGCACCCTGTTCACCAGGTGCTCTATGTCCATGGCGCGCTCGCGGAGGTACTGGTCGTCCATCTTCTCGAAGTAGTCCATCACTTCCTTGAGGACGGTCTTCAGGGCCCATTCGGCGTTCACCCTCTGCTCACGTATCACCCTCATGGTGTCGTTTATGAGCATGTTGTCCTTGAGGATCATGAGGTGCGCGTCGATGATGCGGATGTGCTCCTTGCCCTTGCCGTCCTTCTCCATCCGGTTCCTGATGCGCATGAGCTGGTCCCTGGACGCCTTCATGGCGCTCTTGAACCGCTCTATCTCGCGCTCGGTCTCGGATGCTTCGAGATAGCAGAACTGGGCGGGCTCGACCTTTCCCCTGTCGAGGATATGGGCGCTCCCGATGACGATGCCGGAAGACACGCCTATCCCCTTCATCAATATGACCTGTTTCTTCGTCTCAGGCATTAATCCTCACCAAAACCCCTGTCTATGAGGTCGCCGAGGGACACGAGGGCTGCTTCGGCGTCGCTCCCCTCCACTCGGAGAGTCACCTTCGAGCCCTGGGTGGCGGCGAGTATCAGTATCCCCATGATGCTCTTGCCGTTCACCTCCTGGTCGCCTTTCCTGACCAGCACCTCGGAGTCAAACTTGTTCGCAAGCTGCACGAAAAGCGCGGCGGCCCTGGCGTGCAGCCCGAGCTTGTTCCTTATCGTATAGGTCTTTTCCAGGCTTGTTGCGCTCCCCTGTCCGCTCTCCATCTTTTTGGGTTCTCTCTCCTGCGGCGTTGGTCCGGAAACGCAGCGGCTTGCTCACCGCGCCCGGTCGACCGTTCCTCCCTGCGATTCATTTCCGCCCGGAGACATAGGCTACGGGCTCGCTCCTCGGGACGTCCCTTATCTCGAGATCCACGCCCATGGCGGCGAACCTGTCCATCAGCTCCTCGTCCTCGTCGTTCACGATTATGGAAGGCGTTATCCTCCTTCCGCCCTCGCGGTGGATGTTCCCGAGGTTCAGGGCCTTGAACCTCATTCCCGACTCGTAGAGCCGCATAGCGTCCCGGAGGTCGCCGACCACGAGCATAACGCGCTCCTCCGGGGCCCCGCCGGAAAAATAGCGGACCGCTTCAGCTACCGACTTGACGTGGACGCTCAGCTCCTCGCACCCGCATGCGGAGATGATGTCCGCCGCGAGCCGGTCGCCTGCGGCCTCGTCCGATGCCACGACAAGCGCGTCCGCCCTGGTGTAAGGGACCCAGGAGCATATTACCTGCCCGTGCAGGAGCCTGTCGTCTACTCTTATGAGGATCAACATATTTTCAGCCGCCCTGGAAGTAAGGGCTCCCTTCCATCCATTTTATCAAAACAGAAGGGGTCTTTTCCTACTTTTTATCCTTCAGCATGTCCCCGGCGAGCACTATCGACTTCCTCCCGTAGTCCTTGAGGAGCTCCGAAAGCTCTTCAAGGCCCTTGTCGGACCTGTGGCTCACGTATTTCAGGACCATCGGGAGGTTAACACCCGTGATGACCTCGACCCTGTCCTCTTCGAAGGCCGATAGGGCTATGTTGGTCGGCGTCCCGCCGAACATGTCGGTAAAGACGAGCACGCCTTCTCCCGTGTCCACCTCGCTCACGGCGGACCTGATGACCTCCCGGATGCCGTCGGTGGTGTCGGTACGCGAGAGGGCCAGTATCCTTACGCCCTCCACCTTGCCGGTTATCGCCTCGGCTGCGTCGAGGAGCGCCTCCGCGAGCCTGCCGTGCGTTACGATTACGGAACCTATCATCTCGAACCTTCCCGGTTTTATTTCTTGCCTATGTCCCTGTGCCTTTTCCTGACCACTACCTTTTCGGAGCTCAGGCCTTCCGACAGGGCCTCGACCATCGCGACCGACCTGTGCCTGCCGCCAGTGCAGCCTATCGCGATGGTGAGATAGGACTTCCCCTCCTTCCAGTACAGCGGTACGAGGTAGGAGAGGAACCCCTTGAACCTCGAAAGGAACTCCGCGGCCTCCTCCCTCGAAAGGAGGTAGTCGCGGACGCTCCTGTCCGTCCCGTCGAGGTGCTTGAGGGAGTTGACGAAGTACGGGTTCGGGAGGAACCTGACGTCCATGACGAGGTCCGAGTCCGAGGGGATACCCTGGCGGTAGCTGAACGAGATGAGGTTAAGGGCCATCCTCTCGCGCTCCGCCGGGCCCGAGTAGATGTCCTTTATCAGGTCCCTCAGCTGGTGGACGTTGAACTCGGTCGTGTCGATTACCCGGTCTGCATGGGCCTTGAGGTCTTTCAGCGCCTCCCTCTCCCTGGAGAGCCCCTCGAGCGGGCTCTCCTCGGCTGCGAGCGGGTGCCTCCTCCTGGTCTCGCTGAACCGGCGCGCAAGCTCCCCGTCGTCCGCCTCGAGGTATATGACCTCCAGGCGGCACCCCCCGGCCTTCAGCTCCGAGAGGACCGGGATGAAGTCCTTGAGGAACCCCCTCTCCCTTACGTCTATGACCGCCGCCACGCGCTCTATCTCGCCGGAGCGGGGAAGGAGCTCGAGGAATTTCGGAAGGAGGGCCACCGGCATGTTGTCCACGCAGTAGAACCCGAGGTCCTCGAGCGCCCTTATGGCGGTGCTCTTCCCGGAGCCCGAAGGCCCGGAGATCACCACTAGCCTTATGTCCTTCACTTCTTGAGCACCTTCATGGCGTTGTCGAGCTCCCGTTCGAGCGCCTTCGCCGGGTGGTGGCCCATGATCTTCAATATCTGGTTCCTTGCTGCAACCTCCACGATGGTCGCCACGCTCCTTCCGGGGCTTACCGGCACCTTGAGGTACGGGAGGTCCACGCCGAGTATGGAAAAGGTGTTCTCCTCGAAGCCGAGCCTGTCGTATTCGGTCTCGCTCTCCCATTTGACGAGCTCGACGACTATGTCCATCTGCTTCCGTTCCCTGATGGCGGTTATCCCGTACAGGTCCTTTACGTTTATTATCCCGAGGCCCCTTATCTCCATGTGGTACTTTATTAGCTCCGAGCTCCGGCCAATGAGGATATTGGGCGGCATGCGCTTTACTATGACGACGTCGTCGGAGACGAGCCTGAATCCCCTGGATACGAGGTCCAGTGCGCACTCGCTCTTCCCTATGCCGCTCTTGCCGGTAATGAGTACGCCGACGCCAAGCACGTCCACGAGGACCCCGTGCATCGTAAGCGAAGGGGCGAGCCGCTCCTCGAGGTACTTGGTGACGCGCTCTATGAGGACCGATGCGGTGTGCGGGGTCGTGAAAAGGGGTATGCCCCTACCGGCGCATATGTCCGCGAGGAACCCGGGGGGATCGAGGTCCCTGGCTATGATTATTGCCGGCAGCTCGGGCTTGAAGACCTTGAGGACATTTTCGAGCTCATCCTCGTCGAGGCGCTTAAGGTAGTTTATCTCCGCAGCGCCGAATATCTGGAGCCTGTCCGAATGGAGCTCCTCGAGGAGCCCGGTAAGGAGGAGGCCCGGCTTCTGGATTCGGGATGTGGTCACCTCGCGCCCGAGGCCTTTTTCGCCTGTCACGAGCCTCAGGCTGAACCGTTCCGCCTGCTCGCCGTCTATAAGCTCTCTTACTGGTACGCCCACGTCACTCTCCCGGCGTCAGAAGGCGCCGTTCCTCCTCTCGGCCTCCTCGATGGCCCTGTATATCTCGGAACTGCCGTTCGCGTTCATGAGTTTCATCCTCAGGTCCTGGTTCTTAAGGAGGTTCGATATGCCCGCCAGCACCTTCAAGTGGGCCGCCGCCGAGTTCTCGGGGGCCATTATGAGAAAGAAAAGGTGCACCGGCATCCTGTCCATCGAGTCGAAATCGACCCCTTTTTCGCTCCTGCCGAAAAAGACCATTAACTCCTTGAGCCCCCTCACGCGCCCGTGGGGTATGGCAACGCCGTGGCCGATCCCGGTCGTCCCCAGCCTCTCCCTTTCGAGGAGGGCCTTCATGGCGGGCTCCTTCTCCACTGCGCTCTCGATCGAGGCCGCCCTCGACACCATCTTTTCGAGGAGCTCTTTCTTCTCGCCGGCCTCGAGGCCTGTCATGATGC
This sequence comes from Deltaproteobacteria bacterium UBA5799, assembly GCA_002418185.1. GTDB lineage: Bacteria > Desulfobacterota > GWC2-55-46 > GWC2-55-46 > GWC2-55-46 > UBA5799. Next base: position 5,684 of record DIDN01000016.1, read on the forward strand.
GGTTTTCGCTCAGCACGTCAGCCAGTCTCATTGCACCCTCGCCCGACAGGGGCGGATATGCCTGAAGGCCAGGGCCGGCCCTGGCCTTCGACATCCGTCATGAAGGCAACCTTCAATGGAATTGCGGATTTCTCCGGCAATCACGAAATCCCGGAATTGCAAGCGGAGCATATACGCGAATATGCGGGCATCTTATGCCTTTAGCCCCGCGGGAGGGCAGGCCCGGGCCGCCCGAGGGAACCCTACCCTTACCGTGTTGTCTCGATCAGCCCGTAGTCCCCGTCCTTCAGCCTGTACATGACGCTGGTGTTGCCGGTGCCCGAATCGGTGAAGACCAGGAAGTCGCTTTTCATGACGTCCATCTGCATGGAGGCCTCCTCCACGGACATGGGCTTTATGAACTGGTTCTCCTTCTTGACTATCCTCCGCCCGTCGGCAGCGGGCGCGGCCTCGCCCTCCGGGACGGCCGTGTACCTGATGGACGCCGACTCGCCATTGGAAGCCTTGTGGTCCTTCGCCTTGTCCTTGTGCTTCATGGCCTGGCCTTCGAGCTTGTCTATGACCATGTCGATAGCCGAGTACATGTCCTGGGTGTCGTACTGGGCCTTAAGGGTGGCCCCGTTTGCGGTCACGGTCGCGTCGGCTATGTGCCTTATCTTCTCGACCGAGAGCACCCAATGTATTTCCGCGGGCTCAAGGAGGTATTTGACGAGCCTCTCGGATTTTTCCTCTGCGTACTTCTTCAGTGCGTCAGAGGATTCCATGTGCCTGAAAGTGACGCTCTTCTGCATGTAATTGACCTCCGTATGGTATGGGGAATATTGCGTTTCATCGGACGCGGGCGCTTCCGTGACAAGCTATTTTTAAGCATTGGGGAAGGGAATGTCAACACCATAAAAAAAACGGCGCCCGGGACCGGCCCTCTCTCCTCAGAAATGCACCTTCCTCCTGTTCGAGGACTGGAACCCCAGGGCCTCCCTGTACTTGGTGGCGGTCCTCCTTGCGACCATTATGCCGGACTCCTTCAGGGCCTCGACGATCTGCTTGTCGCTCAAGGGCGCCTTCGGGTCTTCGGACTCTATTATCTTCCTGACCTTCTCCTTTATGTACTCGACCGCCACGGCCTCGCCGTCGTCCCCGGCTATGGCGTTGGAGAAGAAGTACTTCAATTCGAATATGCCCCTCGGGGTCTGGACGTACTTGTTCGAGGTCACCCTGCTCACCGTCGACTCGTGCATGCCTATCTCGACGGCCACGTCCTTCAAGACCAGCGGCTTCAAGTGCTTCAAGCCCTTGTCCAGGAACTCCCTCTGGAACCTGACTATGCACTCGACCACCTTGTAGATAGTGCGCTGCCTCTGGTGGACGCTCTTTATGAGCCACATGGCGCTCCTGAGCTTGTCCTGTATGTACCCCCTGGCCTGGTCGGCTGAAGCGCCGCCCGCCTTCAGGAGATCCCTGTAGTACGGGCTTATCTTGAGCTTCGGCATGCCGTCCTCGTTCAGGGATATGACGTACTCGTCCCCGACCTTGTGTATGCATATGTCCGGCAGCACCGCCCTCGACTCGTCCTTCCCGAAGCCCGAGCCGGGCATGGGGTTCAAGCACCTGCTTATGGTCCTTGCGGCCTCGAACACCTCCTCGACCTCGACCCCGACGGCCTTTGCTATGGCCTTGAAGTTCTTCCTCGCGAGCTTGTCGAGGTGGCGGGAGATCACCTCCTCCATGACGGTATCGCGGACGGGCAGGCTCCTCGCCTGCACCATGAGGCACTCCCTCAGAGTGCGCGAGCCCGCCCCCAGCGGGTCCAGCTGCTGTATGACGGCGAGCACCCTGGAGGCGTCCTCAACTGGTGCTCCGGCAGCGGAAGCCACTTCGGCTATCGTTGCCGCCTCGTACTCCTCATCCGGCATCTGGCCGCGCTCTATTACCCTCAGGTACCCGTCCTCGTCGATATTCCCTATTATGAACTCGCCTGCCGAGAAGTCGGCGTCCGGAAGCCCCTGCATCCTGAGCTGCCAGAGGAGGTGCTCGGAGAGGCTTCCGCCGGTCTCCGCGAGGTTCGAGACGTAGTCGTCCTCCTCTTCGCGCTCGCTGAAGTCTATGCCCCCGGACCTGTACTGGCTCTGTTCCTCAATATAGGCCTCCCAGTCCATCTCGGGCTTTTCCGGCTTCTCGGGCGGCGCCTCCTGCCCGCCTGCCTCCACCTCGGGGCCGGAAAGGTCCTCGAGGACCGGGTTGGTCTCGACCTCCTCGCGCACCATCTCTACGAGCTCGAGCCTGGAGAGCTGCAGCAGCTTGATGGCAAGCTGCAGCTGCGGGGTCATCACGAGGTTCTGTGTGAGCCTTAGCTCCTGTTTGAGTTCGTAAGCCATTGGTGCGGGCCTGACCTCTCGAAGCTGGTTTTTTAGCAGGGCGCCGAAAACCTTGAGAGAACCTTTTTGTAAAAAGGTTCTCTCAAGCTCTCTCCAAAAACTTTCAGTTCTTCCTGAG
>DIDN01000131.1 GCA_002418185.1 Deltaproteobacteria bacterium UBA5799
GCGTGGACTACCAGGGTATCTAATCCTGTTTGCTACCCACGCTTTCGCGCCTCAGCGTCAGTATCGGTCCAGGAAGCCGCCTTCGCCGCCGGTGTTCCTCCTGATATCTACGCATTTCACCGCTACACCAGGAATTCCACTTCCCTCTCCCGTACTCAAGCTTGGTAGTATCATAGGCAATTCCCCGGTTAAGCCGGGGGCTTTCACCCGTGACTGGCCAAGCCGCCTACGCGCCCTTTACACCCAATAATTCCGAGCAACGCTTGCATCCTACGTATTACCGCGGCTGCTGGCACGTAGTTAGCCGATGCTTCCTCAGAGGGTACCGTCAATTCCGGGTGGTATTAGCACCCGAAGGTTTCTTCCCCTCCGACAGAGGTTTACGATCCGAAGACCTTCTTCCCTCACGCGGCGTCGCTGCGTCAGGCTTTCGCCCATTGCGCAAGATTCCCCACTGCTGCCTCCCGTAGGAGTCTGGCCCGTGTTCCAGTGCCAGTGTGGCTGATCGTCCTCTAAGACCAGCTACCCGTCTTAGCCTTGGTAAGCCGTTACCTTACCAACTAGCTGATGGGACGCGGGCTCATCCCCAAGCGACAGGCCGTTGCCGACCCGCCTTTGACCGCAGGACTTGCGTCCCGTGGTCTTATCCGGTATTAGCCCACCTTTCGGCGGGTTATTCCAATCTCGGGGGGAGATTACCCACGTGTTACTCACCCGTGCGCCACTTTACTCAAGGGTTGCCCCTCTTTCTCGTGCGACTTGCATGTGTTAAGCGCGCCGCTAGCGTTCGCTCTGAGCCAGGATCAAACTCTCCAATTAAGTTGATTCTGGAATTTAAAGGGGGTGATTTAGGGTTTTGACTGTGCTTGCTATTTAGTTTTCAAAGAGCAGAAGGCTTAAAAGTCTTATAAGTATCTATTATTAAAATATCATTTCGCAGTGTTACGCGCAAGGTTTAAGGCGAGCCTCGGAACCACAGCGAATCTAACCATTTTACATTTTCACAAATGCCGTGTCAAGCTCTTTTTCGGCAACGGCCGATTTTTTTTGCGTGTCTCTCTGGCTGGCCCCGGTCGGCAAGTCTTTCTAAGGAGCCCGTCCGTTCATCAGCAGGGTCTATATATATAACCCATGCCCGGAAGCCTGTCAACACAAAAAAACAAAAAAGATAAATGTTTTTTCGGGGATGAAGGAAGGCTGCAGGGCTTTTCCCGTCTATGCGGACGGGCCTTGCCGGTGGGGCTTCCCTGCCGGGCAAAACCGGGCAAAACCTAAGCGAAGGAGACCTTCCTGAAAAACCTCTTGCCCACCTGTATGAGCACCTGCCTGCCTTCAGGCAGCTCCATCTTCCAGTCGGTCACCTTGGCTCCGTCCACCCTGACCCCGCCCTGCTCCACAAGCCTCCTGGCCTCGGAAGTGGTCGCCGCAAGGCCGGCGCACTTAATGGCGGTCAGGATGCCCCTGTTGGGGTACTCCCGTATCTCCACGGCCTCTATGTCTTCTGGTATCTCTTTCCTTGTAAAAAGCGCCCTGAAATCCGCGGACGCCTTATCTGCCTCTGCCTCGCCCCAGTACCTTGCCGTAAGCTCCCTGGCCAGGGACTCCTTGGCGTCCCTGGGGTGGACCCTTCCGGCCTTTATCTCCCCGACCCTCTCTGCCGGTGCGCCTGAAAGGAGCTCGTAGTACTTTATCATGAGCTCGTCCGAGATGCTCATCACCTTGCCGAATATCTCTCCGGGCGGCTCTGTTATGCCGATGTAGTTCCCGAGGGACTTGCTCATCTTCTGCACGCCGTCAGTGCCTTCGAGCAGCGGCGTGGTTATGACGACCTGCGGCTCCTGCCCCATCTCCTTCTGAAGCTCCCTGCCGACAAGGAGGTTGAAGAGCTGGTCGGTGCCGCCGAGCTCCACGTCAGCCTTCAGGACCACGGAGTCGTAGCCCTGTATGAGCGGGTAGATGAACTCGTGTATGGCTATTGGCCTGCCGTCAGAGTAGCGCTTCTGGAAGTCGTCCCGTTCGAGCATCCTGGCAACGGTATACCTCGATGCAAGGTTGATCATGTCAACGGAACCCAGGCGCCCCATCCATTCGCTGTTGAAGACGACCTCGGTTCTGCTCTCGTCGAGTATCTTGAAGGCCTGCCGGGTGTAGGTGCGGGCGTTTACCTTCACCTCCTCGGCAGTAAGGGGTTTACGGGTCTCGTTCTTGCCGGTCGGGTCGCCTATCATGCCGGTAAAGTCGCCTATAAGGAGGAGCACCTGATGGCCGAGGTCCTGGAAGTCCTTCAATTTACGGATGAGGACCGTGTGCCCGAGGTGCAGGTCAGGCGCCGTGGGGTCGAACCCGGCCTTGACCCTCAGCGGCTTCCCCGCCTTTACCGAGCCTTCGAGCTTCTTAAGAAGCTCTTCCTCGGAGATTATCCCGGCAACACCCCTTCTTATTATCTCAAGCTGTTTCCTGGGTTCCATGCCTGTACTCAGCCTTCCCTCTCAAGAGGCTCCTTGATGCGCTCTATCGACCTTGCCCTTCCGTCCGGAAGGCCTATGGTTACGGCCACGCCCTGGAGCTCCACGCCCTTTGCAGCCACGTCGAACTTAACCGGCATCTGTCCCAGGAACCTTTCGAGTATCGTCTCCTTCTTCATGCCTATTACCGAATCGGTCGGGCCGGTCATGCCCGCGTCGTTTATGAAGGCCGTACCGCCCGGGAGCACCCTTTCATCCGAGGTCTGCACGTGGGTGTGAGTGCCGATTACGGCGCTTGCGAGCCCGTCCAGGTGCCACGCGAGCGCGGTCTTCTCGGACGTGGTCTCGGCGTGCATGTCTACAATGACGACCGGGGTCTCCTCCTTGAGCCTTTTTACTATCTCCATTCCCGCCCTGAACGGGCACTCAAGGCACTCCATGAAGACCCTGCCCATGAGGTTCACCACCCCGACCTTCACGCCCGAAGGCGTCTCAAAGACGCCCCACCCGCTGCCCGGCGCGCCCGGAGGGTAGTTCGCAGGCCGCAGCAACCTCGGCTCGTTCCGTATATAATCGTATATCTCCTTCTTGTCCCAGATGTGGTTCCCGGAGGTGATGACATTAATCTGGAGCCTTTTGAGCTCCTCCGCTATCTCGGGCGTTATGCCGAAGCCGCCGGCAGAGTTCTCTCCGTTCGCTATGACGATATCGGGCGAATGCCTCCCCACGAGCTTCGGCAATAATTCCCTTACCGCAAGCCTGCCGGGCCGCCCCACAATATCCCCGATGAATAATACCTTTACCTCTTCCATCCCCCGGCCCCTTGCCGATGATTGCTGAAAGAAAGCTTGGGAGGACCTTTTTACAAAAAGGTCCTCCCAAGAATCTTTTGCAGCAGCCTATTTACTTCGCGAACTCTACTGCCCTGGATTCCCGTATGACCGTCACTTTTATCTGTCCGGGGTAGGTGAGTTCTTTTTCTATCTTCTTCGCTATGTCCTTTGAGAGGACCACGGCGCCGTCGTCGTTAACTGCCTGGGTCTCTACTATGACCCTCACTTCTCTGCCGGCCTGGAGGGCATAGGCCTTCTCCACGCCGCCGAAGCCTTTCGCAATCTTCTCGAGGTCGTCGAGGCGCTTTATGTAGCTCTCGAGCATCTCCCTTCTTGCGCCGGGCCTTGCGGCAGAGAGCGTGTCGGCTGCCTGCACCAGTATGCCGAAGATGTTCTCCGGGGTGTCGTCGTGGTGCTGGCCGATGGCCGCCACTATCTTTGCGGACTCGCCGTACTTCTTGGCGAGCTCCGCGCCGATCGCGGCGTGCGGCCCCTCGACCTCGTGGTCGACGGCCTTGCCGATATCATGGAGGAGGCCGACCCTCCTTGCGGTCTTGGCCGGGAGCCCCAGCTCGGAGGCCATTACGCCGCATATGAAGGCCACTTCCATGGAGTGCGAATAGACGTTCTGCGCGTAGCTCGTCCTGAACTTGAGCCTGCCTATGAGCTTCTGTATCTCCTTGTGTATGCCGTGGAGGCCGGTATCGAATATCGCCCTCTCGCCGGCCTCCATAATGGCCTGGTTGACCTCTGATTCGACCTTCGAGACTATCTCCTCTATCCGGGACGGGTGTATCCTGCCGTCGGTTATGAGCCGCTCGAGTGACTGCTTGGCTATCTCCCTCCTCACCGGGTTGTGGCCGGAGAGTATCACCGCTTCGGGCGTGTCGTCGATTATAACGTCTATGCCGGTCGCGGCCTCGATGGCGCGGATGTTGCGGCCCTCCCTGCCTATGATGCGGCCCTTCATCTCGTCGTTCGGCAGGTTCACGACCGAAACGGTTCTTTCGGCCACGTACTCGCCGGAGTACCTCTGTATGGCGAGCGCGATTATGTCCTTGGCCTTCTTGTCGGCCTCGGCCCTGGCCTCTTCCTCTATCCTCTTTATGAGCTTTCCGGCCTCGTGCTTGGCCTCGTTCTCCATCTGCTCGACGAGCATCCTCTTGGCTTCATCGGCGGAGATGCCAGCCAGCGATTCGAGCTTCGTTTTCTGCTCGGCTATGGCGGACTCGGCCTGGGTCTCCAACTCCTTTACCCGTTTCTCCTGGCCGGCAAGGCCCTTCTCCCTTTTCTGGAGCTCGGCGTCCCTCCGGTCTATGGCCTCGAATTTCCTGTCGAGGTTCTCCTCCTTCTGCTGCACCCTTCTTTCCAGGTTCTGGAGCTCCTTTCTCCTCTCCCTGGTCTCTTTCTCGAAGTCGGTCTTGCCCTGGAACAATATGTCCTTGGCCTCTAGCTCGGCCGACTTCCTGATGTTCTCGGCCTCCTTCTTGGCGTCGGCCACGATGGCTTCGGCGGTCTTCCTGCCCGAGTCGAGGCTCGCGTCATCCATCTTTCTTTTTAAGGCGTAACCGATCCCGACCCCTATGATAATCGCAAAGACAGCAATAGCCGCAACGATGACGATGGTCGATATTTCCATACAGGACTTCCCCCTTCTGCCGTGTATTTAATAGGGTATGGGCCGCCGCTTCATCAAATGCGGCGCGCTCCGCCCTTTTGCGCCCCCCCGGAAGCCTTTGTCACTATGAGCCGCTCCTCGGTCGCTATCGCCGAGACGGCCACGTCGTGGGGCTCGAGGGGGATCTTTACTTTTACCACCTGGAACTCGTAGGCCAGGGCTACCTTATGGCAACCGGCCGATGCGAGGGCCGCGTCATAGTAGCCTTTGCCGAAGCCCAGCCTGCCGCCCTGCTCGTCGAACGCGACCCCCGGGACGACTACGAGGTCCAGGCCGTCCGCGTCGGACGCCTGCTGCCCCCCGGCAGGGGGCTCGCGGAGCTCGTACGACCCGACGGCAAGCTCTTCAAGGCTCCGGACCCGGAAAAACATCATGCGCCGACTGCCGCTCCCTCCGGGGCCGCTTACGGGCACGACCCTCGGATAGAAGACCTCCTTGCCGTCCCTTACGGCGGCGGCGAAGATCTCGTCGGTCAGGACCTCATTGCCGAAGCTCGAATAGAGCGCGATGAGGCGCGCCCCGCAATAAAAATCCGAAGAGAGGAACCGCTCCTGCACCATCGAGCTGAGCCTCCAGACCTCCTCGAACGGGAGCTTCCTCCTCAGTTCGAGAAACTCGCTTCTTATGCGCGCTTTTTCGGCAGACCCCGGCATTGACCTTTTGAAAGGACTGGTGGAACTCTGGAAGGGCTTTGCTGGAACGGCAAAAGGATAGACTGATACGCGCCCGGCTGGCGCGGGGCTTCGTATCTTTAAGGGCGTTCTATTTCCTCACGGCTTCGTGTTTGGACATGATAATCATTTTAGCCCCAGGGGGGCCCTGAAACGATGTATCTGTAACGACTTTACTGCTTTAAGTCGGTCTGCCTTTTAATCCCCCCCGCGCGGGCCGTGTCGATTGTAATTTGAACCTGTCCGAGACAGGTGGGCGCCCTGTGGCCTGCTTCCGGCTTTCCCGCAGGGGGACATGCCGTACGCAAGCCAGTGAAGGCTCCCTCATTTAGAGTGTTGGTTCTAAATATACTGACCGATCACAAACCCGGCAGGGAGGAAGGCTTAACTAACCAGCCTTCCGTCTATCTTTTGAGCAAGCTCTTCGGATTTCCTTCCCAGCCTTTCGAGCATCTCCTTTGTCTTGATGACCTCGCCCGTTATGTTCAGGGCGGCTAAAAGCGCCAGGTCCAAGGTAGATACCGCTTTTGTGTTCTCCTTTACCTCCTCTATCTTAGTGTTCAGGTAATCCTCGACAGCGCGGATGTATTCTTCGCCTTCATCGCTTTTGACAAGGAGCTTGTGGCCGAATATCTTGAGCTCAGCGACCTTCTTCAAAACCGCCTCACGCTCCCTGAATGAGGGTCTCGAGCTTGGCAAGGAGCCCGTCCACCTTCTCGCGGACCTGGTCCCGCTCGCCTTCGAGCCTCTTTAAATTCCTTCTTAACTCCGCTATCTCAAGGTCTCTGGTGCTTATTTCCGCGTTTAGTGCCTCTTTTTCAGCTGAAACTGCCTCGTAAGCGGCCAGAAGGCGGAGGAGCCCCTCTTCCAGCCTGTCAAATTGCTCAAGAGCCATTCAAAATACCCTCCGATCCATTTATATAGTACGTTTTTCAATAATACAAGTCAAGAATAATAGGCACACTTGCCTCCGGCACCCCGGGAGCCATCAAGAAGGCTGCCCGTAAAGCCGGGTGATGAAAGAGTGCGGAAACCTTAACTGGCCGGGGAAGACTGCCATAGGCGCACCATCCGCGGTCCCGGCCCGGCCATTTTCCCGGAGATGACGCAAAAAAACCCTCGATTCAAGAGGGTTTTTTTAAAAAAAATGCTATGCGTAAAAAAAGTTTTCCGGCAACTTCAAAATTTCTCGCTCGAATAGAGTCGAAAAACAAGGAACGAGGCGTACTTGTATTGTACGCCGGAGTGTCCAGCTTTAAAGACTCGCAGCAGACCGGGCTTTTCAAGCAGCCTTTAATAGGCGTACAGGTTACCGTAAGGCCGTGCCGAAACCGGGACGAGTTTCTTGAAGCCCTTTGACATCACGTCTTCGAGCTTGAGGCCCAGGTCCGCGCAATAGTCTGAAAGGGCCTCCCTCAATACCTTCAAATCGTCCTCGTCGGGCTCCATGACACCGACCTCGGCCCCGCACATTTCCTTGTCGACCTCCCCGCGGACGAAGATCGTCCCGCCGTGCATGCCGGTGCCGAGGTAGTCGCCCACGATGGGGCCGTCGCCGTCAAGGCCGAGCAGCACCAGGAGCCCGCCTGCCATGTACTCGCCGAAGAAGTCGCCGGCAGTTCCGCCGACTATTATGGTGGGCCCCTGCTTCTTGTCGCCCTTCATGTGGATGCCGACCCGGTAGCCCACGTTGCCGCGGATGTGGAGCTTGCCGCCCCGCATACCGTACCCGAGGACGTCTCCGGCATGCCCCTCTATGACGACCTTGCCGCTGTTCATCGTGTTGCCGATGTTGTCCTGGGCGTTCGACTTTATCCTTACGGTCGGGCCGTCCATGAAGGCCGCGAGGTCGTTCCCGGGCACGCCCTCTATGGTTATCGAGACATTGCCCCTGAGCCCGTCGCCTATGTAGTACTGGCCGTTCACGTTCTCGAGGACTATCTCCTTTTCGCCCTTTTCGACCGCCTCGCGGACCTTCCTGTTGAGGTCGCGGTAATATGTCCCTTTAGCGTCAATCTTTACCATCTTTCCGTTCTTCCCTTCTGGTTCTGGAATCAGGCCTATCTGCCCGCCGGCTTTACACCCAGGATGTCGAGAGTAAACGAGTCGAGCCCGACTCCGCGGAGCCTTTCGCGGTTGCCCCGGAGGCTCTCTATGGAGTTTATGCCGAGCGCGCCGAGTATCTCCTTCAGTTCGTGCGTCCATGCGTGTATGAGGTTTATGAGCCTCTCGGCATAGACCTCGGGGTCGAGCCTGGCCGTAAGCTCGGGCCTCTGCGTCGTTATGCCCCAGGAGCAGTTCCCGGTGTAGCACTTGCCGCAGGTGGTGCAGCCCATGGTGATGAGGGCGGCAGTTCCTATGGCGACCGCGTCCGCCCCCAGGGCTATGGCCTTGGCCGCGTCAGCGCTCGACCTTATGCCGCCGGCTGCTATGATGGATGCCTCGTTCCTTATGCCCTCCTGCCTGAGCCTGTCGTCGACCGCGGCGAGCGCGTGCTCAATGGGGATGCCGAGGTGGTCCCTGATTATCGAGGGCGCGGCGCCGGTGCCGCCCCTGAAGCCGTCGAGGTACACTATGTCCGCGCCGGCCCGGACGATGCCCGACGCGATGGCCGCGACGTTGTGCACCGCGGCTATCTTGACCGACACGGGCTTGTAGTCCGTGGCCTCCTTTATGGCGTAGATGAGCTGCCTCAAGTCCTCGATCGAGTAGATGTCGTGCTGCGGGGCCGGGGATAGGGCGTCCGTGCCCACGGGTATCATCCTGGTCTTCGCGACCTCGAGGGGTATCTTCTCGCCGGGGAGGTGCCCGCCTATGCCGGGCTTGGCGCCCTGGCCTATCTTTATCTCCACCGCAACGCCGGCGTTCAGGTATTCGGGGTTCACCCCGAACCTGCCGGACGCCACCTGCACGATTATGTTCTTCCTGTACGGGATGAGGTCCTCGTGGAGGCCGCCCTCGCCGGTGTTCATCACTATGCCGCATTCCTTTGCGGCGGTCGCGAGCACCTTCTGGGCATTCAGGCTTATGGAGCCGTAGGACATCGGCGAAAAGATTATCGGGACCTCGAGCTTTATCTGCGGCGGGGCCGGCTCCGCGAGCTTGAGCTTCCCGTCCTTCCCCTTCTCTATCTTGACGCTCGACGGCTTCTTGCCGAGATAGGTCCGTAGCTCCATAGGCTCGCGGAGCGGGTCGATCGAAGGGTTCGTGACCTGGCAGGCGTCGATAAGGAGGTTGTCGAAGAGTATCGTGTACGGGAGGTCGCTCCCCATGCCCGTAAGGGGTATGCCCCCTGTCTCGGCCTGCCTCTTGATGTTCCTGATGTTATGATAGCCCCAGTAGGCGTTCTGCTTGAACCTCGTGGGGTTGTCCTTTATCTCTATGGCCTCTTCAGGACAGTAGTGATAGCACCTCAGGCATTTCACGCATTTGAAGGTGTCGATGAGTATCTTGTCACCGCCCCAGGAGTAGACCCCCCAGCCGCAGTTCTGGATGCACCTCTTGCACCTTATGCATTTTACCCTGTCTATGGTCGCCAGATACTCGGGCGGGGCAAGGCTTCTGAACATTCCGGTATTCCTCCCTAGTATTGCTCAAAGAGGCTGCCCTTTGCGGCAGCCAGTCGAATTCAGTCCTCCAGGCCCACTATGACCGGGTCGCCGGCCCTGGGCGCCCATACCTTCTCCGGCGAGGGGCATATGGCCCTTATCGCCGACTCCTCTGAGGCCATGTAGGTGACGTCGTCCTTCACGGCGGCCACGAGCGGCCTGAGCTTGATCCTGTCGTTTATCCCGACAAGCCCGTTACTGTGCCCGAAGAGGAGCGAGAACGGGCCGTTCAGGAGCGCGCTCCCGTAGGTGAGCCTCAAGGCCGTAAGCGCGTCCCGCTCCCCGTCGTCCATGCGGTCTATGTTCTTCCAGAAGGGCGAGGCGAGCGCGGCGCAGGCCACCGGTATCGAGAGCCCGTGCCTCCTTATGAGCAGGTCGAGCAGATATGCCGCTACCTCGGTGTCCGTAAGGAGCGTAAGCTTGTAGCCGTACATCTCGAGGTATCTCTTGTTTATCCCGTACGACGATATCTCGCCGTTATGCACTATCGACCAGTCGAGGAGCGTAAAGGGGTGCGCTCCGCCCCACCAGCCCGGGGTGTTGGTAGGGAACCTGGTGTGCGCGGTCCATAAATAGCCCTCGTACTCCTCCATCCTGAAGAACTCGGCTATGTCAGACGGGTTTCCCACGCCCTTGAAGGCGCCCATGTTCTTTCCGGAGCTGAATATGTACGCCCCCTCTATTTCGGAGTTTACCCTCATGACGGTTGAGACCACGAAGTCCGACTCCTCGACGTCGCCCACGAGCTTCTCCTTCAGGGGCTCGACGAAGTACCGGACGAGGAGCGGGCTTATGGGTATGGCCCTTACCGGGCTCGTCGGTATCTCCTCTATCTTCTCGACATGGTAGCTGGCCTTCAGCACCTCTTCCACGGTGCGCCTGACGGACGGCTCGTCGTACATGATGTGGAACGCGTAGAAGTCCTTGAACTCGGGGTATATGCCGTACGCGGCGTACCCGGCGCCGAGGCCGTTCCCCCTGTCGGTCATGAGGCAGAGCGATTTGGCTATGTGGCTCCCGCTCACCCTCCTCCGTTTCCTGCTGATGAGGCCCGTAAGGCCGCAGCCCGCCATGTCTTTCTGGTAATCGTGGTTCACGGCTTCTCACCTTCTCCTGGCGGCATCGAGAAATCGATCTCGTTTTTCAGAGGCCGCCTCCTGTTGTTATTTCGCTTCCCCGGCCCCGGCTCTCCTCTCCTTGAGGAGCGCGTGGAGCCTTCTGAACTCGTCGGCGCCGGAGGCCCCGGGCTCCGGGAGCCCGAGCTTTTTCCGGGCCGGCAGGGCCGGCTCGCCGAGCTTTCCGGTCTTTACGAACATGTCCCAGCCCCTTTTCACCTGGGGCGGGTGCATGCCCTTCCTGGCCGCGACCATGCGGAGCGCGGTCATCGCGTTCTCGAACCCGTAGTGCTGGTAGCATATCTCGACGCAGTAGTGGCATTCGAGGCACTCCCATATGTGGCGGGAGGAGAGCCACTTCTCGTGCTCGCCTGACAGTATGTCCCTTATGACCTCCCTCGGGTCGTAGCCCGGGATGTTCATGCAGGACGGGCATATCGAATAGCAGGCCCCGCACCTGGAGCACATCTCCAAGAGCTTGAAATCAAGAGTCGTTTCGAGCACGGAATCCTCCTTAGCCCAGCGCGCTCGGGCCGGTAAGCCCGGCCTCGATGCCGGCTGAGGGCGACGGCCTCTTCGAGAGGGCCTCCCATTTCGAGACGAAAGGCGAGCAGTCTACCCTGTGGCTGGTCATTCCGAGCTCGGCGGCGCTGAACCCGAGGGCCAGGCCGAGGAGCTCTGTAAAGTAGATTACCGGGACCCCGAGCCTCTCCCCTTCCTTTATCATCAGGAACTGGTTGTTGTCGAACTGGAGGAAGCACGAGGGGCAGCAGAGGACAAGGGCGTCCGCGCCTATGGCCTTCAGCTCCTTCAATTTAACGCGCGCGAAGTCAAGGGCCTTGTCGTGCGCGTCCACCCTGTCGAGCCCCTGGCCGCAGCACATGAGCTTGGTCATGAACTGGAGGCTTTCGGCGCCGAGGCCCCGTATGATGTTGTCGAACTTGACGGGGTTGAGCGGGTCGTCGTTCTTCAGGGCATGGGAGGGCCTTATCATGTGGCAGCCGTAGTGGAGCGCTATCCTCATGCCGTCGAAATCCCTCTTTATCTTCTGCTTTATCTTATGTATCCCGACGGTGTCGTGGAAGAAGGGGACGAGGTGCTGGAGCCTGGAGACCCCCTTGAACTCGCGCCCCACCTCGCGAAGGAGCCCGTTGACCTCGGCCTTCTCGCGCGGGTCGGCGTTAAGCTCGCCCTTGACCGTGGAAAGGTTCGATACGCAGCCCGTGCAGGGGCTTACGAGGTCGAGCCCGAGCTCGTCCACGAGCGCAACATTCCTTGCGGCCGTCAGCACGAACGACCCCCGGTCGATATTATTGACCAGCGACTTCTCCGGGCAGCAGGTAAACCCGTCTATATCCCTGTACGGGAGCCCGAAGCTCTCGAGGACAAGGCGGGTGGACTTTTCAATGAACGGGAAGCGGGCCTGTATGGTGCAGCCCCAGAAAACAGCGAATTCTCTCATTTTACGGCCTTCCGCCGCCGAACATGCGGCAACTTCGAAAAAAAAGAACGAGGAACTTACATGAAAGAAAAAAGAACCCCGCAACCGGGGTTGAAATGCCGTATAACCATGTTGTGCCCGGCCCTGCCGTACGGCAGGGCCGGGCAGGTCCTTCCCAAAAGGCCTCAGAAAAAAGCTTCGGTTTATTGCCGCTCTTTTATTCTAAAGGATTTTATTCGAGCAGGCCCGGAGCCGGGAACAGAACGCTTCTCAAGCAGGCACGCAGCAATCGACCGGGCAAACCTCGGCGCACTTCGGGGTGTCGAAATGGCCCTTGCATTCGATACAGAGATTGGGGTCGATTACGTATATATCCCCTTCGGAAATGGCATTAACAGGGCATTCCGGCAGGCAGACCCCGCAGGCAACGCAATCTTCCGTTATCTTAAGAGACAAAATCTATCACCACCCTTCAGGATTTTTGTTGTTGAGCAAGCCTCGGGACGAGGCTCTTTTGTATACAGTATACTAACCCACCGAAAACCGAATTACAAGATTTTTTTGGAAGGCTACCCTGTCTTATACCATTTCCCGGCTGCTTTTGCATGAGGAATCTCATGCACTCAGAGGTCGGCTGGATAAAATCGCAGCTACCCGCCTGCCAGGAGGGAAGGCGCGATTTCATCAATAATTTACGACCAGGAGCCTCGGCTCGGTCATCTCCTCAATCGCGTACCTTACCCCCTCCCTGCCGAAGCCGCTCATCTTGACCCCTCCGTAGGGCATGTTGTCCACCCTGTAGGTCGGCAGGTCGTTCGCAACCACCCCTCCGACATCGAGCGTCTCGAACGCCTTGAAGACCCTGCCCAGGTCGCTTGTGAATACTCCGGCCTGCAGCCCGTAGCGCCCCGTGTTAACGAGTCCTACCGCGTCCTCGAACGCCGCATAGGGCTCGATGGACACGACTGGCGCGAAGACCTCCTCGGAGCAGACCTTCATGGACGGCCTCGTATCCGTAAGCACGGTTGGCTCCATGAAGTTCCCCTTGCGCCTGCCCCCAGCGAGGACCCTGGCCCCGCCGGCGACGGCCTCGAGGACCCATTCCTCGGCCCTCCTTGCCGCTGCCTCGTCTATCATGGGCCCGATGTCGGTCGCCTCGTCAAGCGGATCGCCTTTCCTGAGGGACTTGCACGCCGACAGGAACCTTTCCCTGAACTCCTCGAACGCCCTTTTGTCCACGTATATCCTCTGGACAGATATGCATACCTGGCCGGCATTGGAGAAGGCGCCGAGCGCGCACCTCTTCGCCGCGGCGGCGACGTCCGCGTCCCCGTGGACGATCACGCCGGCGTTGCCGCCGAGCTCGAGCGTGACCTTCCTCTCTCCGGCAAGGGCCTTCAAGGCCCAGCCCACCTTCGCGCTCCCGGTAAAGGAAAGCTTCCTTACCCTCTCGTCCTTCCAAATTCTCCCGGCCTGCTCGTTCGTGCAGTTTATGATGTTGAGTCCGCCCGCAGGCCAGCCCGCAGCCGTCACAATCCCGCCGAGCAGGAGGGCCGTAAGGGGCGTCCTGGGGGAGGGCTTGAGGAGCATGGGGTTCCCCGAGGCCATTGCGGGGGCCACCTTGTGGGCGACCAGGTTCAGCGGGAAGTTGAAGGGGGCTATGCCCAGGACCGGGCCTACCGGGAACCTCCTTACGATTCCGAACCTCCCCTCCGAGCCGGGGCTTATATCGAGAGGCACCACCTCGCCGCCGAGCCTTTTGGCCTCCTCGGAGGCGAGCTGGAAGGTCGTTGCCGCCCTCCTTACCTCGGCCCTGGAGTCCTTTATGGGTTTCCCGGATTCGAGCGAGATGACCCGGGCGATTTCATGGCCGCGCTCCTCGATGGCGCGGGCGACCGCGGCTATCATCTCCGAACGCATGTACGCGGGCATACCCCTGAGGTCCTTGAAAGAGGCCTCCGCTGAGGCGAGCGCCACCTCTATCTGCGCGTCGTCAGCGAGAAAAGTCCTCCCGACGAGGCTCCCGTCATACGGGCTCCGTATCTCGAGGACGTCTCCTGAAGTCCTGCGCTCTCCTCCGATGATCAAACTCAAGTCCCCTACCATGACGGCACCTCCCCCCTGTTGAAAAGACCCGCCCCTGCTGATGCATTCCGGGGAAAAAGCCTCACTTAAGCCTGTGGATTATGATCCAGAATATCGCAACGACCACTATCGTGGCTATCAGAAAATATTGTTCCATGCCGCTCTCCTCACAGTAAAGGCCTCGACCGCCTGAATGATTGAACTCCTTGCGCCCGACTACAAGATTAACCGCAGGGAAAGACTTATTGAAAATACCACATTACCTCAGACTGAAAACACAAAATTTCAGCCCTGTTCCCGACTCCGGAAGTGGCCTTCGAGGCCTTTGTTGCACGATAGCGCGTTCCTATTAAGCGCGCAGGCCGGTCCATCGAGTTCTTAACAAAAATCGGCCTGTCCGTCAATTCAATAGACGACGGTAAGGCGGCAGGGAAAAGGAGTGCGCGGGGCAAAGGCATTGCGTAGCGTTGGCCCTTGCCCCGGCAGCTCTTAGAAAAGGATTATCTCGCCCTGGCCTCACCAGTGTGCTTGAGCTGGATGGACATGAACGCGAGCGTAATCCCGAAGAGGATAAGATAAAGACCGGTGAGCATGACGAGCACCAGCAACCCGGTTATCGGCCACGCCAGCAGGAGGACGCCGAAGATGAGCGAGAGCGTGCCTGCAACGCCCACCAGCCAGGAATTCTCCTCCTGCCTGCGGCTTACCGCGCTCACTATCTGAACGAGTCCTTTGCCGATGGCCCATACGGCCATGATCACGAGCAGCGCAAAGAGCGTCGGCCCCGGCCACGCGAGGACCACCAGGCCCGCTCCCACGCCGATTATCCCGATGACTAGCATGAAGAGGAAAGAGCGCTTGCCTGTAATCCCGAGCCAGATCGCGGATATGCCGTCTACTATGGCGTATATGCCGAAAAGGGTGACCAGGAGCAGCAGCGATATGCCGGGCCAGGCCAGTATGATGATGCCGAATACGATCGCGAGGACGCCTTCCGAGAGCAACACGCTCCATCGCCCGGGAAGACCCTGCTCCTCTATTTCCTGCAGATTCCTGTTATTCATGGGGACCTCCTTTCAACTTCTAATAAATTCTATATCCTGACCGAAGCTCCTTCCAGGCGCACGGCGCCGCCACCGTTGCGCGCCCGGCGAGCGGTATGATATAATTTAATGAAAACGTTTACACGGAGGAATTAAATAGCACAGCTATTCGGAAACCTCTCGGGCCTGAAGGCCGGCCAGCTCAAGGCCGCCGAGAGGATATACCAGCGCAGGATACCGCCTTCCAGGGCCATAACCCCCGAGCTCGGCCGTTACATGACGGAGCTTTCGAGGGAGATCAAGAGACAGATAGGCGTAATCATAAACCGAAGGGGCACAGTCGTAGCCGTCATAATCGGGGACGAAAAGGAGATAGTGATACCGGTCCTCCCCGATTACCCCCTCGGGAGAAGGCTTTTAAGGGGCCTCCGGTGCGTGCATACGCATCTCAGGAACGAGCCCCTTACGCAGGACGACCTAACCGACCTCGCGCTCCTCAGGCTCGACCTCATGGCCGCAATCGGCGTAAGGGATGACGGCCTGCCGGGCGACGCCTACACCGCGCACCTCCTCCCCTACTACCCGGACGGTCCCGCGTACGAAGTGCAGCCCCCTGTCCCGTTCCACTCCCTGGCTATTGACGCCGAGAGCTTCATCGGGTCGCTCGAGGAGGAGATGGGGCGCGCCTTGACCAGGGACGTGGCCGACAGGAGGGAGCGGGCGATACTGGTGAGCGTCTCTACCCGGCACAGGGACGAGCAGATGGAGTCCCTCGAAGAGCTGAAGGAACTCGCCAGGACCGACCAGGTCGAGGTCCTTGACATGGTCTGCCAGAGGCCGGCGCGCCTTAACCCCAAGTACCTCATGGGGACCGGGAAGATAAAGGAGCTCATCATAAAGGCCCTCCAGAAGAACGCGACCCTCATCATCTTCGACCAGGAGCTTACTCCCACGCAGACGAGGGAGCTGGGCGAGATAACCGAGCTGAAGGTAATAGACCGCACGCAGCTCATCCTCGACATATTCGCGAGGCGCGCGCACTCGAGGGACGGCAAGGTGCAGGTCGAGCTCGCGCAGCTCAAGTACCTCCTCCCCAAGCTCACCGGGAAGGGCACGTCGCTATCGCGCCTCATGGGCGGCATCGGCGGAAGGGGCCCGGGCGAGACGAAGCTGGAGGTCGACAGGAGGAGGGTACAGGACAGGATAGCCCACCTCGAAAAGGAACTCAAGTCTCTGAGCCGCGGCCGTTACGAAAGGCGGCGGAGGCGGGCCGGCAGCGGGGTCCCGATAATCTCGATAGCGGGCTACACGAACGCCGGGAAATCGACCCTCCTTAACGCCCTTACGAAAAGCTCGACCCTTGCCGAGGACAGGCTCTTCGCAACGCTCGACACCGCCTCCCGGAGGCTCAGGTTCCCCAGGGAGCGGGACGCGGTCATAACCGACACGGTCGGCTTCATACGCGACCTGCCGGCAGACCTCTTCAGGGCCTTCAAGGCGACTCTAGAGGAGATGGAGGACGCGGACATCATAATGCACGTCGTCGACGCGAGCAGCCCGGCCTTCGAGGCCAGGATGAAGACGGTCGAGAAGGTATTGGACGAGATAGGGCTTGAGGGGATACCACGCCTCCTCGTATTCAACAAGGCCGACCTCATGGACCCGGTCGCCGCAAGGAACCTTGCCAGGAGGTTCGGCGCGGTCGCGATTTCAGCAATCGACCCAGGGACGCTGGGGCCGCTCCTTAAGGAGCTCGAAAGGCGGCTCTGGCCCGGCGAGGCCCCCGGGGCCTCGGCTGCCAACTGAAAGAGGCCGCCCTTTTGGGCGGCCTCTTTCAGTCTATCCTTGATACCAAATTTTTTCACGTAAAACAGAGGGTTTTTTTTGTTTTTCCCCAGGGGTCCGGGGAAAAGACCTTCTTTTAGAAGTTGCCTTCAGAAATGGTACGATGCGCCCCCGTAGGCCTGGCTCACCTCGTAATCGAGGTCTACCTCTACCTCGCCGCCGAAGCTGAAATCAACGGCGCTGTACTTGTACTCTGCGAAGAGCGAGAAGCTGGGCGTAATGAGGAAATCGACCCCGGCCAGGCCCTGCCAGCCCCACTCCTCGTCGTCGTCTCCCGAGAATGTATCGCCCTGTACCCTTATGTCGCTTATCTTCCCGCGGAAGTAGCCCCCACCGGCCCCGATATACGGCCTTATCACCGCCCCTGGGTAGCGGAAGACGAGGTTCGCCGTCGCTGAGTAGACCTTCATATCGGCGTCCACGCCGACGCCGAAGCCGTCCACCGTTATCTCGTCAAGGTCCGACTCGTGCCAGTTAAGGTCCAGCTCGAGCCCGGCCACCCTTGCCATCCAGCCCAGCTTTGCGCCTGCAGCGAAGCCGGTGTCAAAAGTGAACTCGCCTGAAAAACCCAGCCCGACGTTGTCGCTCGCATCGGAATCATGAGGCATGGCCGCGCCGAAATAGGCGGAAACGTAAGGCTCCGCGCGAGCCGGGACAGAAAATGCAAAAATACAGCCAACCACCAGCGCAAGGATCGTTCTTGGCATGCTCGCCTCCGGTCGAATGTTTTTCGCATCCATCCAGCTTGGCGCTACTGGCCGGCAAATATACGTTATTCGTATTGTGCGCGGCACCTATAGAGTATAATCCCGAATTCCGTTTTATCAAGCCTCAAGCTTAGATAACTTCACCCCCACAAGGCGGACCGGCCTCTCGATGCCCGCGGACTCGACGAGCCTCGATGCCGCGGCCCGGATGTCGTTTTGCGAATCCGAGGCCTCCTCCAGGGCCTCGGACCTGGTCACTGTCCTGAAATTATCGAACCTCACCTTGATGCCCACGGAGCGCGCCTTGTGCCCACCTTTTTTGAGCCTCTTCACCAGGTCCTGCGTAAGCTCGTAGAGGGTCTCCTTTACTATGAGGAGGTCGGAGTCCTCGTCGAACGTGACCTCGCGGCTCAAGGAAGAGGGCTCGTGGAAAGGCACGACCGGGCTTTCGTCGACCCCCCTTGCGTGCTCGTTGAGGGTCCTTCCCCTCTCGGGCCCGAAGTTCCTCTCCAGGTGCCGGACCGGGGTCTTTGCGAGCTCGCCGACGGTTTCGATGCCAAGGGCCTTGAGCCTTTTTTCAGTGCCCGGGCCTACCCCGAAGAGCCTCCTTACGGGCAGGTCCCTCAGGAACTTCCCGACGCCGGCCTCCACGATGACGAGGAAGCCGTCGGGCTTCCCTGCTTCCGAGGCCATCTTAGCCAGGAGCTTGTTGGGCGCAACGCCCGCCGACACGGAAAGACCCAGCTCCCTACTTATGCGGCCCTTCATCTCCCTCGCAAGCCGTACCGCGGCAGGGAACGGGTCCTCTCCCGGCGCTTGCGCAAGCTCCACAAATGCCTCGTCAAGCCCGAACGACTCGACAAGGGGGCTGTAGTCCCGGAGGACCGCCATGAACCTCTCGGACTCGCGCTCGTATGCCTCGAAGTCCACGGGCAGGAATACCGCCGAGGGAGAGCGCCTAAGCGCCTGCCTGAGCGGCATCCCTGCCTTTATGCCTTCCTTGCGCGCCTCGTACGAGGCCGCGGAGACGACCCCCCTTTTCGAGGGATCGCCGTCCGCGCCCACCACCACGGGCCTGCCGCGTAGCTCCGGGTTCCTCTTTATCTCCACCGACGCGAAGAACGCGTCCAGGTCCAGGTGAATGACAGCTCTACCCATATCTCCCCCGCACGCCATTGCGTTTATTACATTCTAACCGGGTTCTCCGGGACCCGCCCGACGGCTGGCGAAAAGGCATCCCGCTTGCGACCGCCATAAAAAAAGGCCGAGGGAGGTCCCAGGGCCCTGTTTTCCCGCAGCGTAACGGCAGTATAGCACGGGGAAGTCGTATTCTCAAACGATTAGATGGACTGGCGGGGGGGTGCTTTCCCGGTTGGGCGCAATCAGGCGTACTTGTTTGCCGAGCGCACTATCTCGTCGGCGAAGTACGGCTTCCTTATGAACTCGTCTATCATTCCTTCCTTTACGCCCTGGAGTATCGCGTCCTCGGCGTCCCTGAAATACCCGGTAAAGAGCACGACCCTCGCGGCGGGCCTTATCTTCTTGATCTCCCTGAAGGTCTCGAGGCCGTTCATCCCCGGCATTATCATGTCCATGAAGATGAGCGAGTAGTGGTTGTCCTTGACCGCCTCTATCGCGTCCTTGCCGTTCACGGCGTAAGCGGCCTCGAACCCTTCGTCCCTCAATATCTCGCTCATCCCGAGGCCGACCGTCTCCTCGTCGTCAACGACCAGTATCCTCCTCTGCTTCCTTTCAGACACGGCGCCTCCGGTCATGTCATTGTAACAACCCGCCCGGGCTGGCTCCCACGCGGACTCTTCCGCCCTGTTTGATATACTTATGCGCATAGAGAAAATATGGGGGCTCGGGATGAAAGGCGGCTCTGATGGGGGTATTGGGGCCTGCAACCGAAAACTGAGCGGTATTTCCGCTTAAAGTATAGCCATATGGAAGGATATGTCAAGGGCGCGGCCATTTTCCATGCGCGCTCCCGCGGTTATGGTTTTTACGTTATTTGACAGCCTTTCTGCCAGCGATATAATGAAAATGACTTTCAATATCGGCGCAAGCCGCACTGTGTTTCAGAATACGGAGGTGGGTTATGGGAAAACTCGAATGGAAAAAAAGCCTTTCAGAGGCCATTGAAGATGTGCGCGGAGGCACGAGGCTCCCGCTCATTGTCTTTACGGCAAAAGGGTGCGCTGGCTCGGAGAAGACCATGAACGAGGTGCTCACGAACGAATCCGTCATAGCGGCCATCGAGCGCGAGTGCGTGCCTGTGCTGGTCGACGTCGGCGAGAACCAAGAGATGGCCGAGCGCTTCAGGGTGGGCTGGACGCCGGCATTCATAATCTCGGACGAGGAAGGGAACGCCCTTGAGCGCTGGGAGGGGTATGTCCCGGCGGAAGACTTCATCCCGCAGCTCATCGCAGCCAAGGGCCTCTCGGCCTTCCACCTCGGGAGGCATGAGGAGGCAGTCCGCGAGTTCGGGATGCTGGTCGAGGACTATCCGGGCTCTGAGCTCGTCCCCGAGGCCGAGTATTATCTCGGCGCCGCGACTTTCAAGCTGACCGGCGAGACGAACAAGCTCTCGGAGGTCTGCCGCGACCTCATAATGACTCACCCTGAGAGCACCTGGACGAAAAGGTGCTCCCTCTGGGGCCGCGACTCGAATTACCTCCGGCCCTTCGTCGGCTACAGCGGCGGCGGTTCCGCTGGGAGCGGCGCCTACTGAGGGGAACGGAGGACGTATGCATAAAGGAGAGGGGAGCGCGGAACCCGCGCCCCCCTCTCCTTTATTGAATTCGCTTCTCGTAAGCAGTACAATTAAAGGAGGAAAGCTCGCAATGACCGGACCCTAACATAAGGAGAATTATGGAAGAAATCAGGGTTGAAAAGAGGGGCGTGGTATTCCCGTGGGTTTACAAGTACCTGCCCCACCTCGATGACATTATCCTCGTTGCGGTGGCCTTTGGCATAATCGCAGCAGCTGTGCTGCTACTGTTCGAGGCCGCAAGCGATTTCGTCTATCTTTCAGACCATTCCATCCCTCACATCATAAGCGACCTCATGTTCGTGCTGATTATAATGGAGCTCTTCAGGCAGGTGATGCGCCAGATAAACAGGCAGGCCTTCTCCCTGAACCCCTTTATCTACATAGGCGTAATCGCCAGCATAAGGGGTCTGCTGCTGACGCAAATGAGCCTCGGGCTCGGCGAGGCGGACTGGCAGACTGGGGTGATACAGCTCACCGTGCACGCTGTCATCGTGCTCCTGCTTGTAATCGGGCTGCTTGTATACTCCAAGGTGCAGACAAAAGCAACCGAATGACAAGGACAGGCTTTTCAAGTTTTTCGTATGGAGCGTACTTACGATTTCCAGGTAAATCCACGATTTTCGCTGCCATCCGCGCCGGAATGAGTGTGGTAGGTCTTGGGATTTTGGATCTGAGCCGTGCGGCCTGTTTCCCGACTTCAAAAGGGGGCAGGGGCCAGTCGTGATGATGTAGAGGGGCGCGGGATATATCCCGCGCCCCTTTTGTTTTTGTATTCCGGTCGGGGATCCCGGGCTTTCAAGCCCAGGATGAACGACCGTAAGGAACGGGACCGCTATTCCCCGTCCTCGTTCAGGTACACGACCCTTCCGAGCTCATCGAGGGTGGTCACCCCGGCGAGGACCTTCTGTATCCCGTCTTTCTGAAGCGTGACCATGCCGCCCTCCAGGGCGGCGGCGTATATCTCCTCCTCGGGCGCTTCCGAGGAGATGAGTTTCCTGGCCTTCCGGTCCATTACCAGTATCTCGAAGACGCCGGTCCTGCCGTAGAAGCCGCTGCCGCCGCACCTGCCGCACCCCTTGCCCCGGAAGAGCTTCGTCCTGGGCGGGAAGTACCCGGCCTCGTCGGGCCCCGGCGCATACTGCGCCTTGCAGTGGTCGCATATCCTCCTTACGAGCCTCTGGGCCACTATGCCGTTAAGGGCCGAAGCGACCATGTACCCGGGTATGCCCATGTTCCTGAGCCTCGTTACGGAGGAGACGGCGTCGTTTGTGTGGAGTGTCGAGAAGACGAGGTGCCCGGTCATCGAGGCCTGATGGGATATGAGCGCGGTCTCCTCGTCCCTCATCTCGCCAATGAGTATCACGTCCGGGTCCTGCCTGAGGACCGACCTGAGGACGTGGGCGAAGGTAAGCCCGGCCTTTTCGTTCACTGCCACCTGGCTCACGTCCCGGAGTTCGTACTCTATCGGGTCCTCGATGGTGACCACGCTTATCCTCTCGTTCTTTACGTGCGAGACCATCGCGTAAAGGGAAGATGTCTTCCCGCTCCCAGTGGGCCCGGTTACTATGACGACCCCCTGGGGCCTCGATATTATGTTGAGGAGGCGCTTCGAGTCTGACTTGGAAAACCCCAGCTTGTCGAGCCCGAGGGCCGCGCCCTTGGGGTCAAGGAGCCTCATGACGACCGTCTCGCCGTACTGAGTCGGCAGGGTGGATACCCTCAAGTCCAGCGACTTTTTCCCGAGCCTCACCTTTATCCTCCCGTCCTGGGGGACCCTCCTCTCGGCGATGTCCATCTTGGCCATTACCTTTATCCTGGAGACCGCAGGCCCGTTGACCCATCTCGGGAGCTGCATTACGTCCCGCATGATGCCGTCTATCCTGAACCTGAGCTTCACCAGGTTGTCCTGGGGCTCGATATGTATGTCGCTCGCCCGGAGGTCAACGGCCTGGATGATAATCGAGTCGACCATCTTGATGATGGGCGGGGTTGTGCTCTTCTGGATGAAATTGGAGAGGTCGTCGAACTCCGGCTCGTGGACCACCTCGACGTACTGGTCCTTCTTCATGCCGTGGACCAGGTTCTCTATGGGCTCGTTCAGCCGGTAGTACCTGTTTATCGCGGTCGACACGTCGGCAATGGTCGCCACATGCGGCTGTATTTCGAGGCCCGTGGAAAACCGGAGGTCGTCTATGGCGTTGAGGTTCAGGGGGTCCGACATGGCGACGTTCAGGGCCTTCCCGTCCCTCGACAGGGGGATGAGCAGGTACTTCTTGCTTATGGATTCCGGGACGAGCTTGAGGGCCTCGGGGTCTATTGCGGAGTCGATTTCCACGAAGGGCATGCTGAGCTGGAATGAAAGCGTCTGGGCTATGTCCATCTCGGTCGCATAGCCCTTGTTCACGAGTACGCTGCCCAGCCGCCTCCCCTTCCGCCTGCTTTCCTTAAGCGCCTCTTCGACCTGGTCCCTGCTCAAGAGCCCGGACTCGACGAGGATTTCGCCTATCTTTTTGACTGCCATCGGGCTATTTCACTGTTCTCGCGGATTTGCGCCGTACGGCGCCGGGTGCTTGAGCCGTTTTCCGGAAAAACCGTCAAGACGATATATGAGCGCGCCCGAAAAGGGAAATTCGGGCGCGTGGCAAGGTCTGGTGGAGGGTACCGGGATCGAACCGGTGGCCTGCTGATTGCGAACCAGCCGCTCTCCCATCTGAGCTAACCCCCCGGAAAAAGGACAATAGTTATTCTTATCAAAAAAAAGGAACCCCTGCAAGTGTTTATTGGGCCGTTCCCGGCAAAAATGGGCGTGGCGTACTCGCGCGGCCGTGATGCAGGCGCAGGTTCCCGGGCCGGGTCAATTCAGGTAGGCCTTCATGCCGCTCTCAAGGCTTTCCGGGACCATGCCGAAGACCTCTACAAGGGCGTTCATTGACGTGGTGTTGTCCTCGATGAGCATCTTGAGCGCCTCCCTTGATATGGGGGGCCTGGGGAGGAGTTTTTCAAGAATGAGCGCGTTCAAATTCAAAAGCCGCATGGGCACGTGCACTTTCCACGGCCTTCTGCCTAAAGCTCCGCCTATCCTGTCTATCGCCTCGTCAAGGGTGAGCGTCTCGGGGCCCGCCAGGTCGAGGGTTTTCCCGGCGGTCTCGTTTTTCTCAAGCGACATCG
>DIDN01000097.1 GCA_002418185.1 Deltaproteobacteria bacterium UBA5799
TAAGAGGAATATTACAGGGACGAAAAGCCGCTCTTCATCGAGCGGGTCATGGAGGACCTGGGCTGGTGGATGTCCGTATACGACGACAGGTACGATTTCCTCGAATCGAGGCTATGCGAGGGGAGGCGCTCCATACTCGACATAGGGTCCGGCCCGGGATACTTCCTCAGAAGGGGCAGGGAACGCGGCTGGAACGGGCTGGGCATAGAGCCTTCGAGGCAGGCCGCGGCGCATGCGATGACGCTCGGAGTCGATGTGATAAACGGCTTTTTCGATGAAGACACAGCCTCGGGCATCGCAAGGAGGTTCGACGCGCTCCACCTCTCGGAGGTGCTTGAGCACGTGCCGCGGCCCGCGGCGCTCCTCAAGGCGGCTTCAGGCCTGCTTTCAGGGGGCGGGGTAATATGCTGCGTCGTCCCTAACGACTTCAGCCCGGTCCAGAGAGTGTTGACCGAGAGGCTCGGCTTCGCCCCGTACTGGGTCGCCCCCCCGCACCATATAAACTATTTCAGCTTCGATTCGTTGTCGGCCCTGCTTGAAAAGTCGGGTTTCAGGGTCATAGGGAGGACGTCCATGTTCCCCATTGACCTTTTCCTTCTGATGGGCGACAACTATGTTGGGGACGACAGGCTCGGAAGGGAATGCCACGCGAGGAGGAAACGGCTGGATATCATGCTCAACGAGCCGGGCCTCGTCGGTTTCAAGAAGGAGATGTACGAGCTCATGGCCCGCCACGGCATAGGCAGGGAAATGGTCATATACGGGGTAAGGGAATGACGCTCGACAGGTGCAGGATATGCGGCGGAGCGGAGGCAGGGGCGGTTGCGTCCATTCCAGGATGCCAGTACGTAAAGTGCGCGCTCTGCGGGGTCGAAAGGCCCGCGAAATATCCCGGGCCCGATGAAATAGCGAGGTTCTACGAGTCCGGGTACATGAGCGAGAGGGAGAACAACCCTTCCATACACGTCCACTTCTCCCTGGAGTACAGGCAGGCATACTTCGCCGAGAAGGACCTTACCTTTTCGGACCTCGGAATAGCCCACGCGGCCCTCAGGAAAAGACGCGTGCTCGATGTCGGATGCGCGAACGGCCAGTTCCTCGAATACCTCAAAAAGCACGGCATCGAGGCCGAGGGGATAGACGTCTCGAAGGAGATGGTCAACGAGGCGAAGCGGAACGGGCACGACTGCAGGGTCGTTGAGCTTAAGGACGTAGAGGGCGAATACGGCCTT
This sequence comes from Deltaproteobacteria bacterium UBA5799, assembly GCA_002418185.1. Classification (GTDB taxonomy): domain Bacteria; phylum Desulfobacterota; class GWC2-55-46; order GWC2-55-46; family GWC2-55-46; genus UBA5799. Next base: position 1,233 of record DIDN01000097.1, read on the forward strand.
GTAACCCTATGGGATGTGATCGAGCACATGACCGACCCGCGGACGGCGCTTGAGAAGGCAAGGTCGCTCCTTGCGCCCGGGGGAGAGCTTCTTATCCAGACGCCTTGCACCGGCATGATATCCGAGCTTTTCGGGGACAGATGGCTTTATTACATGCCCGTAGAGCACATACACCTCTTTTCGCAGGAATCGCTCTTCAGGCTCCTCTCGGAAACCGGCTTCGCCCCGGTCAAATGGGTGAGGTTCGGCAGCTGCAACCCCAAAGGCTCGATACCGGACCTGAACAAAAGGGTCATGGACACTATAGCGAAGCGCCTGGGCATAGGCGACACAATCGCCCTCAGGGCAAGGAGGCTGGCCGATTGAACGGACTCTTCAGCCTGACCGGAAAAACGGCCCTCGTAACCGGGGGCGGTAGCGGCCTCGGCCAGGCCATTGCCGCCGGCCTCTCACGGGCCGGGGCCCTGGTTGCCGTTGCCGGCAGGGACGCATCTAAGCTCGGCGAGACCGTGCGCCTCATAGAAGGCTCGGGCGGGTCGGCCTTCCCGGTCCGCATGGACATACTCGACGGCGGGTCGGTCAGGCAGGGCGTTCAGGAGGCGGCGGAAAAGGGCGGCGGCATTCACATACTCGTGAATTCGGCAGGGGTCCACCTGAAAAAGCCGACTCTCGAAGTGACGGATGATGAGTGGAGCCGCGTACTGGACACCAACCTCACCGGCGCGTTCAGGGTATGCAGGGAGGCCGGGGCGGTCATGAAAAGGCAGGGCGGCGGGAAGATAATCAACATCGCCTCGCTCGGCTCCTTCAGGGCACTGAAGGATGCCGCAGCGTACACGTCATCAAAGGCGGGGCTCGTGCTCCTTACCATGAACCTCGCGGTCGAGCTCGCACAGGACAACATACAGGTGAACGCCATAGCGCCAGGGGTCTTCAGGACTGCCCTTAACGAGAAGGTGCTCGTAGGCGAGAGGCTTGAGAGGATACTTTCGAACACCCCCATGAAGCGGCTCGGCAGGGCCGAGGAGCTTGCTGGCACTGCGGTCTATCTCGCTTCGGCGGCCTCCGATTTCGTGACCGGAGCGGTGATCCCGGTAGACGGCGGGTTCCTCGCCTGGGGCATATGATGAAGAAATCGATACTGATACTCGGCGCAGGCCCCATGCAGGCGGCCCTCATAAAAAAGGCCGGGGGCATGGGCCTTTATACCATCGCCTCGGACAGGAACCCCGAGGCAGAGGGCTTCAAGGATGCCGACCTTCCGCTTGTACTGGACATAAAGGACCCCAAAGCGCACGTCAAATGGGCGCTTGAGAACCGCGAAAGTCTCAACCTGGGCGGCGTCGTCGCGGGCGCTGACGTGGCCGTGACGGCGGCAGCGGTATCGTCCGCGCTCGGCCTTCCCGGCATACCGGCGGAGGTGGCCGAGAGGTCGAACAACAAGTGGCTCATGAAGCAGAGGTGGCTTTCGGACGGGGTGCCGACCCCTTACGCCGAAGAGGTCGCAAGCCTTTCCGAGGCGCGGAAGGCGGCAGCCCTGGTCGGTTTCCCGTGCATGGTGAAGGCCATAGACAACGCGGCATCGAGGGGCTCCCGGAGGATTGATTCCCTTGACGAGCTACCCGAAGCGCTTGAGGACGCAAAAAACCATTCATCCACCCGGACCGCGCTCATAGAGGAGTTCGTCGAAGGCGACGAGCAGAGCGTGGAGCTTATCGTGCATGGGGGGAAGCATTACAGGTTCGGCATAGTGGACAGGCACTTCGGTTTCCGTCCTTTCCCAATAGAGACAGGCCACACGAACCCGACCGCCCTTTCTGCTACGGCCCGGGAAGGCCTTTACGGGCTGGTGACCAGGGCCGCCTCGTCTCTCGGCATCGAGTTCGGCCCGTACAAGGCCGACACCATCCTGACGAAAAAGGGGCCGATGGTCCTCGAGCTTCCGGCAAGGCTCTCCGGCGGCTTCCACTCGCAGTATACGACCCCGCTCGCAACAGGCCTTGAGCCGCAGAAGATGGCCATAGCCCTCGCGGCAGGGCTGCCGGTCAATAGAGAATACTTCACCCCCTCACTCGACAGGACCGCGGTCTGCAAGGCTCTTTTCCCGGAGCCAGGAATCGTAAGCTCGATCGAAGGCCTTGAAGAAGTTGAAAAGCTACCCGGCATAGAAAAAGTTTTCCTTATGGCGAGGCCAGGGGACGAGGTCCTCCCGTACAGGAACTGCGGACACAGGGTCTGCTACATCATCGCTACGGGCGGCACCCGGGCCGAGGCGCTTGAGAACTGGGACAGGGCGGCAAAGACATTGAGGATAGCAACCGTGCCTGCGAGGGACCATGCTTAGCCCGCTAAGGAAAAGGGCCGCGAAAAAGAAGGGGCTCAACATGGTGTTCGGCGGCTCGGAGCTTGAGAACCTCGCGCTCGACCTCCTCGTGCTCGACGCCGGGGACTCCTTTACACTTGAGACGGGCGAGTACGAAATAGCGGTAGTCCCGCTTGCCGGGGACGCTCGATTCTCATCCGAGGGCGGCGCGCACAGGCTCGAAAGGGAGAGCGTCTGGAAGACCCCCGGCTCTGCGCTCTACATTCCAAGAGAATCGAATGCGGCAATAAAGGCCGAGAGATACACCGAGCTTGCGGTATGCAAGGCAAGGACTGACGAGAAGAGGCCCGTCTTCCGCGCGCATTCGGGCAAGGTAAAGACCGTGGGCAGGGATTCGTGGGAGAGGAAGGTCGTGGACATAATCGGCCCCGGGGATGGCGCGTCGAGGCTGGTCCTCGGCGAGACCTTCAACCAGCCCGGGGGCTGGTCGAGCTTCCCTCCGCATAAGCATGATACCGAAATACCCGGCCAGGAGGCGCGGATGGAAGAGATATATCTTTTCAGGCTCGACCCGGCAGGCGGCTTCGGCACCCAGACGATTTACGGCGAAAAAGGAAGCCATTCCTTCATGGTAGGGGACTACGACGCCGTTACGATACCCTGGGGCTATCACCCGGTATCCGCCATGCCCGGGCATTCCCTTTACTACCTCTGGTTCCTTGCCGGGGAGGGCAGGACCTTGCTGCCCAATACGGACCCGGAATTCAAATGGCTCGAGGATTAGCCGATGCTTAACCTTTACGCGATGTTCCACTGCAACCTCGCCTTCTCCTCCATACCGAGGGAGCACTTCCCGCTCGTGGTCGAGAAGTGCTACGCCCCGCTCCTCGGGCTTGCCGAGAGCGGCATACCGGTAGCCGTGGAGATGACCGCGTGGACGCTGAAGGAGGTCGACAACATCGACCCCTATTTCATCGAGAGGCTCCGCGCGCTCTGGGACGAAGGCAAATGCGAGTTCATCGGCTCGGGCTATTCGCAGTCGATATTTCCGCTCGTCCCTGTTGAGGTCAACAGGTGGAACCTGGAGCTTGGGAACAAATATTATCTGGACCTCCTGGGGAGGAGGCCGAAAATAGCCCTCGTTAACGAGCAGACCTTTTCAAGGGGCATCGTGGACCTCTATACGGAGGCCGGGTACGAGGCGATAATAATGGACTGGAACAACTCGTTCCAGCACAACAGGTACCCTCTTCAATACAAGTACCTGCCGCAGAGGGCAGCCGGCCTGTCAACTGAAATAGAGGTGATATGGAGCCATTCCATCGCCTTCCAGAAGTTCCAGAGATGCGTGCACGGGGAGATACCAGAGGCCGAGTACATCGAGTACGTCCTCTCGCACGCTTCAACCGGCGAGGAGAGGGGCTTTACCGCATACAGTAACGACGCCGAGGTCTTCGGATACAGGCCCGGGGGCGAACCGACGGAAGAGGACGAGCACGCCCGGATGGCGGATATGCTGAGGAGGGCGGCGGAAAGACCGGGTATAAGGCTCACCACGCCCGGCCGGATGCTCGAATTGCTCAGGGGATGCAACGGCGCGGGGAACCTCATCAGCCTCGAATCGGCCGAGACCCCGATAGTCTGCAAGAAGCAGGAGAAGTACAACCCGCTCCGCTGGGCGGCCTCGGGCAGGGACAGCATACACGTCAACACCGAATGCCACCGGGTCTACAACAACCTGAAGGCCCTCATAAGGCAGGGCGCGCTTGAGAAGGAACCGATAGAGGACCTCAAGGAGGTGCTCTGCGACCTCTGGGGCAGCGACTACAGGACCAACACGATAGACGAAAAATACGCCTGGTTCCAGAACAGGCTCGGGTGGCTCAAGATGGAGACAGAGAGGCTCCTTGGGAACCACCGGCACAGGACGCCACTGCTGGCCTGGGTCTACGGAGGCAACCCGGCTTCTCCGGCGCCGGAGCTGGACGAAGCAGGCTCGCGTGAGGCCGCTTCAACGGGCGACGGAGGGCGCTCTCACGTCCATTCCGCCGAAGGCGTCCTTAAGGTGACGACCCCGTCGGTCGTCGCCGAGTTCATGCCTGGAAAGGGCTGCGCGCTCAAGTCCCTCGTCTTCCCGGCCATTTCAAGCTCGCCTCTCCTCGGCACGCTCCCACACGGCCACTACGAGGACATGAGGCTCGGCGCCGATTTCTTCAGCGGCCACCTGATACATACGTCGCGCGAGGGCAGGCAGACCACCGATCTCGGCATTTCGCAGGCTGAGGTCAAGGAGGACCGCGAGAAGATAAGCGTGCTCGTAAAAAACACGATAGGCATCGGGGTCCTCTGGAAGTTTTACGATATATCGAAGACCGAGCCCGAGGTCGGGGTGACTTACAGGCTCAAGGTCAACGGCCTCGCCGCATCGTCGCTCAGGGCCGGGATATTCACTCTCGTGCCTTCGAGCTTCGAGCGCACGAGCCTCTGGTTCGAGACCGTGAACGGCGGCCCAGGCCCCGAGAGGTTCCTCCTCGACGGGCACGCGCTCGGCCACGAGGAGCCGGTGAGCCAGGGTGTTTCCGCAAGCTCTTGCCTCGGCGCAACCGAGGGCTGGGTAAGGATAGGCGACAGGGAGAAGTACATAGAGATATCCGCTGACAAGGCAAGGCTCTATACCGTGCCCATGCTGAGATATATCGAACTACCCGTCGAAAAGTCCTTTTTTCTGCGCGTCTATCATTCGCTCGGCGAGTTCGACGACACCGCGTGGTGGGTCTGGAGGGGGTTTAACGAGGCACGTTTTACCCTCAGGGCCGCAAGGAGCTGACCATGGATTTACTTGAAAAGAACCTGGAGGCGCTCTCCGCCAAAAACCCTGCGCTCGCCGGCCTTGTGCGCGGCTACGCGGGAGAGCGCGTTACCGTCGAAGCCGCCAGGAACGGCCTGCCCACATTCAAGTTCAGCGGCAGGCTATTTCACAGCTCCTATGACCCGGCCAGGGAGGCTGCGTCGCTGGCGGACGAGATACTCTCGCGCAAGCCCGACTGGATACTCCTCTTCGGCCTGGGGTGCGGCCATATCGCTAAGGCTCTCCTGGAAAGGGGTTTCAGGAACATACTGGCTTACGAGCCCTCAATGGAGATACTCGCCGGGGTGCTTGCAGGCGCCGACATTTCAGGGCTCGTGCCGGATGTCGAGCTCTTCGCGGACATGGACCTTTTCATGGACAAGGTGAGGGATCTGGACGGCATGGACGACCTGCTCTGTTATTCGTCAAACCCCTATAAGGCGGTTTTTCCGGCATGCCACGCCGATTTCCTGAACAGGGTCGATAACGCCCATACTACCAGCCAGGTCAATATCAAGACCGATATCGATTCAAGGGAGGCCTGGATCGGCAATTACTTCCGGAACCTCAGGCACCTGCCGGAGCACGCGCCCATAGACGCGCTCAGGGGGGCCTTTAAGGGCTTTCCCTTGATAATCGCCGGGGCAGGCCCGTCGCTTAAAAAGAACGCCCACCTCTTAAGGGAGGCAAAGGGCAAGGCGGTCATAATCGCGGCGATCACCGCGTACAAGCCGCTCCTCGGCTTCGGCGTGGCGCCGGATTTCGTCATCGCCGCCGAGAAGGTGGACCTGCCGGAGTATTTCGCTTACGACGTTAACGACAGGGAGACGCGCCTCATATTGGGGGAAGTATCCCACCCCGGGATGTTCACCCGGGATGTCAAGGAGAAGTTCGTCTTCTTCAACGGGCATATGGCGCTCAGCCGGGAGCACGCGGGCTTTTTCGGCTCGAGCTTCTTCCCGTCCATGGGCGGGAGCGTCACCACCGTCGCCCTCGACATCGGCGTCATGCTCGGGTGCAGCCCGATTATGTTCGTGGGCCAGGACCTCTGCTTCGGCGAGAACGAAACGCACGCCAAGGGCGGCGTATACGTCTCCCAGGACGTCAGGTACGACAGGGAGAAAGGCGAGGTCGTAATAGAGGAGGACTACGTGACGCTCAAGGAGAAGGCCAGGAGCAGTTTCAAGCTCCTCTGGCTCAAGGGCGTCGACGGCAGGCCCGTCCCAAGCAAGTACGATTGGGTCACCTTCCACCAGTGGTTTGAGAACTACATGCGGACGCTCAGGAAGGACAGCCCTGGCGTAAAGGTCATCAACTCCACCGAAGGCGGAGCGTACATAGAGGGTATGGAGCACATTCCGCTCAGGGACGCCCTGGACAGGCATCTGGGCGGCCCTGTGGACCTGGACGAGAGGATTGAGCGGGCCTCGTCCGGGAGAGGGGCCGATATCCCTTCGCTCCTGGCCTCGCTCGTCTCCATGCGGAATGCCCTCAAGGAAATGAGGAGGTCAGCCGAATCAATACTCGAGGAAGTAAGGCGGATAAAGAGGTCTGTCGGAGACGGGTCTGCCGCAGCAGAGGCCGTAAAGAGGGCGGGCCGTATAAAAAAAATCGAGGAAGTCCTTTTCAGGAGCGCCGAGAAGTCCCCTTTCATATGGGAGTCGCTCTCAGCCGCAACGCACGGCCTCAAGGCCTATCTCAGGGAATCGGGCGCTGACGTGCGCGGCCCGGAGGTCATGAAGGAGATAGAGGCGGTGTCGGCGGCATACAGGGATGTGGCTGAAATGTGCCTACGGCATATCCCGACCGTTAACATGGCGGCCGAGGAGCTGAGGTCGCGGAAGAGCACCGGAGGCCGGGTGATTGAAGCAACCGAAAACAAAGGAGATTGTCGCGATGGTAGACGTTTATCTGGACGGTAGCAGGCTCGAATTCGAGGACGCGGGTAACGATTCCACGATTGGCGACCTTATAAGCGCGGTCGAGCGGGACCTGACCTGCCACCGCAGGTTCGTCATGGAACTCTGGGTGGACGGCCACAGGCTTCCGGAATGGAGGGAGGGCGTAGTGCTTTCGAAGCCGCTCTCGGGCCACAGCGACTACAAGCTCAATACCGCCTCGATGGAGGAGGTCGCCCTGGAGGGGCTGGACCTCCTCCAGGAATACATCAGGCTTACGAAGGATAACGTGCCGCTTTGCGCCGGCGCCCTCAGGTCGGGCGGCGCAAACGCCGATGCCGCGTTCGCCTCGATATTCGAGGGGCTCGTGGAAATAGTGAGGACGGCGGACGCCCTTGCCAGGAGCGGCGAAAAATACAACATGGACCTCTTCACGGAAAACCCTGCGGTCTTTTTCGGCCCCATACTCAAGAGCCTCGAAGACATCAAGGACGCAAAGGACGCGGGGGACACGGTGCTTCTCGCCGACCTCCTCGAATACGAGCTGCTGCCCTTTCTCGACGAAATGGAGGAAAAACTCTTTCATTTCAACGCCTGATTTTTGTCTTAAAGTTTTCAAGGCGGCGCTCCGATAATACAAACCAAGAGGGGTACGGTCCCAAACCGGCCGAGGAGGAGGAAGAAAAGAAAGGAGGCCTGGAACCCGTAATCCCGATATTTTCGGCAAGGAAGCCGGATCAAACACTAAGGAGGGTATTAGATGTCACTCGTAATCAACACCAACGTATCTGCTCTTATCGCACAGCAGAACCTCGCAGTCTCGAACTCCCAGCTCAAGGTAAGCGTCGCCAGGCTTTCGTCGGGCTTCAGGATCAACAGCGCGGCGGACGACGCCGCTGGCCTCGGGAGGGCGGACCAGCTCCGGAGCCAGTCGAGGATGATCCAGGCCTCCATAAGGAACATCAACGACGGCGTGAGCGCCCTTGAGATAAGCGACAAGGCATCCGAGCAGATAACGAACATAGTCACCAGGATGGGCGAGCTCGCCGCGAGCGCGGCCCAGGGCACCCTCGACGACTCAAACAGGTCCTACTATAACGACGAGTACAACAAGCTCATCGACGAGATAGACAGGATCGCGAACACCACCGAGTTCGGCGGCTACAAGATCCTCAACGGCTCGACGACAGCGCTCACGATGTTCATAGGCTTCAAGAACTCTGCTAACGACCAGTTGAGCATCAGCCTGAACGCGCTCACCACAGGGGGGCTCGGCCTTGTTGCTGGCGCCATATCGACCCAGGCCGGCGCGCTCTCAGCGCTCGATTCTGTAAGCGCCGCTCTGAAGACCATCAACGACGCGCGCGCCATATACGGCGCCTCGACCAACAGGCTCTCCGCAGCCCTTTCCAACCTGCAGGTGACCTTCACGAACTACCAGGCCGCCGAGTCCAGGATAAGGGACGCGGACTTCGCCTTCGAAACGGCCCAGTACACCAGGAACCAGATAATGGTCCAGGCCGGCACCTCGATACTGGCGCAGGCCAACCAGCTGCCCCAGAACGTCCTCGGTCTGTTGAGGTAATTCATCGTAGACGGGCGGAGCCCGGGGCCCGTTCCCCGGGTGCCGCGCCCGCATACCGCCCCCAGGCAGAAATCCATGCCGCGGGCCGTAAAACAAACACGGCAAGGACGCCGGATTCAAAACACTAAGGAGGGTATTAGATGTCACTCGTAATCAACACCAACGTATCGGCTCTTATTGCACAGCAGAACCTCGCAGTCTCGAACTCCCAGCTCAAGGTAAGCGTCGCCAGGCTTTCGTCGGGCTACAGGATCAACAGCGCTGCGGACGACGCCGCGGGCCTCGGGAGGGCGGACCAGCTCCGGAGCCAGTCGAGGATGATCCAGGCCTCCATAAGGAACATCAACGACGGCGTGAGCGCCCTTGAGATAAGCGACAAGGCCGCCGAGCAGATAACGAACATAGTCACCAGGATGGGCGAGCTCGCCGCGAGCGCGGCCCAGGGCACCCTCGACGCCGAAAACAGGTCCTACTACGACGACGAGTACAACAAGCTCATCCAGGAGATAGACAGGATCGCGAACACCACCGAGTTCGGCGGCTACAAGATCCTCAACGGCTCGACGACAGCGCTCACGATGTTCATAGGCTTCAAGAACTCGACAAACGACCAGTTGAGCATAAGCCTTAACGTGCTCACCACCGGCGTCGGCGGCCTGAGCCTCGTAAGCGGCGTGCTCTCGACCCAGGCCGGCGCGCTCGCCGCGCTCGACTCTGTAAGCGCCGCTCTGAAGACCATCAACGACGCGCGCGCCATATACGGCGCCTCGACCAACAGGCTCTCCGCGGCCCTTTCCAACCTGCAGGTGACCTTCACGAACTACCAGGCCGCCGAGTCCAGGATAAGGGACGCGGACTTCGCCTTCGAGACGGCCCAGTACACCAGGAACCAGATAATGGTCCAGGCCGGAACCTCGATACTGGCGCAGGCCAACCAGCTCACGCAGAACGTGCTGGGACTTCTGAGGTAAACAGCCCGTTTGTAGGAACGGGCCCGTAGCAGCGGCCGGGAGGGGAGAGACCCTCCCGGCCCGCTATGAGGTCGCAAATGAGCATAGATAAGATAAGGGTAGTCGGCGTTGCTGAAATAGGGGAATCGAGGCGGAACGAGCTCAGGGCTGCGCAGGCCGAAAGGCCCGACCGCGAGGCCCGCCCTGAGAAGGCCAGGGCCGCTGAAGCGCAAAAGCTCGAGCCGGCGGCCTCTGACGAGAGCATATATCTCAAGAGGCTCAACACCGAACTCAGGTTCGAGGCAGACAGCCAGCTGAAGGAAGTCCTCGTGAAGATAGTGGACCCCGAGACCAACGAGGTAATACGCCAGATACCGTCCGAGGAGATGATTTCCATAAGGAAGAGGATGGAAGAGCTCATGCGCATTCTCGGCAAAAACGGTTCCGGCCCGGACGGGAGGTCCCTATGAGCATAAGCGCCACTTCAGGCGTCGTGAGCAACCTGGAGTACCAGTCACTGATAACCCAGCTCGTGGGCCTGAGAAGGCAGTCGCTAACAAGGCTCGAGTCCGACAAGAGCCTCCTTAACAGCACCAAGTCGGCCTACTCCACCCTGAACGATAAGATCAAAGGCCTGGTGTCCGCAGCGGATGCCTTGAGGTCTACTACCGCATTCAACTCCTACAAGACAAGCACGGGAGACAGCCCGTTTTTCACCGCTTCCGCCGGCCCGGCGGCGTCAGCCGGGACCCACGAGATTACGGTCGTAAGCCTGGCCAGGGCACATAAGGTCGCCGCCGACGGGGTCGACTCCGATACTGCCGTAATCTCGTCAGGCTCAGGCTCCTTCAGTTTCCAGGCGGCAGGCGGGGAGGTGCAGACGATTTCTCTCGACCCGACGACCACCCTTGCCGGGCTCAGGGATTCCATCAACGCTCTCAAGGCCGGCGTTACCGCCACGGTCGTGAACGACGGAAGCGCGGAGAACCCGTACAGGCTGATACTCACGAGCGATACGACAGGCGCCGCGGGAGCCGTAAACATAACCCAGAACGATACTACGCTTGCCTTTTCGACCACGCTGCAGCCGGCACAGGACGCGGCTTTGACTGTTGACGGCCTTTCGGTCACAAGGGCGACTAACAGCATATCCGACCTCATACCCGGAGTGACACTGAGCCTCAAGGCCGCCGACCCCGGCACTACCGCGACGCTCTCGGTCGAGAGGGACACGGAAGAGGCCGCAGAAAAGGTCAAGGCGCTGGTCGACGCGTACAACGAGCTGGTAAGCTACATAAAGTCCAACAACCGGTACGACAGCGAGACGAAGAAGGCGGGCCCATTCTTCGGCGACAGCGTCGCAAGGAGCGTCTGGGAGGACCTCCGGAAGGCCTTCGGGTCCGCGATAAGCGGGCTGCCCGACGATATGAACAGGCTCATGCACGTAGGGGTAAAGACCGGCGAAGACGGCCTCCTTACGTTCGATTCTTCCATGTTGTCGAGCGCCATCGCCGAGGACCATGAAGCAGTTCTGAACCTCTTCGCCAAAGGCGAAGTCTCGGGTTTCGGAGAGCTTATACATTCGCTGGCCAGCGGCATTAACGACGTTGTTGACGGCAGGATAAAGAACCGCCAGGACGGCATAGACAAGAACATCAAGAGGATAGAGGAGGACATCAGGCGCAAAGAGGACCAGCTTGCGACCTACGAGGAACAGTTGAGGGCGCAGTTCATGGCCCTGGAGGGCATGCTGGTGAGCCTCAAGAGCCAGGGGGCAACTCTATTGAACTATCTGGGCGGGGGAGGGTCGTTTTGAGCGTAGCCAAATACCAGCGGGTGCAGGTGATGACGGCTGACAAGGTCAGCCTCATAATAATGCTCTATGACGGGATACTGCGTTTCAACAAGCTCGCCGAGACGGCCATACTGAGCGGCGATATTGCAGCCAGGGGCGGGTACATCAATAGGTCGCTCGCCATAATCGGCGAGCTTGCCACATGCCTCGACGGCGACGAGGGGGGGGAGATAGCCTCGAACCTCGCCAGGCTCTATGAGTTCTGCACCGTGGCCCTCACAGAGGCGAACCTCGGAAACGACGCCTCGAAGATAGAGCCGGTCAATAGGATAATCGCCGAGCTAAAGGCCGGGTGGGAGGGCCTCACGGCTGAGAAGCAGAGGCAGGACAGGACGGAGCCGAGGAGCATCAGCTGTGGAGCGTAGCCGAGGCCCCCTGTGGAAAAAACTTAACAGGCTTCTTGAGATATCTGCCTTACAGCTCCGTTTAATAAGGGAAAAAAGGTTAGATGAATTTGCAGTATGCCAGGCCGAGAGGGAAAGGCTTTTCCTGGACCTGGGACTATCGGGCGCAGGCTGCAGGGACCGGGAGGCCCGCCTCCTTGCCGAAAGGCTCATCGAGAACGACAACCTGCTCGCCTCCGAGATGCAGTCCCTTATGGGCGGAATCTCTTCAAAGCTCAGCCAGGTGAAGACCGGCCGCAGCGCGCTCAAGGCTTATGCAAAGTGATTGTCTTCAGGCCTTTTTGCGGCCTTCACCATTCAGCTCATTCCTTTCAGATTCTACTTCCTTTCTAAACCCCTGAAATTTTAAAAAACCCTAAAGTAAAAGGCCTTAAGGGACGATATGACCTTGTCGGAATTGCGCGGGGAGGGGCAAATGATAAAAGTCGACTGGACTGTTATCGCGGGGCAGGGTTT
>DIDN01000106.1 GCA_002418185.1 Deltaproteobacteria bacterium UBA5799
CGATATAGCCCCGGGGGTGTCCTCCTCCGAGATAGAAGAAGCGTACGGGCGGGCTATCTCGGACCTCAGCGGGGACTCGGCAGCTCTCTATTCCCTCTATACGCCGGAGGAGAAAGAGCAGCTCATAGCCAGGATAAACGAGGCCTACGAGGTCCTGAGCGACCCTGAGCGGCGGGCGGCTTACGATGCCGAGCCCGCCGGAAAGCATGAGCCGGACACGACGCGCGAGTTCGAGCTCGATGATTTCGGCACCGCGGCCCCGGGCGCCGCGCCGCGGCGGTTCACGAGATATGGGAAGTCCGCCAGGTTCTCGGTGCCGCCAGCTGCGGCAGCGGTCGGAAACTCGATCATAACCGAGCAGTACCGGATCCTCTACTCAAGGCTGCACCGGCTGGCCGAGCAAGCGCCGCTCAAGACCATAGCGGTTACCAGCGCGGTCAAAGGAGAAGGGAAATCCGTCACCTCGATAAACCTCGCGTATGTGACCGCTTGCGAGTTCAAGAAAAGGGTGCTGCTTGTCGAATGCGACCTGCGGAAACCCTCGACCCTTGCGGGCATGATTGAGCGCGAGGGCTCGGCCGGACTGGCGGACGTCCTCGAAGGCAGGGCCGACATACGCGAGGCAGTCTGCCGTCTGGACGGGACGAGCCTATACCTCCTTACGTCGGGCGCTTGCACCAGGAGCTCCTCCGAGCTCATAGATTCGCCCTACCTCAAGTCGCTCATCCAGGGCTTCAAGGACGAGTTCGACTATATACTGGTGGACACCCCGCCCATACTGCCCCTGGCTGACATGAACATCATATCAAGGCTGGTGGACGGGACGTTGCTGGTAGTGCGGGCCGGAGCCACCCCGAAAAGAGTCGTAATGAACGCGGTCCAGTCGCTCTCCGGAGGACGGTTCATCGGGGCGGTGCTCAACGGGACTGATACAGCCATGAACAGGTATTACTATTAGAAAGAGAGCAGACCAATGTTCTTCAACAGGCACCCTTCAAAGAGATTAGTGTACATAGGGATCCTCGAGGGCCTTCTCATATTCCTTGCCTCGCTCGGGTCGGTGGCGATACGGCTCTCCTTCAACGGCGGGGCTATCGTCGAATACGACCCAAATTACCTGAGGAGCCTGGTACTCACCGCGACCTACCTGGTCACCTTCTACTACTTCGACCTCTACACGCCGGACATGTACCGCCCGAGCCGCCACATGTTCTCCCGGCTCATAAAAGGCATGCTCGTAGCCGCGATTATTCAGTTCAGCCTTTTCTACATAGTTCCCTCGCTCAAGATATGGCGGGGCATACTGCTCATAAACATGCTGGTAATGCCGTCGGCGATAATATGCTTCAGGCTCCTCTTCTCGAAGATACTGAAGATCAAGCTCCCCGGTAAGCGCGTCCTCATCATAGGGGCAGGCGAGCTTGCGAAGAAGATCGGGAGCGAGATATACTCCAAGCCCGAGAACGGCCTCAAGCTCGTGGGGTTCATAGACGACGACCCGGCGAAATACGGGCTCTCCATAGTAAACCCCGGCGTTATAGGCGGCTACGGCGACATAAACAGGCTCGCGGACGAGCAGAATATCGACCTGATAATCGTCGCCCTACCGGACAGGCGGGCCAAGCTCCCCATGTCGGCCCTCCTCGACTGCAAACTCAAGGGCATATCCATTGAAGAGAGCGAGACCTTCAAGGAGAGGCTCACGGGCAAGATACCCCTTGATCATCTGAAACCGAGCTGGATGGTGTTCTCGGACGGGTTCAGGTCGCTCAGGTCAAGGAAGTTCGTCAAGAGGACCCTTGACATCTTCTTCGCCTCCCTCTGGCTCGTGGTCGCAGCCCCGATAATGCTCCTTACTGCAGCCATAATCAGGCTCGAATCGAAGGGCCCGGTCATATTCAGGCAGGTCAGGGTGGGCGAGCACGGGAAGGAATTCAACATCTACAAGTTCCGTTCGATGCGCCTGGACGCCGAGGAAAAGACCGGGCCGGTATGGGCATTGGCAAATGACGACAGGGTCACCCTGGTCGGGCGCATAATCAGGAAGCTCCGCATAGACGAGATCCCGCAGCTCATAAACGTATTGAAGGGCGACATGAGCTTCGTGGGCCCGAGACCAGAGCGCCCTTTTTTCGTAAAAAAGCTCCGGGAGGAGATCCCTTACTATAACATCAGGACTGTGGTTAAGCCGGGCCTTACCGGCTGGGCGCAGATAAAGTACCCTTACGGCGCGACCCTGGAGGACGCCGTAGAGAAGCTCCAGTACGAGATCTTCTACATAAAAAACATGTCGCCCCTGCTGGACTTGATGATAATGTTCTGGACCATAAAGGTAGTGCTCACCGGCAAGGGAGCAAGGTAGAGCTGGATTCAGGTTGATTTTCCCGGGGTTCCCGCCGATATAGAATACAATGAATAACTGGTACGCCATATACACGAAGCCTGGCTGCGAGGGCATGGTATCCTCCCGCCTTATGAGGAGCGGTTTCAGGGTGCTGAACCCGCTCCTCAGGGAGCGGAAGCTTTACCGGAGGAAGCTCCGGTACGTGGTATCCCCTCTTTTCCCCTGTTATATCTTCGCCGAGCTGGACCTTCCGGCCCATTACCGGCTCATAAAATACACGCGCGGCGTAAGGCAGATAGTCGGGAACGAAGCCGCGCCCCAGCCGGTCCCAGGGCAGATAATCGACTCCATCCTGGGCAGGATGGAGAACGGCGTGGTTGCCCTGAAAAGGGAGGCGTTCAGCCCCGGGGAGAGCGTTTCCATAAAGGGAGGCGCCTTCGAGGGGTTCGAGGCGCTCTTCGAACGTGAGATGGGGAGTTCTGAAAGGGTAAGCATATTGCTTAAGGCCCTGAACGTCAGGGTGATACTTGACAGGGCCCTCCTGGCAAGGATTTAAGCATAGAGCACCAGGGCAGCGGAACCGATGCTGCCTTTTTGAAGCACCTTGTACCACCATTCAAAAATAGCCTGTTCAACGGGTGCAAAAAATCCGATTGCACCTGAACGGCGGTAGCCTGCCCGGAATCACCCGAACAAATGACAAACAGATACCCCCATTGCTCGATTCATGCAGAGCACGCGGCCAGTCCCGGTATCGGTGCGCCCCGAGCCGTGCAGCCCGATTCAGGGATGAAGGAAAACCCGGCCCCGTTGAACGCCATGACCATAGACGTCGAGGACTATTTCATGGTCTCCGCGTTTTCCAAGGTCGTCAGGTTCGAGGAGTGGGGGAAATACGAGAGCCGGATCGAGCGCAGCACCTCTGGCGTGCTCGATATACTTGACGAATACGATGTGAAGGCCACTTTTTTCGTTTTAGGCTGGGTCGCGGAACGAAACCCCGCACTGGTCAGACAAATCCACAGCCGGGGGCACGAGGTAGGCAGCCATGGCTACAGCCACCGTCTTGCCTATGAAATGTCCCCCGGGGAGTTCAGGAAGGATGCCAGGAGATCCAAGCAGCTAATCGAGGATATAATCGGCAGGCCGGTAAAGGGGTACAGGGCGGCAAGCTATTCGGTCACGAAAAAATCACTCTGGGCCCTCGACGTGCTGATAGAGGAGGGGTTCGAATACGACTCCAGCATATTCCCGGTAGTCCATGACATATACGGCATCCCCGGGGCCAGCCGGTTCCCCCACATCATAACCAGGCCGTCCGGCGTTATAACGGAGTTCCCCATCTCCACGGTAGAGATGAAGGTGCTGGGGCTTAAGGCCAGCTTACCGATAGCCGGCGGGGGCTACTTGAGGTTGCTGCCCGCGTGGCTGATAAAGAAATGCATAGACCACGTGAACGCAAAGGAAAAACAGCCGGCTGTCATATACCTGCACCCGTGGGAGATAGACCCTGGGCAGCCGAGGATAAATGCCGGCCTTAAGTCCAGATTCAGGCACTATGTGAACCTCGACAGGACAGCTTTGAAACTCAGGTACCTTCTGTCATCTACCAGCTTTCGTCCGATGGAGGACGTCCTTGCGGCGGTCCAGTTAGGGGAAAACCTGGAGAGAAGAACTTGACCACGGCCTCCCCTCTCGATCATAAAAGCGGCATTGGAGCCTTCTACGAGGATAGAAGCTTCTGGGCCTGCTGCGTCCTTATATCCGCAGCCTTCATCCTGAGCCATGCGAAGCTATTCGCCATCCTCGTCGGTTCATGGTTGAACAGCTCGGTGTATTCGCACGGCTTTCTTGTCCCGTTGATAAGCCTGTATCTCGTATGGGAATACAGGGGCGCGCTTGAACGAATAAGCCCCTCTCCGTCCTACCTTATGGGTTTTATTC
Organism: Deltaproteobacteria bacterium UBA5799; assembly: GCA_002418185.1. GTDB lineage: Bacteria > Desulfobacterota > GWC2-55-46 > GWC2-55-46 > GWC2-55-46 > UBA5799. The sequence goes on from DIDN01000106.1 coordinate 4,289, forward strand.
TTCTGTCCTTAGGGCTTGCCCTGCATCTCGCGAGCCAGGCAGCCGGAATACTCGTCATACAGGAGGCCTCGCTGATAATAACCATATCCGGGATGGTGCTTTTCATCCTGGGCCCCGGCTTTCTGAGGAACCTGGCCTTCCCGATCCTTTACCTGTCGTTCATGCTGACCTCCTGGGGCATTTTCACCGAGAGGCTGCATATGCCGTTCCAGCTTTTTTCGGCCGACCTCGGCACAAGACTCCTGCACATCGTTGGAGTCCCTGCATATCTGGAATCCGTCTACATAATGCTGCCTGACATAACCCTCGAGGTTGCCAGAGAGTGCAGCGGCGTGAATTACCTTGTGTCCGTTGCCGCGCTCGGGATACCCCTGGCGTATCTGGCACTTAAAAGCTGGCCGAGAAGGGTGCTCCTCGTTTCAGGCGCGCTTATTGTAGCCGTGCTCGCCAACAGCTTGAGAGTGGCCCTTATAGGGGTGCTCTCATATCATAATTTCTCAGGGGCCCTGCACGGCCCCATGCACATACTGCACGGGATGTCTGTCTCCGTAATCGGCTTCGCCGCCCTGTTTGCCGGCGTGCTGCTGCTATCAGAAAAGAGGAGCCCTGCAATAAAAACCGGCGCGGAGACGGTTCCCGCGGACGACGTTCAAAATGCCGCCAGGGGGAGGGCCAATAAATACCCGCTATTCATAACCGTGCTGATGCTTTTTTCCTTCGGAATCTTGTCGAATTACTACCAGCCCTCCAGCGTGAAACCGAAGCTGGATATGGACCGATTCCCGGACAAGATTGGAGAATGGAGCAGGGTGGACGAAAAGCCGTTACGTATCGTGCCCTGGATTGGAGCGGACCACGAGGTCCATGGTGTTTACAGACACGCCGGTGGAGCGGAGATGACTTTATATGTCGGATACTTTGAGCAGCAGACGCAAGGCAAGGAGGTCGTCAACGATCAAACGAAAAGACTGCACGCCAAATCCGTGAAAAGGACCTTGACACTGACCAGGGGTCGGCAGGAGCAGACTGCGGAGGTAAATGTGCTGGCCGGACCTGGACGGGAAATGAGCATGACGCTCTTCTGGTACGACCTGGACGGGAAAATCGTTGACGGAAGGATGTCCGCACTGGCCCATACTGCCTGGCATGGGATCGCAAGGGGCAGGACGAACGGCGCCTTCGTCGCGGTAAGCAGCCATGCGAAAGATGCAGACCCGGCAAACTGGCGCAGCGACCATGAGGAGGATTTCATATCGTCCCTCATTCCCGTATTGAACGAGTATATATGAAAATAAGGGAACACACTGGCGCGCAGATGACACCAAACGCCATGCAGGCCACGATAAGCAGGATAGATACGGATGATGAATTTCAACTCCTAAGGGATAAATGGAACGGGCTGCTGGCAGAGTCTCCCGCGAACAACTTCTTCCTGAGATGGGAGTGGCTATGGTGCTGGTGGAAGGCATACAGATCAGAGGACCACGAATTAGCGATACTGCTTATCCGCAACGGGGAGGAGCTTCTGTGTATCGCTCCTTTTTATCTGGTGAACACCAAATGGAAAGGCATTTACAGCAAGCGGGCCCTTTACTGGCTCGGTACAAGGCAGGGCGCCGTCATATCAGAATACATGGATTTCATCTGCAAGAAGGGCTTCGAGGATATCACCGTGCGCTCGGTTCTGGAATATATCGAGAAAACGGACCTGGCTGACGAGCTCGTACTACAGCAGATGGAATCATCTTCAAAGACAATCGAGGCGCTCAAGAAGATGTCGTCCAGTTTGGATCTCCTCTATATCGAGAGTGAAAGAAGGGAAGGCGCCTATATAACACTGCCCAGGCAATTCGACGTTTTTTTGGAATCGCTTGGCAGCACGATGCGTCAAAAGATCAGACGTAATCAATCCAGGGTCGACGGCGTCGGGAAGGCCGTGATTCGGAGGACGACCAGCCTTTCGGAACTGGACGATGACTTCAATGAGCTTGTCAGACTGCACCAGTGCCGATGGGAGTCCCGCGGCAAGCAGGGCTCTTTTTCGAAACGGATGTTCACCGACTTCCTCAGGATGGTCACGGCCGAGGCGCTGAAAAACGGGCACCTGGAATTGACCTTCCTGTCAATAGCCGGAAGGAACATCGCCGCCTTATATAACCTAAACTACAACAACAAGATATTTTTCTTGCAATCGGGGCTGGACCACGCCTTCAACTCGCGCCTCTCGCCCGGTATGCTGCTGCATGTAAACAGCATCCAATCGGCGATAGAGAACGGCCTAAGCGAATATGACTTCCTTCTTATGGGCAGCCATGACGATTACAAAAAAAAATTCACCGTGGAACGCAGGCAACTTTTCAGCATACGTCTGGTCCGCCCTGTCAGCTTGAGGTTTTTCACCTTGCTCAGAAGCAAGATAGCCACCACATATAACTACTGTAAACGGCACTAGGGCGACAGGATATGGCCTTGAGGACTCCGCTGGCGGCCTGAATGAAAACAACAATAATAGAAACGGTCGAAGAGCTGAAAAGCCTGCGTCCACAATGGGATGACCTGCTGGAGAACTCGCAGAACAACGTCATCCAGCTCACCCACGACTGGATGATGGCCTGGTGGGACAGCTTCAACAACGGGAAGACCCTCCACGTAGTCGCCATTTACGGCGACGGAGGACAGATATTGGGAATCGCCCCGCTGGTATCGGGAAGACATAGTTATCGGGGCGTAAGCATAAACAAGCTTTCGCTGATGGCCAACGGTCAATCGCCGTCAGCAGACATAATTATCCGCAATGGCAGCCATGAGCTTGTCATCAGCAGACTGCTCGGATATCTCAGCAGCTTGAAAGAATGGGACTTGCTTGTGCTCAACAAGCTGGACATGGACGGCAAGACTGCCGCAGCGCTCTCTAAATATCTGACCGAGAACAAGTTCTTATTCGGAATCAAAAATAACATCGAAAGCCCGTTCATTGACATAAACGGTGAGTGGGAAACCTTTTTCGCTGAAAAATCAAAAAAATTCAAGAAATCGCTCAGAAACAAGTTAAACAGAATAGAGAAGGCCGGCGACATCTCGATAGAAGGTGTCCGAATAAACGATGCTAACGACCCGTGCATCAAGGCCATGTTCGAGATATCATCGAACAGCTGGAAAAAGGATATAGGAAATGACATGCTAAATAACCCCCGCATAAACAATTTCTATAACAAGATTTCCAATTCTTTCGGCAAAAAAGGTGCCATTACACTGTGGCTCCTTAAGAAAGGAGACAAGCCCATAGCCTTTGAGTTCCATCTCAATTACAAGGGCGTGGTATATCCTGTCCGCGCCGATTATGACGAGTCTTTCGGAGATCTATCTCCTGGCTCTGTCCTGGAATACAATATCCTGAAGACCTTGTTTGCAGAGGGCCAATGCAGGGAATATAATACCTGCGGCCATACTTACAACTACCTGATGAACTGGAGCACAGAAACCAAAAAGCATGTTGATTTTGAGATATTCCGGAGGCGGTACAAGTCTTATGCGCTGCACTTTCTGGAGTACATGAGCATTCCGCTTTTGAAAAGGCTGAGAGCGGACCAAATCAGAAATTATGTGAAAAAAGGTGTGAAAAGATGCTATCCCAGGCAATAAACGGTTCAAGGGTAATCCTCAAGGACATCTCCAGGATATTTGCAAGGGAGGTCCGCTTCCATGGGATAAGGCCGAATCTTGCAACTATTTTTCTGACTTATCGCTGCAACTCGCGTTGTCAGACATGCAGCATGTGGAAATTGCCTGCCAAGGAGGCCGAGGACAAGGAAATAGGCTTCAGCGAGTGGAAGCGCATTATCGACGCCCTTCACGATGCCGGCATCATGAATATCGAGTTGTTCGGGGGCAATGTCCTTCTGCGAAAGGCCCTCCTTATCGATATCCTCCACTATCTCAAGGATAAGGGGATAAAGGTATTCCTGCCCACCAATCAGATAGGCCTTGATGAGGAGGTGGCTTCCGCGATAAACGAATGCGTCGATACGGTCTATATATCCACTGACGGCACTGGCCAGTACCAGGACCTGATTAGAGGGCAGGACGGTGCCTCCGCGCGTTCGAAGAATACTGTTTCAATGCTGCTTAAGCTGCGGGGCAGCAGACCGAATCCCTGCCTTGTCTGCAATACGACGGTTTCGAGGCACAATGTAAGCATCCTGGAAGACCTGGTCGAATACGCAATATCCGCCGATTTCGACGAAATTCATTTTGAGTACGCCGGTGAATTCACCAGGGAGCACATCGCCGACTCGGTCATCGACGGGCTCGAGCCCTCCCCGTACTATCTCAAACAGGACGAGTCCATCCTGGTCGACCAGGCAGGGGCCAGGCTTCTGAAAAAAAAGCTGGACGAAATAAAACAGAAATACACCGGCTGCGGACTCAACATAAGCACCGTCAACATTGACGTCCTGTCGGAAAAAAACCTGTACGAGGGAACTATCCCGTGCAGGAAGTGCTACGTCGAGAGGACAGAGGTGACTGTCGACCCTTCAGGCAATGTAATAATATGCCCTTTCATCAACAACTATGTCCTTGGTTCGCTCATAAGCTCCTCATTCGAAGAGGTCTGGAACAATACACGCCACAAAAGGTTCAGACAAGAGCAGAACAGGGGCAATCTTGAGATGTGCGCTCATTGCATATTGGGCGCGCAGAGAAACCCCGGCATCCTTACCTCGCTTAAGCGCATCTACTATACCAGGGTGCAGCCGTATAATTATAAAAAGGCAAGGGAAAAGGCGCCGAGCGCATGTGGAAAAAATGCATAGCCTGCCCGGAAAACTCGCTTCGTTAAGGCAAAAAACCAGGGAGACTGTAAATAATGGCGGCATTGCGGCCTTGGTGAAAAAATCGCTCCAAACGCTGTATAGTCTCTCCTATTATTCGACTTCTTCCATCTGGTTCTGCCGAGACCTGCACGAACCGGCCCCAGACATGCCAGGACTCGACCCGAAGGCAGAGATAGACTTCCTGATCGACGACAAGCAGGCGCTGATCCCCTGGCTCAAGTGCCACGGCAAGAAATTCACCTGGATGCATATCGAGAGAGAGCTTCAACTTGCGGACAGCGAAGGCCATGTCTTCGTCAGGATTTCGTATGGCGAAAAGACCGCCGGTTACATAAAAGTCGGCGTCAACGGCACGTACATACATGATTTCGGCAGGATAGTGACATTCCCTCCGGAAACGGCATTCATCTACGACACGTTTATATTACCCGATTACAGGGGCAATAATCTTTCATTTTATGCCGTTATAAAGACCCTGAGCTTCCTGAAGGAACGGAACTATAAGAGAATTTTGTGCCACATTGAAGGGTGGAATGTGGCCTCTTTGAAGGTATTCCGCAAATCAGGCTTCAAGGAGATCTGCAGCATTCGGTTTTCAAGAATTCTCGGTCTGCCCATATTTCTCAAAAACGGATATAGACCGATGGCATCCATCAGATCGATACTGGGGTAGCGATGTTTGAGCGAAGGTCTTTTATCAAAGCGCTGTCACTCTTGGCGGTGGCGGGCTTTGTCAATCCGAAGCACCTCCTCGGATACACCGGGGACTCTGCCCTGGAATCGGTCTCAAAACGTGAAGCCCTGCCGACAGTACTCCGTGTCTTCAACAAGAAGGCTACTTCCTGGGATTATACGTCAGCGCCTTATGTTGACTTCATAGATTACAATGAACTCAAGAAGATGTTATCCGCCGCTCTAATCGAGTACACAGGCACGAATCGCACAAGTGAGGCCTGGCGACGCATTTTACCTGGCTACATTACAGGTAAAAAGATCGCCATAAAACCCAACCTCAATAATACCGGGATTGGTTATTCAAAGGCCATCATGACTTCGCCGCAGCTGATTTCCGCGGTAATTGAGGGTCTGATTGAAGCCGGTTTTTCGGTCCAGGACATCATCGTTTACGACCTGACCGCCAGGGTGAACAAGGAATTGGCGCAATGGCTGAACGTATTCAAGGTTAAAACCATTTTCAGGCCCAAATACGACGGCCTCCTCGAAAAATTGTACTCAAGGCTGCATCTTGCCCCCCAGGACCAGGACACAAACGCCCCCATAAGGATGCGCTCCACGATTACTGACGACCTCGGCGACGGGGTCACCTGTTATATCCCCAACGTCTTGACACACGCCGACTATCTGATAAATCTGCCTGTCTTCAAGGCCCATCAGTTCGTACTCCAATCCGGCGCGCTCAAGAACCATTTCGGCACCGTGCGCTTCAGCAACCATAATGCATACCCCGTAGTGCTTCATGGCGGCGACATCGAGAAAAACATCGTTGATATAAACAGCAATGTGCACATTGCGCGCAAGACGTCCATAATAATTGCGGATTGTCTCTACGGCGCACCCTGTTTCACAAGAGGCGCACACGGCAGAGTGCCGACGCGATGGAGGACACTCTCGACGGGCCCCTCTCCTAACAGCCTTTTCATCTCATCCGACCCCGTTGCGTTGGAATCCGTCCTGGCCGACTACATAATACGCGAGCAGGAAGCCGCCGGGTACAACCCGTATTCCCATCAATATCTCCACGATGCAATGGAGCTCGGCCTTGGTGTCCACGAACACCGGGGACAAAACGGCCGCTACGAGGCTATCGACTTTCGGGAAGTAATGGTTTAGGGCCGCGGCGGGCAAAATGAAATTACGCTATTTGCGATATATGGAATGTTTTTGCTCATCAGGCCAATTTTCCGCCTACAACTTGTTAAACGGCAGACTTGCCGCCGTCGAGCAAAATGACAGGCCGGATCTGGTCGTTAATTCCGGCCTTGTCAGGTGCGACAAGTGCGGCAGATGCTTCCCGGTCGAGAACGGGATAATGGATGCCCTGCCCGACGCGCTATCTGAATTCAAATGCACAGAAGCGCTGAAAGCAGGCTGCATGAAACTGGGTATCGAGTGCAGAAAAGAGGACCCCCGCAAAGGTAACCCAGACAATGCGTCTAATGCCAAGCGAAGCGAAATAACCGCTCGAGACGAGCAGGCTGAAGTCTATCATACTTACGGATATTCTCTCTATGGAAGGAACGAGCAAAAGCTGATAAGAAATTTCCTGAAATTTTCCAAAAACGACGTCGTTATTGAGCTTGGCTCGGGCACCGGCAGGGTCAGCCAGGAAATTATTGACAACGGTTTTCGCGATTACGTCTCCATAGATTTCTCAGCTCAATCCATTCAACTTTTTAAACAGAAGCTCGACAAAAAGACAAGGGAGCGGGTCTTTTTCCTCGTTGGCGATGTCTGCGCTCTGCCATTGAAAAGCGGGATAGCCGATAAAATCGTTTCCGCCCAGGTATTTGAACACGTCCCGGGCAGGGAGGAGCAGCGCAGGTTCCTCGGTGAACTGCAACGCCTCCTGAAGAGCGACGGATTGGCGGCCATGACCGTGTACAACTACAATTTAAAAAAAAGACTGGATAAAAGAATAAGCCGCCAGGGTTTTCACAGCGGCCGGATATATTATGAGAACTTCACGTACCGCGAGTTGAAATCCTTGATCTCCCCTTTTTTCAATCTCCGTATACTCAAGGGCATAAATTGTGATTATCCATTTGCAAGGAGATTAAAGCCCCGCACCCAGGAATTCATGGAGTCCGTGCTTGCAGCTACACCGCTTGGCTCCTATCTCGGGGACATCCTGTTTATCGGACTCAGTCTTCGCGCCAGGGGTCCTCGGATCGTACGGCGGACGGGGCAGATACAAAAATAATCTGATGGCACTTGCAATCAAAGCAGCGAAATCCTTGTTCAAAAACAGCTTGCGGGTGCTCTTTTACCACCGCGTCAATAACCATGGCGACCGTTTTGGAATAGAGACAGAGATTTTTGAAGAACAGGTCCGGTATCTCCGGAACGAATACAGGATAATAAGCCTGAGCGAATACGCTGCAATGATCGAGCACGGCAAATGGCCCAAAAACTCGCTCCTCCTAACATTCGACGACGGATACAGGGATAATTATATTTTTGCATACACGATCTTACGAAAGTATTCAGTACCGGCCGCAATATTCCTTGCAACCGATTTCATCGACAACAGGATTTGGCTATGGCAGGACATATTCAGGCATATCCTCGAAACAACTCCGGAGAGGACTGTCTCCCTTGCCATCTGCGGCAGCCCTTACTCGTTCAACCTTGATGACGACAGGCAGCTCTACGCTGCAAGAAGGGGACTTTATGATGAGCTCAGAATCCTGCGCTACGATGAACGGATATGCCGATTGAAAAAGCTGGCCACATCCCTGCAAGTCGACCTGCCGGACCTGCCCACCGATAGATACGCGCCGCTATCATGGGGCGAGATACGAGAGATGTCTGAAAACAACATTGAATTCGGCGCGCACACGTGCAGGCATGAGATCCTTTCAGGGATTGACAAGAACTCGGTTTATACGGAGCTTAGCAGATCGAAAAAACGGATTGAAGAAGAGCTACGCTCAAAGGTTGTCGCTTTTGCTTATCCCAACGGGCAGGAAGCCGATTTCTCG
>DIDN01000027.1 GCA_002418185.1 Deltaproteobacteria bacterium UBA5799
GGCAGGGCGCCGGCTATTGGGCTTATTTTAGATATTGCAGGTTCAGGGTTTTGGTGTTATAAGCAGAATTTGTCCCGGTTTTCAGATTTTCGAGTCATAACCGGCCTGGGAATGCGAGGGGACTGCCGTGAACGGGCTTAAGCGGCTTATAGACGACTTCGGGACCTATCTGGCAGTCGAGAGGAACGCATCCCCCAATACCCGGCTGGGGTACCTGAGGGACCTGGAACAGTTCCGCACCTTTTTGGCCGAAAGCGGGGGCTTCGGGGAGGACCCCGACATCTCCCTTGTAGACGAGGCCGCCGTAACCTCTTTCGTCTACTCGCTCCACGTCCGGCGGAAGAAGGTCTCCATAGCCAGGAAGCTTTCTTCAATAAGGTCGTTTTTCAGGTATCTTATAAGGAAGGGGCTGGCGGCCCGGAACCCCGCCGAGAACGTGCCGACGCCCAGGACGGAGAAGTACCTCCCGGCGGTCCTTACGGTAGAGGAGGCCGCGGGCCTCGTCGAGTCGCCCTCGGGAGAGGGCGGGAAGAGGACGGCGATACGCGACCTGGCGATGCTCGAGCTCCTTTATTCGTCCGGCATTCGTTTAAGCGAGCTTACGGGCCTGGACTTCGACGACGTGGACCTCGAGGCCGGGACCATGCGGGTCCTGGGAAAAGGCGGCAAGGAGCGGGTCGCCTATATCGGCTCAAAGGCCAGGGCCGCCGTCATGGCGTACCTTGACGGGCGCGGCACGGGAAAGGGCCCGCTCTTCACGGGCAAGGGCAAGGGGGGGCGGATATCCCAGAGGACGGTTGAGAGGCTTTTGAAGCTCTACGTCTCCCGCAGCGGCATAACGAAGGACCCCACCCCGCACTCGCTCCGGCATTCGTTCGCAACACACCTCCTGGACGCCGGAGTCGACCTCCGGTCGATACAGGAGATGCTGGGGCATTCGAAGCTCTCGACTACACAGAGATACACGAAGGTCGGCATGGCCGCCCTCATGGAAGCGTATGACAAGGCCCACCCGAGGGCCAGGAAGACATAGCGTGTTGCCAAGGGGTCTGGGGGAAACCTTTTACAGAAGGTTCCCCCAGAATGGCCCTCAGCAGCCTGCGGTGAAGGAGCGGAGGTAAGGTTTGTCAGGCATCGAGTTTCACGGGACTACGATCATCGCCGTCCGGAGGGACGGGAAGGTGGCCATAGCCGGGGACGGCCAGGTCACCCTCGGCGCGACCGTCATGAAGAAAGGGGCCGTCAAGGTGCGCCGCCTCCTTGAAGGAAAGGTGCTTGCCGGGTTCGCGGGCTCGACAGCCGACGCCATGACCCTCTTCGACAAGTTCGAGGCCAAGCTCGATGCCGCAAGGGGCAACATCACCAGGGCGGTCATAGAGCTCGCGAAGGACTGGAGGACCGACCGGGTGCTCCGCAGGCTCGAGGCCCTTCTCGTGGTCGCGGACAGGGAGCATACCTTCGTCATCTCCGGGAACGGCGACGTTATCGAGCCTGAGGAGGGTATAGCGGCCATAGGCTCGGGCGGCGCGTTCGCCCTCGCGGCGGCAAAGATGCTCGCCAGGCACACCGCCCTCGACGCGAGGACCATAGCCGAGGAGGCCTTGAAGACCGCCGCCGAAATATGCATCTATACGAACAGCAGCATCACAGTCGAGGAGCTTTCCTGAAAACAACTTGCAAAACACTCCGTTGCAGGAAGAACTTGAGAGGATTTATTATCGATGAAAAGCTTTACCCCAAGGGAGATAGTCTCTGAGCTCGACAAGTTCATAATAGGCCAGAAGCTCGCAAAGCGGGCCGTGGCCATAGCGCTCCGGAACCGCTGGCGGCGCCAGCAGGTGAGCGCGGACCTCAGGGAAGAGATATACCCCAAGAACATCATAATGATAGGCCCCACGGGCGTCGGCAAGACCGAGATATCGAGGAGGCTTGCGAAGCTCGCCCAGGCCCCGTTCATAAAGGTCGAGGCGAGCAAGTTCACCGAGGTCGGCTACGTGGGCCGGGACGTCGAGAGCATAATAAGGGACCTTGCCGAGCTTTCGGTAAAGATGGTCAAGGACGAGGAGAGGGTTCGGGTCAGGGTGAAGGCCGGGGAGCTTGCCGAGGAGAGGATACTGGACCTCCTCCTTCCGCCCTCGACCGTATCCCCGCTCCAGGTCGCCGACCAGGAAAAGATAGCCAGGGAGCGCGAAACGCAGAAGTCCACGCGCGAGAAGCTCCGTTTGCTGCTGCGCGAAGGCAAGCTCGACGACAAGGTGATAGAGGTAGAGACGACCGAGCAGCAGAGGGTGCCTTCGATAGAGATACTCTCCTCCCAGGGCGGCTTCGAGGAGATGGACATGAACCTCAAGGACATGTTCCAGAACATCTTCCCCAAGAAGACCAGGAGGCGCAAGGTCAAGGTGCCCGAGGCCCGCGAGCTCCTCATAAACGAGGAGAGCCAGCGCCTCATAGACATGGAGAAGGTGACGAAAGAGGCGGTCGAGCGGGTCGAGCAGTCGGGCATCGTCTTCATAGACGAGATAGACAAGATAGCGGGCCGCCAGTCAGGGCAGAGCCCCGACGTATCGAGGGAAGGCGTGCAGAGGGACCTGCTGCCCATAGTCGAGGGCTCGACCGTCAACACCAAGTACGGCATGGTAAAGACCGACCACATACTCTTCATCGCCTCGGGCGCGTTCCACATAGCAAAGCCCTCGGACCTCATACCCGAGTTCCAGGGCCGCTTCCCCATAAGGGTCGAGCTGGGCCCGCTCGGCGAGGAGGACTTCATAAGGATACTCACGGAGCCCGAGAACGCGCTCCTCAAGCAGTACAAGGCCCTCCTCGAAACCGAGGGCATAGAGGTGGAATACACCGACGACGGCGTGAGGGAGATAGCTTCCATAGCCACCGTCGTGAACGACAGGATGGAGAACATAGGCGCGCGCAGGCTCCATACGGTCATGGAGCGCGTCTTCGACGAGATATCCTTCAACGCGCCGGACATGGCCGAGAAGAAGATAGTCATTGACCGGGAGTATGTGGCAAAGAGGCTTTCGGACATAGTGAAGGACGAAGACCTTTCAAGGTACATCCTGTAACGAGAGCCGTGGGGCCGGGGAAGCCTTGCTCTTTCCCGGACCACGGTATTTCTATTTCGGCCCCGAAGACCCCTTTATACCGGCCAGGCCGGGGGAGATGGAGGCGAGCACGTGCAGAGGAACATTGAAAAGATAAGGACGCTTTTCGAGTCGCTTCCGTACATAAGGAAGTTCTACAACAAGACGATAGTAATCAAGTATGGCGGCCACGCCATGATAGACGACGCCTTGAAGAAGAGCTTCGCGAGGGACATCGTGCTCATGAAGTACGTCGGCATAAACCCCGTGATAGTGCACGGCGGCGGGCCGCAGATAGGCGGGCTCCTTCAGAGGCTCGGCAAGGAGTCCAGGTTCGTAAAGGGCATACGCGTGACCGACAACGAGACCATGGACGTCGTCGAGATGGTCCTCGTCGGGAAGATAAACAAGGAGATCGTCGGGCTCATAAACCACTTCGGCGGCAAGGCCGTGGGGCTCGGCGGCAAGGACGGCGGCCTCATAAAGGCCAGGAGGCTCAGGATAAAGGGCGAGGAGATGGGCTACGTAGGAGACGTCGAGGAGATAGACCCGGGCGTGATAACCGTCCTCGAGGAGAGCGACTTCATCCCGGTAATAGCTCCGGTCGGCGGCGACGAGGAAGGTACGAGCTTCAACATAAACGCCGACACTGTCGCCGGGAAGATCGCCTCGGCCCTTAAGGCGGAGAAGCTCATCCTCCTTACCGACGTGGCCGGGGTGCTCGACAAGGACAAGAAGCTCATATCGGCCCTCACCCTCTCCGAGGCGAGATCGCTCATCACGAAAAAGACCGCGGTGGGCGGCATGATACCCAAGCTCCATTGCTGCATGGAGGCCGTTGTATCGGGCGTAAAGAGGGCACATATAATCGACGGCAGGGTAGAGCACGCGGTGCTCCTGGAAGTATTCACTGACGCCGGGGTGGGCACGGCCATAGGGCTCAAGAAATAAGGCAACCTCTAAAAATTGATCTTTTCCCCGGACTCTTTGTCAGGCCGGGAATAAAAA
>DIDN01000152.1 GCA_002418185.1 Deltaproteobacteria bacterium UBA5799
ATACATGCTCGGAAAAGCCTCTGGTTTTCAGAGGCTGCCTGGACCCGGGCCAAAAAAACTTTCAGGGCTTCGAGGCCGGACGACCTCCGGCCTTTTCCTTTTGGGCTTCAGCGCCTCAAGCCTATCTGCTCTTCCATTTCAACTGTCACGGGCTGCCTGAGGTCCATGTAGCCCTTCCAGGGGTTCCCGGCCTCCCTTAAGCGTTCCTTGATGTTGGAGAGCGTGAAGGAGCCCGGCCCGCGGAGCATGAGCTCGTCCCAGCCGAGCGGCGCGGCGATCGGCGCTCCTGGCCTGGCCCTGGTCGAATAGGCCTCTATGGCGGTTGCGCCCCTTATGTTCCTCATGTAGTCGATGAATATCTTTCCGGCCCTCCTGGACTTCGTCATCGTCGAGGTGAACCTGTCCGGAAGGCCCCTTGCCACGAACCCGGCGACAGCCCCGGTAAACTCCTTTATCTCGTCCCAGCCCCTCACGGGGAGCACCGGGACGACGACGTGCAGCCCCTTGCCGCCGGTCGCTTTTACGAAGCTCTTAAGCCCGAGCTCCTCGAGGAGTGCCCGCATGAGGAAAACGGCCTCGACGAGCCTCTCCCACCCGACCCCCTCGTCCGGGTCCATGTCGAATACCATCCTGTCCGGGTATCCGGTTTTTACATAACGGCTGTTCCATGTGTGTATTTCAAGCGCGCCTATCTGGGCGAGCGCCAAAAGGCCCTCGGGCGTATCAACCATCAGGTACTCGGCGGGCGCGCCGTCGTTTTCCGTAACGGCTATCCTCTTTATCTCCGGAGGCATGGTGTCGGCCGCGTGCTTCTGGTAGAAGCATTCCTTTCCGATGCCCTCGGGGCAGCGCACGAGGGTTAGCGGCCTTCCGGCGAGGTGCGGGAGCATGAGAGGCGCCGCTATTTCATAGTAGCCTATGAGGTCGGCCTTGGTATGCCCTTCCCCGGGAAAAAAGACCCGGCCCGGGTTTGTTACGCGCACGCTCCTTATCATACTTACAGGCCCCGGCTCGGGCGGAGGCACGTAGGCGAGCGTTTCTTCCGTGGGGCCTACGGCTTCTTTTGCCCGGAGCGGTTCCTCGACTACCACCTCCCTTGCGGGCTTGTCCTCCCGGAGCCCCTTGAACGAGGCGTGCCTCAAAACGCCGTCTGCCGTCAGCTGCCTGTACTCCACTTCCGCAACGAGCTCGGGCCTTATCCAGTGCACGCCCCTTGCCTCCGCCCCGGTCGGCGGGTCATGGAACGGGGGAGTAGTTTTTTCGAGCGGCTTGAGGCGCTCCCACACCTCGGCTATGGAGCGTTCGCTGAAGCCGGTCCCGACCCTGCCGCAGTAGACGAGCTTCCCGTCCGGGGCGTATGCGCCCATGAGGAGCGCTCCGAAACCGCTCCTTCTGCCGCCGCCGGGCTCCGTATAGCCGCCTATGACGAACTCGTCCCTTGAAAGGCATTTCACCTTGAGCCACGACATGGAGCGTCCTTCCACATACGGCGCGTCCCGCTTCTTCGATATTATCCCCTCGATATCGTAGGCGCATGCTTGCTCGAAGAACTCCGGGCCATTGCCTTCCACATGGCCGCTGAAACGGATGAACCTCCCGTCAGCCCTTTCGGACTTCAAGACGGACTCGACGAGCTGCTTCCTTTCATATAGTGGCGCTGCCGTCAGGGAGTAGCCGTTGAAATAAAGGACGTCGAAGAGCATGTACATGAGCCCCTCGTCGGTCTTCATGGCGAGCGCGTGCTGGAGCCCCTCGAAGCTCGTTCTGCCGACCTCGTCCATGGAGACGACCTCGCCGTCGAGCCACGCTTCGCTTGCCGGAAGCATGGAGAGCGCCCCGGCTATGGACGGAAACCTTTCGGTCCAGTCGTTCCCGTTACGGGTAATAAGCCGGACGCTGCCTTCCCGTATCTTCGCGAGTATCCTGTAACCGTCGTATTTAAGCTCGTGGAGCCATCCGTCCCCGGCAGGCGGCGCGTCCACGAGGGTCGCGAGCGCGGGCCTCATCGTCTCGGGCATGGGCTTTTTCCGGTATTCAGCCTCGGAAGGGAGCACCCGGGCCTCTCCCTCCTTGCCGCTCCATACGCCCTCCGGGAGTTTCGCCACCTCCTCGACTGTTCTGCCGCTTACGGCGCTCTCTGGCCTTTCAGCAGTTATATCGCCCGAGATATCCGCGTCCCCGTCCGTTTCCTTAATAAGGAGCCATTCGTCCTTTTCCTGCTGTCCGCCCCTGTCCCTTCCGCCGGGCTTAAGCCGCACTATCGCCCACCTGCCCCGGAGCTTCTTGCCGGAGAGTATGAACTTCATCGCCCCCTTTTTAAGCCCCTTGTCCGGGTCTTCCTCGGGTATCCAGAAGCCCCTGTCCCATACGATTACAGTCCCGCCCCCGTACTCTCCCCTGGGGATGACGCCCTCGAAACCGGCGTACTCGATCGGGTGGTCTTCAACGTGCACTGCAAGGCGCTTGTCTTCGGGATCAAGCGAGGGGCCTTTGGGGACAGCCCAGCTCTTGAGGGTGCCGTTGAGTTCAAGGCGGAAATCGTAATGGAGGGCGCGGGCCGAATGCTTCTGGACGACGAATATGCCAGCGGGGCCTTCGGCAACTTGCCCCTCGGGCTCGGGGGTGCGGCTGAAATCGCGCTTTTGCCGGTACTCGCCGAGGCCGTCGTTTTGAGCTTCGCTCCCCATCTTCCGGGGCTACCCGCCCGAGGCCTTCCGGGCCTTTGCCTTCGCGGCCTCGGTCTCCTCGACGCTCTTTTTAAGGAGCGACATGAGGTCTATCACTTCAGCGGCGGGCGCGGGCGGCGGCGCGGCCTCCTCGACCCTGGCGGTCTCTCCTGCGGCGATCTTGTTTTTTATGTAGGAGAGGAGTTCGTCCTTGTAGGTGTCGTGGTATTTGTCGGGCTGCCAGTCGGATATCATGGACTCGACGAGCCTTGCCGCCATCTCAAGCTCCTTGTCTGTCACCCCGAGCTTTTTCAGGTCCTCCTCCGGCACTTCGATTGTCTCGGGCTTTTTGAGCTCGTCGGCGTATCTTATGAGGTCGAGTACCAGCACTCTCCCGTAGGGGACCACGGCCCCGATGTATTCCTTCGAGTGTATTACGACCTTCGCGACCCCGGCCTTCCCGGTCTTCTTAAGCGCCTCTCTTAAGAGCGCGTAACCCTTCTCGCCCCTTCCCACGGGAGCGAGGAAGTAGGGCTTCTGGAAGAATATGGGGTGGATGTCTTTCGAATCGACGAAATCGATTATCTCGACGGTCTGGGTGGCCCTGGCGTTGGCGCGCTTAAGGTCCTCTTCGGTAAGGACGACATACTGCCCCCGCTCGAACTCGTACCCCTTCACCATCTCGCCGGAGGCGACCTCTTTTCCCGTCCGCTTGTTTATCTTCCTGTAGCCGACCGGCGAGAGGTCGGTCCTGTCCAGGAGGTGGAAGTCGAGTTTCTTCTCCTTGCCTTCGGCGGTAAAGAGCCCGACCGGGATATTTACAAGTCCGAAGCTTATCGATCCTTTCCAGATGGGACGCGCCATGGGAAGAACCTCGCAATTGGAGAGGGCTGGAGGAAGGGGCCTTATTTAGATTCTAAAGGAAAGGCAAGGGGAGTCAAGGGGGCGTTCTCTCATCCGGCCCACTTCCGTACATACGAGTCCGCGTCGAACTTCGACCTGAGTCCCCTGTAACTCATATACCTTATTTTTCCGACCACATCCCTTTCAGCCCATGCGCGGTCGTGCACCCCGCCTATGGCCCAGGCTATCCCCGTGTACCCGTTCGGGTCCCTGCCGTCGAGCTCGTATCTGTCGTTCAGGTAGATGGCGTTTCGAAGCGCTTTTTCGGGCGACTCGCTCCATTCCAGTATCTTCTTGGCCCAGTACATGCGCATGTACCCGTGCATCTTCCCGGTCTTTTTCATCTGCAGCTGGGAGGCGTTCCAGAGAGGGTCGTATGTCCTGCCGTTCTCGAGATCGTCGAGGGAATAGATGGGTTCGCGACTGTCGTTTGAGTGCTCTTCAAGGGTCTTCCTTGCCCAGGCGGGAAAGCCTTTGACGCTGTCGTAGCCGGGGTTATGGAGGCAGAAGTTGTCCGATAGCTCCTTTCTTACTATAAGCTCCTCAAGGAAAGCCTTTTTGCTCTCTTCCTTTGCATCGCTTTTCATTATCTCAAGCGCGACCCGCTGGGCAGATACCTGGCCGAAGTGGAGATACGGCGAGAGGTTCGATTGACCGTCCCTCGTCGGGTCGTTCCTGTCGTCTGCATACCTGTCGAGTTTAAGTTCGATGAACCTTTCGAGCGCTTTCCGCGCTTCTTGCTCGCCGGGCCTGATCCAGTCCACCTCCCCGACCGTCCTGTCGATTGCGAGGGCGGAAAGGGTCTTTTCGAGCTCGAAGCCCGCCTCAAGCCCGGCCTTATGCGGGTGATTCCTCAGCCTCGGAAAGGCGGTAAGATAGTCTCCGAGCCGGGCATGTATCCTTGGCCTTATGGTCCGGGCCGCGAACTCCTGTTTTTGAGAGGCTATCCTGCAAGGCACGATATTATGCGCGTCGACCATGTGAAAGGGTATGTCTATTCCTGAGGCAACGGCGTTTCGCCAGTCCCTTTTAATCTTCAAGGGGTCGAAGTCGGTCACAAGCTCGGATATCTTGTGTAGCTTGATGTAATCCGGCACCGCTTTAACCGGGTCGCCCTTTATGAGGACAAAGGGTATGGACTTCCCGGCAAGGCTCTCTTCAAGCTCCTTAAGCCCGCGGAGCATGAACCCGTACTGCCGGAGCGTTGCCCCGAGAAATGCCGGGACAAGGCAGAAGAAGACTATGAGAGGGGACTTCCGCTCGATTGCGAGCGCCTGGGCAAAAAGGAGCGCCCAGTTGTCCCTCGACCGCTGGTCGCGGCTCATCCAGTAGGCGACTGCGCCTTTTCCCGGAACGCCTCCTTTGACTGTCTCGTACCTTCCCTCGAACATGCGCGCCTACACGTGGTTTCTGAGCATCATCTCTATCGGGTGGGGGTTGAGGTAATACTGCCTCTCAAGGTACGGCTCCCTGAAAAGCCGGACATAGTGGTTCATAAGCACTATCGGCGCTATGAGCGGGATAAGCCCCTTGTGGTAAGTGCCGACGATCTCGGCCAGCTCCTCTTTTTCCGGCGCTGAGAGCCTGTCCTTGAAATATCCCATGACGTGATACAGGACGTTCGTGTTCTTACGGGTCGTCGCTATTATGCGGAGCCCTTCCATGAGGTTCACCGCGTATTCATGGTATGGCCCTTCCCCTCCGGTTTTCCCTGCATCGGCCACTATCTTTCCAAGGCGCGTATAATGCCCGGGGCTGTGCGCAAGGATAAGGAGCTTGTGCCTCGTATGGAAATCGACGAGGGCGACAGGCCCCGGGTCCTGCATCAATTCCTGCCATCTCCGGTAGACGAAAACCCGCTCGATGAAGTTTTCACGGAGCGTCGGGTCGTGCAGCCTGCCGTCGTCTTCTGCCGGGACGAGCGGGAAGCGCTCGATGAAGGCTCCCCCGAAAACGCCCACCCCTTTTTTGGAAGGAGGGCCGGAAGGCCCGTAAAGCCTTACGCCGTAAAGGCCCGAGCTCGGTGACCGGGCCTTGAAGATGAAGCCCGAGAGGTACTCCCTTGAAAGCTCGTCGAGTTTTTCCTTCGCCCATTCCCGCATGCCATCGGTGTGGTCCACTCCGGTCTTTCGGGTCACGAGGCGCTGGCCTTCGGGAGTAGCCTTCAGGCGCATGGCCTCCCTCGGGACCGGAAGTCCGTACTCCACCTCCGGGCAGACAGGCACCCACTCGAAGAACTGGCCGAGGGTGTCGGTTATGTACCTGTCCCTCTGGTGCGTGCCGTCATAGCGCACCTTCTCTCCCAGGAGGCACGAGCTTATGCCGAGCTTTATCTTCTGCATGGCACGATGGCTATCGTGTTTTTCGGGAAAACTGTTCTTCTTCAGAGTTTAAAGGAGAGGAGGGTGGAGTCAAGACAGGGAGGAGGCCAGCAGGTCGGGTCAGAAGAGTTGAATCCAGTTTGATTTCTTAAGGCTTTGAGTTCCCTGCCGATTAGGGGTTGTCCATTCCGTACTCATTTTACTGCCCCCAGCCCCGGCAAATGCCAGAGGTCCGCGAGCCTGCTGTCTATCTTGGGTACGGCTGAAAGGAGCTTCTTCGTATAGTCGTGTTTGGGTGCGGAGAATATATCGGCTGTCGTGCCGCGCTCGACTATTCTCCCGTCATGCATGACCGCGACCTCGTCGGCTATGTACTCGACGACGCCTAAATCGTGGGTTATGAAGAGGAACGAGAGGCCGAAGTCCCTCTGAATGGACTTCAAGAGATTAAGTATCTGGGCCTGCACCGAGACATCGAGGGCGGAGACCGCCTCGTCGCAGACGATGAACTCGGGGTCAACGGCGAGGGCCCTGGCTATGCCTATCCTCTGGCGCTGGCCTCCGGAGAACTCGTGCGGGTACCGCGACATGGCCTCTGGCCCGAGCCCGACCCTTTCGAGGACGCTCCGCACCTTCTCAGCCCGCTCCTCTTTCCCCATGCCGGGTTTAACGGCCCTGAGCCCTTCCTCTATCGTCTCCCTGACAGTGAGCCGCGGGTTAAGGGACGAGTAAGGGTCCTGGAATATTATCTGCAGGGCAGACCTGAAAGGCTTGAGCCTCCTCTCCCCGAGCGTTGCGATATCGGCCCCCTTGTAGAGGACCTCGCCATTGGTGGGCTTTATGAGTTGTATTATGGATTTTCCGGCCGTCGTCTTCCCGCAGCCCGACTCTCCCACGAGCGCAAGAGTCGAGCCTTTCTTTATCGAAAGGTCGATGCCGTCAACTGCCTTCACATGCCCCACGGTCCTTTTAAGCACGCCCTTCCTTATAGGGTACCAGGTCTTCAAGCCCCTCACCTCAAGGATGGTCTCCCTCTCGGAGGGAGGCACCGCAAGGGGCGGGAGCGCGTCAGGCTCCTGCCGCAAGGGCTTTGAATGGGGCTTGTTCATGAAGCCCGGGTCGTGCAGGTGGCAGGCAACCGAGTGCCCTTCTGCCCTCTCCACAAGCGGCGGCTCAATGGAGGCGCACCCTTCCATCTCCCTGGGGCATCTTCCGGAAAAATGGCACCCTGCGGGATAGGAAACGGCAGAGGGGACCGCGCCCGGGATGGTATCAAGGGCCTTGCCCCGCTTCTCCTGCCCGGGTATGGAGCGGAGGAGCTTTATGGTGTACGGGTGCATGGGGTTACGGAAAAGCTCCTGCGTAGGCGCGGCCTCCACGAGCTTCCCGGCGTACATGACCCCGACCATGTCCGCGTTCCTGTAGACGAGCGCCATGTTATGGGTTATGAGGAGGACGGCAGTGCCGGTCGATTCCTTCATCTCCTTTATGAGCCTGAGGATCTCCTCCTGGATGGTGACGTCGAGGGCGGTTGTGGGCTCGTCTGCTATGAGTAGGTCGGGCTTGCAGGCAAGGGCCATTGCTATCATCACCCTCTGGCGCTGCCCGCCCGAGAGCCTGTGCGGGTACTCGTCGAAGAGCCTCTCCGGTTCCGGGAGGTGGACCTTTGCGAGCATCTCTATTGCCGCCTTCCTGGCCGCTCCCTTCCTCTTAGCCTGGTGGAGGACTATGGTCTCCATGAGCTGGTCGCCTATGGTGAAGACCGGATTAAGGGAGGTCATGGGCTCCTGGAAAATCATGGATATCTTGTTGCCGCGTATCCCCCTCTTCTCGCGCTCATCGAGCGGCACGATGTCCCTGCCGTTAAGGACTATCTCCCCTCCAGCTATGTATCCCGCCGGCTCGGGCACGAGCTGTATGATGGAGAGGGCGGTAACGGACTTTCCGCACCCGGATTCCCCGACCAGGGCAAAGGTCCCCCCCTTCGGTATCTCGAAGGAGACGCCGTCAACCGCCTTCGCAAGCCCCTTCGGGGTTTTGAAATAGGCGCGGAGGTCTTTTATTTTTATGACAGGTCCCATTTTAATGTCGCGTTTTGTTTCCCCCTCTTTTATAAAGAGGGGCAGGGGGGATTATATTTTATAATCCCCCTCAATCCCCCCTTTAGAAAGGGGGGATATTTTTCGCGCTACCTGTACCTGAGCCGCGGGTCGAGCGCGTCCCTTACCGCGTCGCCGAATATGTTCGCCGGGAGCACCAGCCCGAACATGAAGATGAAGGAGGCCGTGAGGTTCCACCAGACGACCGGGTCCATTGACAACTCCAGTCGCGAGTTGTTAATCATGTTGCCCCAGCTCCCCATTTGCGGGCCGACGCCTATGCCGATGTAGCTCAATATGGCCTCTGCGAGCACCAGTGCGCTGAACTGCAGGACAAACGTTATGAGGACCAGATGCATGACGTTAGGCACGATGTGCCTGTATATTATGCCGGGCCTCGATACGCCGAAGGCCCTCGATGCCTGCACGTACTCAAGCTCACGAAGCTTCAGGGTCTCGCCCCGTATGAGCCTGCAGAGGTCGGTCCAGGATGTTATGCCTAATATGAGGGCGAGCCAGAATAGCCGGTCGTTCCAGACGAAGACCCCGAGGCTCAGCCGCCCTTCCGAGATGAGCCCGCCCTGGTAGCCAGAGGTCCCGAAAAGGAGCATGAACGCGACTATGAGGAGCACACCCGGTATCGAGGCGAGCGTCGTATAAATGTACTGTACGATATCGTCCAGCACGCCCCCGAAATACCCTGCCACGACCCCGAAGAAGATAGCAAAGGGGACTATGATGAGGGTGGTGCCCGCGCCAATGACGACCGCGGTCCTTACGCCCTTCATGGCATTGAAGAGGACGTCGTCCCCGACCTTGTCGGTGCCGAGCCAGTGCGCCCCCGGGTGCTTGAGAGGCGCGTATTCCCGTCCGGTAGTCCCGTCCGGCAGCTCTACGTTCTCCTTTACGAAGAGGTGCTTTGCGAACGGGGCCGAGTAGGTCTTCTCGTGATTCGCCCTCATGCCCTCGAATGCCCTGTCAAGGAGGCTCAAAGACTGGGCGCTGTATATCGCCTCGCCCTTTTCGGTCCTGGCCTGGACGCCGTCCTCGCGCAAGACCGGGTCCCGGTAACGGATGCTGTCGAGTAGCGCTACCGAAAAGTAAAGGGCCAGTACAGCCAGGCAGGCCATGGCGAGCCTGTTCTTCCTTATCTCCCGCCAGGCCGAGGCGGCTGCGCCGTCCTTTCTTACGGCGATGGCGAAGTAGACTATCGCGCCGGCGAGGAAAAAGACTATGAAATCGGTTGCTAATATTACTGGCATTGTAATCCTATTCGAACCTTACTCTCGGGTCTACGAGAGTGTAGCTTATGTCCGTCATTATGAGCCCTATTATGTAGAGTATCGAGCCCAGGTAGACCATGGACCTCACTATGGCGAAATCCTGCGAATGTATGGCGTTTATGGTGAAGCTCCCCAGCCCCGGAATGGCGAAGAAGGTCTCGAGTATGAGGCTCCCGGTGAAGAGGAACGGTATGGATACGACCACGTTCGTTAAGACCGGTATCATCGCGTTCTTAAGCGCGTGCTTGAAGAGCACCCTGCCTTCGGTGAGCCCTTTTGCCCTCGCGGTCCTTACATAGTCCTTGTTTATCTCCTCCAGGAAAACCGTCCTGTAGAAGCGCACTCCTCCTCCTATGGCTGCTATGATGCCTATTATGATCGGTAGCACTAGAAACTTTATTGAATGCAGCCCCGCGTCATAGCCGGATATGGGGAATAGCTTCAAGAGCTTGCCCAAAATGAATTGCCCGCCTATGATGTAGAAGAGCGAAGATATGGACATGAGGATTACAGCGAGCACAACGCCCCAGATGTCTATGTAGGTTGCCCTGTAATAGGCGAGCATCATCGCGAAAAAGAGATTCACGGACACGGCAGCAATGAATGTGGGGACGCTTATGGCGAGGCTCGCCCACATGCGCGTCCTTATTTCCTGGCCGATGTCGATGTTGTTCCTGTCGGACCTGCCGAAGTCGAACCAGAGGAGCGGCACCGACTTCTGGAAGAAGACCGTCTCGGTCACCTTCTTTATGCCGGGCTCCTCCGTATTCACGAACGCCGGGAGGTCGTAGCCGTGGTCCCTTTTCCAGTTCTCGATTGCCGCGGGAGTGACGTTCTTTTCCCCTAATACCTGCCTCGCCATGTCGTCGGGCGTGTTGACATAGAAAAAGAGGAGCGCAGTCAGCACGTTCACGCCTATTATTATCGGCACGGCGTAGAGTATCCTTCTTATGATGTACGATAGCATCTCGTCGACTCAGGCCCTCCTGCCGAGGCCGCGCCTCCTCCGGACGGTTATTATGGCCGGGAGCGACCCTATGATTATAACGGCGATGATAGCCGCCACCGGCCATATGACCGGCCTGTTCCATTCGTCCCTGGCCGCCTGCCTCTTCTCCGCGTTTAATTTTATGTACTTCATCGTGTTGTTCGACATGGCGTTGGGCTTGACGTTCTCCACCCATCCGTGGAAGAGCGAGAACGCAACGGGGTGGTATCCCCATACCCAGGGCGCGTCCCTTCTGAGTATCTCGACCATCCCGTCTATGACCTCTTGCCGGGCCGGGCCGTTCTCCATGTTCTCCATACTTTTAAAGAGCCTGTCGAACTCAGAGTTCGAGTAGTTGGCCGCGTTCTCGCCCTGGTGCTTCACCTTCCCGTTCGGGCCCGCAAGGAGGAAGAAAAAGTTCTCCGGGTCAGGGTAGTCGGCGTTCCAGCCCCAGGAGAAGAACTGGAAGTTGCCCTTGAACAGCTTCTCCTGGAACCGGTTGTAGTCGGTGGTGCGGCTCTCGAGCTGTATGCCGAGGAGCGCGAACTTCTTTATATACCAGTTTACGAGGGGGGTGGAATCGGCCCCTGTCCAGGCGTTGTCGAACGTGATGACGAGCGGCCTTCCGCCGGGGGTCCTTCCGCCGGGGTAGCCCGCCTCTGCCATGAGCCTTTTAGCTTCGTCGAGGGACTTCCTGACCGGCTTGTTCCTTTTCGGGTCCCAGTCGTAGACGTATGGGTTTATGCCTTCTTTCCCCTCCTTTTGCCCGAATATGCCCGGCGGGAGCGGGGACATTGCGCCAATGCCCCTTCCGTTGCTGAAGATCGAGACGAACTCCTCGTAGTCGAGCACTATGGAGATGGCCTGCCGGAGCTTCTGCTTCTCGGGCGAGTAGCCCCCCACCACGTCGTCGAGCATGTTGAACCCGGAATAGAAGACGGATGGGCGGACCGACGTAAGGAGCCTCATCCCCCTTTCCCGCATATCGTCCGTAAGCTCGGGCCTTCCGCCGCTGCCTATGGATACGGCCTGGTCGAAGCTCTCGGAGCTTATGCCGGAGTTGTCGTAATAGCCCTGAAGGAACTTGTTCCACCTCGGGATGGCCTCTTTTTCGAGCTTGAAGACAATCTTCTCGATGAAGGGGAGGCCCTCTCCCGCGTACCTGAGAAGCCCCTTCTCCGCGTCGCCCTCCTCGCCGGCTCCGGGATAGGGCTCATGGCGGTAGTTCCCGTTTTTAACGAGCACTATCTCCATGTTCGGGTTGAAGGTCTCCATCATGTAAGGGCCGGTGCCCACCGGGAACCTGTTGAGGTTCATGTTCCTGTCCATGAGCGCGCCCTGCCTGTAAAACTCGGCGGCCTCCCTGGGCATGGGCGCGAAAAAGGGCATGGCGAGCCAGTAGGCGAACTGCGGGTACTTGGTCTTGAGGATTATCCTGAACGTGCGGTCGTCTACCTTTTCGACCCCGGGGAGCGGGTGCTTCCAGTAGTCGAGGATAACGGGGTTTTCCTTCTCGTCGGCAGCCTGGTTGTAGGAGAAACCGGCTTCGGCCCGCCTCCGGGCCCTTATCTCCTCGAGGTCGGCCCGGAGGGCCTTTGCATATTCCTCGAGCCCCAGTATGTATTTTTCGAGGATGGAGAGGACGGGGCTCTCCACCTGCGGGTCCGCGAGCCTCATTATCTGGTAGATGAAGTCGTCGGCCGTAAGCTCCCTCGTGCCCTTCTCCGGGAAGTCCGTTATCCCTTCTATCCCGCCAATGTCGCTCCCGGCAAGGCCCTGGTATAGGGGCTTTCCTCCGGGGTCCAGGGCGAATGCTGGGTGGTCCTGGAAGAGTATCCCCTCCCGCACCTTCAGCTCGTAGACCGCCCTCTTAACGGCCTCTGCGGGCGCCCCGTCCGGGAGCTTCCGTCCGTCCTTGCCGTAATAGACGGGCTCAGGCACCTCCTCAACGGTGAGGGGCTTAAGTTCGTACGGCCTCTTGAGGTAATGGTATTCGAGAGGCGGCTCGTATATCTGTCCTATGATGTCGTACTCGTCGGAACTGTAGGCGCGGCCGGGGTCGAGGTGCTTGGGAGGCTCGAAAAAGGTGGTGTAGAAGATGTTCTTTCCTCGTTCGGACGGGCGGTACGGGTCGTTCGGCGTGCAGCCTGCGAAGAATACCAATAGCGCGAGGGTCAGCGCCGCGAGGGTCCTGGGAAGGTTCCTACCGATTGCTCCTCCAGCCATAAACTTCATATTTAGCAAGGGTGCGGCCGTGCAACATAAGTCACTGACCGAAACCGTAAAAAAGCTTATAATGACAATATGTTAGAATAAAAAACTTTAACACAATCCCCCGGCGAGGTCAAGCGGGACGGACCAAAAAAGCGTAAAATCGGCAACCTGGCATGGCTTGACTGGGCTTGACATTTGTCCTATCCTTATGTTAGGATTAAATAATTTTTCTGTCCAGGTAAAGGCGAGTAAAGGAAGGGTTTATGAGCAAAAAAGCAGGCAACAACCAGAGCGTGGAACTCCTGGGCCTTATCGACATAGGGAAGGACAAGGGTTTTCTCACCTATGATGAGATAAACGACGCGTTCCCGCAGGACAATTTCTCTGTGGAGGAGATGGACAACTTGCTTGAGACCCTCGGAGAGCTCGGAATAGACGTGGTGGACAGCGCCGAAAAAGGCGGCACGGAGGCCCAGGGAGCGGCCGAGCCGCGCGAGTTCGAAGTAGAGGAAGTGGAGCGGGTCGAAGACCCCGTGAGGATCTACATGCGGGAGATGGGCGCTGTCCCTCTCCTTAAGCGCGAAGAGGAGATAGTCTACGCCAAGAGGATAGAGGAGAGCAGGAACGAGCTCAGGAGGCTCACCCTCTCAAGCCCCTTCGCAGTCATGGAGATACTGAGGGTCGTGGGCCGCGTAAGGTCCGGGAAGGCGTCTCTCCGCGACCTCATAGAGGAGGAGGCAGAGGAAAACCACGCCGAAGAGGCCGCTGCCGCTTCCGACGAGGTCCTTGACAAGCTCGAAAGGCTCAGGAAGCGCAAGCCCGAGAGCGCCTACAAGCTCTTGAAGGACATGAACCTGAGCGCCAATGTCACCAGGCGCGTCGTAAAGAGGATAGTCCGGCTCGAGCACCTGGTCGAGCGCGAGGAGTCGAAGAAAGGCCCGCGCAAGCAGGAGCGCGCGAAAGCCCGCGTAAGGAGGATCATGAGGCGCCTCGAGATGAAGCGGGGCGATCTCCGGGAGCTGGCCAGGCAGGTAAAGATACACGACTTCAACATGTGGGAGGCCAAGCAGAGGCTCATCGAGGCGAACCTCCGGCTCGTGGTGTCGATAGCAAAGAGGTACGTGAACCTGGGGCTCAAGTTCTCGGACCTCATCCAGGAAGGCAATATCGGCCTCATGAAGGCCGTGGACAAGTTCGACTACAAGAAGGGCTACAAGTTCTCGACCTACGCGACATGGTGGATAAGGCAGGCCATCACGAGGTCGATAGCCGACCACGGCAGGACCATAAGGATCCCGGTCCACATGATCGAGACGATAAACAGGCTGCTGCAGACATCGAGGCAGCTCTTGAAGGAGCTGGGCAGGGAGCCTTATCCCGAGGAGATAGCCGAGAGGATGGACATACCCATCCAGAAGGTAAGGCGCATCCTGAGGCTCATGAAACAGACCCTCTCCCTCGAGACCCCCATAGGCGACGACGAGGAGAGCTCGCTCGGGGACTTCATCGAGGACGAGAAATCCCCGTCGCCGTCCGACGCGGCGATCGAAAAAGACCTTTCGGACCAGACAAACTCGGTTCTTGAGACCCTTACGGAAAGGGAGGAGAAGGTCCTCCGGATGAGGTTCGGGATAGGGGAGAAGCAGGACTACACCCTTGAAGAGGTCGGGAAGGTGCTCGGCGTCACCCGCGAGAGGGTGCGCCAGATAGAGGCAAAGGCCATAAGGAGGCTCAGGCACCNNGGCCAAGCTCTTGAAGGGCTTCAGCGAAGGCTGATTTTATATTTATCCTGCCATCGGGCGTGGGTATGAAAGAGGGGGGCGAGATCGCCCCCCTCTTTTTTTGGCTCTTCTGAGTTTTCTGTGGGTCGGTTTTAGCTCCGGAGAGGCACTTCAGCCTCAGCTGGAGCGGTTGTTCTGAATTTCTTGCTCTTTGAAAACCTGACACGTTTTGTTAGAGGGGTGTATACGGCTCTATCGCCAGGAACCTGTCTTTAACGAGGCTTATTCTCGTAGTATAGACCGTCAGGTTTAAAGTGTCCTCTTAATAGCCGCTGTATCCAATCCGTCTATTTTCTTTGCGGGCCTTTTTAGCGCCCCGTCACCGGCCCATTCCCCTTCCCTTGAGTTTAAGCGAAATAAGAATGTACAAGGCCTTGAGGGAATAAGGCCGCATCCTCAATGCCTTCTTAAGTTCCCTCATCAGCACTGCCCTGATTGTTCCGTTTTCGATGCCGACCTTCAGGTATTTGAGATATTCCTTAAAGAGGTAAGGCTCAAATATGCCCCTGACCTCGTCTCCGTACATACCTGTCAACTTTTCAAGTGCCAGTATGCTCTCCTCCCTTACCCAGAGGGGGTTGCCCTTGGAAGTGTTGGTTGAATGAACCCTGTAATACATTACGGGCTCGTCGAGATAGCCGACCTCGGACTTAAGCGCAATCTGGCACTTCAAAAGCCTATCCTCGTAGTAGCGGAAGTCCTCGTCGAACGCACCGAAGGCGTCGATTACCGATCTCTTGATCATTCCGGATGCGAAAAATATCCTTGCCCTGCCTTTTAGAAGGTCCCCGATGAAATGTTCCGCGCTCCTGAAGCCTATCTTCCCGTCAAACAGCCGCTTTTCGGTCTTTGCACCGCCTTCAATAATATTACCGTCGGCAAAAACGCAATCGAGCGCGGGAT